>CAUUJL010000001.1:0-86080 GCA_963545375.1 uncultured Oribacterium sp.
ACACTTTTCACGATTATCTCAATTTTTATGGAGAGAAAAAAGATGACAGGTTATTTACCATTTATATCTCTTAAGTAGAATGCCATGGTGTAAAATCTTTCCCTTCCAAAATATCTGCAATTCTCTCACAGGCATGTCCATCTCCATAGGGATTACAAGCTTTACTCATTTTCTGGTACTCCTCTGGATTTTCTAAAAGAAGCTTAAATGTCTTATAAATAGTTTCTTCATCAGTTCCTACAAGCTTGAGTGTACCGGAGGTGACACCTTCCGGTCGTTCCGTTGTATCTCTCATAACAAGTACCGGCACACCATAGGAGGGACATTCTTCCTGGATTCCACCAGAATCAGTTAAACACAAAAAACTTCTTGCTTCAAAATTATGACAGTCCACTACTTCTATTGGCTCTATGATATGAATTCTGTCACACCCACTGAGTTCCTGTTCCGCAGCTTCTCTGACAATGGGATTCATATGAATTGGATAAATTGCTTTACAGTCTTCATGTTCGTCCAAAACTCTTCTAATTGCCCGGAACATTTGGTGCATAGGCTTACCAAGATTTTCTCTCCTATGCGCTGTAATAAAAATCAATTTACTTTGACCAACCCACTCCAGTTCGGGATGCTTATACTCATCCTTAACTGTATGCTTCATTGCATCAATTACAGTATTCCCTGTAACATAAATTTTCTCCGGTCTACAGCCCTCATGAAGTAAATTATCTCTTGACAAAGGGGTCGGAGCAAAATTATATTCCGATAAAATAGAAACTGCTTGCCGATTAAATTCCTCAGGATAGGGACTATAAATATTATAGGTTCTTAAACCAGCCTCAACATGTCCAACAGGAATTTGTAAATAAAAGCAGGCTAAAGCAGTGGCAAAAGTTGTGGTGGTATCCCCATGTACCAAGACAATATCCGGTTTTGACTGCTCTAGAATCGGTTTGATTCCATTTAAAATATTATTGGTAATATCAAAAAGACTTTGTCTATCTTTCATGATATTAAGATCATAGTCAGGAATCACTGCAAATGTCTTAAGCACTTGATCTAACATTTGTCTATGCTGCGCAGTTACGCAAACTATAACTTCCAATCCGGATCTACGCTTCATTTCGTTAACCAATGGACACATTTTTATTGCCTCTGGCCTAGTTCCAAATACAGTCATAATCCGTTTTTTCATTCACTATCTCCTTACAATTAACAGCATGTCCAATTCATATTCAGACCGATAACTTTCATGCATGTATAAATAGCTTGGTTAAAAATATCTATTATAATAATCCGATTAACTCCCATTATTTATGTAGATTTCTAGAAGCGTCTCTCAAGCAACCATAGTAATAGGGATTAAATCCGGCTTTATCCATGAGTCTTCCGACTTGTTCAAAATCATAAGGTACTCGAAAAACTTCAAACTTCCCTCCATCAAAGGTTGCAAATGCTGCACGATTATCTCCATCCCTTGGTTGTCCCACAGATCCGGGGTTACAATATACTTGATTTTTATATGTACATATTCTTTGTAAATGTGTATGGCCTGATGCAAAAAATTCACCACGAATATCTTTAAAATACTCCTCACTGGGTTCTAAATATTCATCTATTGGGTTTTTCCATCCTCCATGAACCATAGAAATGCCTTGGCTAACAATAATAGTTCTAAAACTTCTAATCCATTCTATATTCTCTGGAGTAATTACTTCACGCTGATAAGCCATACAGTCTCTAACACTTTTTGATCGCTCACAATCTGTACCTGAAGACATATACCAATCATGGTTTCCCATTACGCAAGAAACTTTCCTTTTCCGTAGCTCATCACAGCACTCATTAACCTGAGAATAATATCCTACAACATCTCCTAAACAAAAAATATCTGTAATCCCCATATTATCAATTGTTTTTAGAACTTCTTGTAGGGCAATGTAATTTCCATGTACGTCAGATATTATTGCTATCATATATTATATAATCCTCTGTATATCTCATAGCTTTACCATAGCTGATTTTAGGTTGAACAATTTCCTCTCCATCCATAAAATAATCAACCGCCATCTTACTTTCATTGTAACCAAATTTGCATCTAATTGACGTCGATGAAGAAATACGAGGATTTATTTCCAATAGCTTTAATTCCTTATTATGCATTCTAAACTGAAAATTGGTTGGCCCAACAGGATGAAAGATTTGAGCCAATTGTAAAATATCATCCCTAAATATATTTACATCAACAACTTCTGCCACTTCTGTATATCCGGCTTTAGCCAATTTCCTTTTCAAGCTAATCATAGACTTAATCCTGGATTCTCTATCAAAAAACACAGAAACTGTATATTCTTCCTCATCAGTTCCAACATATTCTTGCATCATTAAATTGGAACCTATTTGATCAATAAAGGGGCTATAGTCTTCTTCCTTTTCTACTTTTACTAATCCTCGAGCGCCAAAGCCATTACGAGGTTTAAGAATAAAAGGGGTATTAAATGTATGGTAATTACATTCTATAGAAGATAGAATACGTCCTCTATAATTATGCTCTTCAAGCTTCTTATAAAATTGCCACTTATCCAAACACAAAGTAACAAGCTCAGGATTATTCAATAGAACCGTGGTTCCTAAAGCCTCTAACTCCTCCCGATGAGTGTTCCAATAAGACATATCTGCTTCTATAGCAGGAATTATCATGTCAACAGAATGCTTAATAATTAATTTTTTTAAAAAATCTAAGTACCGGGGGTCTTCCGTCTTTGGGACAAGCTCTACCAAATCAGCAAAACAATTTGCAGGTGATTCATCATAAATTGTTGTTCCAATTAAAAAGCAGTCATTTCGTGCTCGAAGACTCCTTAGTATTCCATATCCAACTATGCCGGATGCTCCAGAAACAAGAATGGTGTATTTTCTATCTTTTCTCGATTGCATATCCAAACCCCGTTTTTCCAAATGCATTACCATTATATATCATATAGTAAGTATCTTTAAAACGCTTAACAGAGGCATATTCAAGCATTTCACTATCCCAACCGGATTCTGATAGTTCTATTTTGCTTTGTTCCGGTTTTCTTTCCCAGTTTAAGCCATCCTTAGACTCCGCATAACCAATCATATAGTGCTTACCATCTTTTTTTCTGTAATCTTCAATTCCTCTTGTAGAGAACCACATTTTATAGATTCCTTCATCTTTTATTACCCAAGGCCGGCCAATTGCCTCCCCCGGATAAGAAGAATCTACACAAATATGATTATCGCAGCTCCAGTTAATTCCATCTTTTGAAATAGCATGTTTAACGATATAAATTGGCTCTAACTTATCTCCATATTTTTCCCAACTCGGAAATGAGATATACCACATTCTAAAAATATCATCATCTTTAATAACCATAGGAGCACTTACAGCTATAGGATTAAAAATAGAACGTTCCATCACCGGTCCTTCAAATAATTTTTCAAAATACTTATCATCCGTAACTTTACATACTCCAACACTCAGTGAATAAGAAACTGTTACCTTTTTATTCCAGCCACAATAATACAAATATTTTGTATGCTCATCTATCGGCACAATAGATGTCATGGTAATTCCGGTATCATCAAAGGTACCTGGTTTACCAGGAATCATAATGGGCTCTACCGGCTGATTAATAATATTATTTAAGTTTCCGGCTTCAACATCTAAATAATGTGGGTAACTAACCACATCTTTTGTTCTTGCAGAATAATAAATTCTCCAAACATCATCATTTAAAATATCAATAAAGGCATCTTGCGCATAGCCTGTACCATAAAAATCACAAGTATAAAGTAATCCCTTTTTCTCCCACATAATACTACCTCCTTATATAATTTATTGTTCTATCAATTGTAGCGAGTATTTTTTCTTTTGAAAGTAAAACATTTTCCTCTAATTTCTTTGCATATGGCACCGGAACGTCATAGCAAGCAGAAATACCTATTGGAGCTTTAAGATATTGAAATCCTTGCTCAGCAACGATAGATGCTATATGCCCCGCTAAACTACCTGTTCTATTCGCAGTATCACAAATTACTAATCTTCCAGTTTTTTTGATGGAATTAAGGATAGTTGCATAATCAAGAGGCACCACCGTTCTAACATCAAGGACTTCCATGGAAATTTTATTCTTATTTTCCATCCATATTTCTTCTACATACCTTAAGCATCCTGATACGGATACCACTGTCAAGTCATTGCCTTCATGTACAATATTTGTTGTCCCTAGTTGAATTATCTGATCAAAATCAACTTCTGCTTCTTGCCAAAACAGCGATCGATCTGCAATACACAAAACAGGGTTATCATCATTAACAGAAGCACGAAGTAAGGAGTACATATCTTGCGGTGTTGACGGGCACACAATCTTCAATCCGGGTATATTCATAAACAAGGAATGAAGCCTATCACTATGTTGAGCCGCATTTCCACCCATACTCATTGCTGAGCAAAAAATCGTAATAGGAACAGAATAAGTTCCACCGTACATATACGCAGTTTTTGCGGCAATACTGCAAATCTGATCCATCGCTACAAATAAAAAATTCTCTGTAGTCAAATCAATAATTGGTCTCAATCCGCATAAGGCTGCACCACATGCTAGGCCAACTACCCCCGCCTCTGATAAAGGGATATCCCGTACTCTCTCTGCCCCAAATTCTTGAGCAAGACCTTCAGTGTAGCCATATAAATTATGCTTATCATCTTCGCCAAAAAAAACAACACGAGAATCATTATTCATGGAATCCATTAATGCTTTTTGTATTGCATCCCCATACTTCATCCGCATAAATTAGACCTCCTTAAATACATCTGACATAGATTGTTCTATACCCGGTTCCGGAGAATTGATTGCAAACTCAATGCAGCTGGCGAGTTCATTTTTTACATGGTCTTTTAGTTCATCCACTTCTCTTACAGTAATCTCACCACTGTTAAGTAGTGAAGAAGTAAAAAGCTTAATAGGGCATTTGTTCTCCATATCCATATTAAGTTGTCCATAATCACGATATTTCTTTTCAACCATTCTTTTATAAAAATCTCCCTCTGCATGCTCTTTAAATCTTATAGTATGGGCTTGAATAATATATGGTCTTTGATTCAATCTAATAAATTCCGCAGCTGCTGACGCTTTCATATAAACTTCTTCTACATTCTGGCCGTCTACATGCACTCCTTCTATGCCATAAACAGAAGCAAGTTTAACATAATCATTCACTGCAGATGTTACTCTTGTATTTGTTGTAATGGCCAAGCCATTATCCTCTAGTAAGAACAGCACCGGGAGCCCCCAAATCGAAGCTAAGTTCAAGCTTTCATGAAGTACTCCTTCATTAGCAGATCCATCTCCAAAAAACACACAGGAAATCCTATTGTTTTTTAATATTTTGGAGGCAAAGGCAGCTCCACAGCCAACAGGAATTCCGGAACCTACAATACCTGTGGATGTAATCATCCCCACAGATGCATCATGAATATGCATCGATCCTCCTTTTCCTTTATTTGTTCCTGTTGCCTTACCAAACATCTCAGACATAATTTTTTTAGGATCTACCCCCTTGGCCAAAGCATGACCATGAGGACGATGATTACTAATAATATAATCGTCTTGATTCAAAGCCGAGCATACGCCTACTGCAACCGCCTCTTCGCCATTGTAGCAGTGAACCCCACCATAGATATACTTCTGATCTTTATATTCTGATGCCAGATTCTCAAATTCACGAATAAGCATCATTCTATGAAGCATATTTTTCTTCATAAGATTATCCAGCATATTTATCCTCCAAACGTTATTCCGCTTCTACTAAAGTAAACTGTTTAAGCAGTTGCTTTATATCGTTGATACAATTAAACATTAAAGCATCAATGATTGAAAGTCCTGGCACAAAATCATTCTGAAACTGCCCATATTTCAAATCGGACATTTTAAGAAATAAAAGTTTCAATCCGAATTGATCAAATGATGCCTTATCATACAATTCAGTCCCTCCAATAGCATTATAATATGTATCAGAATGAAGAAGTTTATTAATATGAATTACTTTCTCTTGTCCTTTCAAAGTATTGTCTTTTTCTAATTCTGAAGACAAGATAATTTCTGTATTTAAACCAAGATACTCTTTCACACAAATAATCGATTTATAATTTAATTCCGCAATTGTCTGAGAAGACATAATAAGATTTGATAGAAGAGGAAAGATAGTTTCGAAAAATGGAGCTTTTTTATATGCCGCCTCCAAAGTTTTTAAAACTTTTTCTCTCTGCTTCATATTATGTGTAATATCTATTTCATTTATATTTTTAAAAGAAGAGGCTTGCTCTAAGGGCAATGTTATTAAATGACTTTTTCCATTTAGCAAAATATTATTTCTGTTAATCCATCCTCCTTTGATATAAGCTACATCATCATAAACCACATACTTATCTACAGCACTAAGTAACTGCCAATATCCTAAATATGGGAAAAAATAAGGCTGCATTATTCCAACTTTCATTTCCTTACTCCTCCGATGTCTTCTGATCCAAAATAATATCACATATTCTATCTACATCTTGAATGGCTAAATCAGCATATAAGGGCAAAGTTAATACTCTTAAAGCAATATGTTGAGCAATAGGAGTCTTTTCAACTCCGGCTGTAGGATAATTCTTATAGCAATCAAATGAATTCGTTAAAGGAAAGAAGTATTTTCGCGCTGTTATTCCTTGATCCAATAACTTCGAAAACACCTCATTTCTTGTATATTTATAGTCATCAAAAACCACCGGAAAATATGCATAGTTAGATTCTGTGTCCTTCTGAGGTTCCAGAAGTTTTATTCCTTCTACATTACCAAGTCTTTTTCGATAATGTTCCACAACAGCTTTTCTACGGCGAATTTCTTCTGCCAGGTGCCTTAAATTACATAAGCCCATAGCAGCCTGAAACTCACTCATTTTAGC
This sequence comes from uncultured Oribacterium sp., assembly GCA_963545375.1. Lineage (GTDB taxonomy): Bacteria > Bacillota > Clostridia > Lachnospirales > Lachnospiraceae > Oribacterium. The sequence goes on from CAUUJL010000001.1 coordinate 6,968, forward strand.
ATTTCCACCTATATAAGACACCTCTTCTTCATTTCTGATTCCAAAATTTTTATTATCATATAAAAACTGTGTCCAAGCATCGTTGTTAAAACACACCGCTCCGCCTTCTATAGTATTGAAAACTTTCGTCGCATGAAAGCTAAAAATGGAAGCATCACCAAAACAGGCCGAACTCATCCCCTTATATTTGACTGCAAAAGCGTGCGCTGCATCATAAACGACTTTCAATCCATATCGATGTCCAATTCGTTCAATCTCTTCAACATCGCACATATTCCCATAGACATGGACAGGAATAATCGCAGCTGTTTTATCTGTAATTAACTCCTCTATTTTAGATGTATCTATAGTATAATTATCAGGTCTAATATCGCAAAACACAGGCACTAAACCATTTCTTACTATAGCATGTGTAGTCGACACGAAAGTAAATGGGGTGGTTATCACCTCACTGCCTTTCGGTAGTTTGCAGGCTGCAATAGCATTTTCCAGAGCCAAATGTCCATTAGTATATAACATGACATGCTTCATTTCTAAAAAAGATTCTAATTGTCGTTCCAATTCTTGATGCTTTACCCCCATATTGGTAAGCCAATGTGAATCCCATAAATCACGAATTTCGTTCATGTACTCCTCAAAATCAGGCATAGAGGATTTTGTCACAAAAATTTTAGGCATAATCAACCTTTCTTTAACTGTAGTTTTAATAAGTTCTCTCGAACATTTCGTAAGCAATAGCCGATCTTGGTAAACTTTAATCTAGCAATAATTTTTTCTTTTAAGCTTAATTCTTTTTGAGCAATCAAAAAATACTCTTTATCAAGTATTTCTTTAGATCCCGAAAAATAGTGGTATATATACAAGGATGCTATGTGCTTAATATACTCCCAGCATTCTCCATGAGTATACTCATTAAAAGCAATAAGACCTTCAGCATTGGTTTTCGCTTTTCTAAGTGCATATTCTCTCTGTCGATTTAAAGATGTAGCACTGCCCGAAGAAAACATCCTATAACACGACATTGCATCATCAATATAATAGTAATTTCCCAGATAAGCAAACCATAGTATCATTGGTAAATCCCCTACGTAAAACTTATCCCAGAATGGAGGACGATTAATAAAAATATCTTTTCTCACAAAAAAACTACTTGTCTGAAATGGCCATTTGTTTTTTATAAAATACTCATAGAAAATGTCTTTGCTTTGTATAACACCACTTATATGATTTTTCCATCTGTGTTCTAAGTTTAATTCATTTTCATTTTCGTCAATACACTTGGTTTGATGAACAGACATTGAACAATCTTGATGGATTTCCATAGCATCATATTGTTTTTGAAGTTTTTGTTCATCACACCAATAATCATCCCCTTCTACAATACAGATATATTTACCCGTTGCTAAGGAGATAAGCGGTTCATCAGGATGTGTTTTCCCTTTTCTAAACTGATTTTCCGACTGCAAAACTGTCTTTATATTGGAATACCTTGAACTATATTCACGAATTATATCTTGAGTGCCATCATTGGATGCATCGTCATGAATAAGTATTTCAAATTTAAAATTTGTGTGTTGAGCTATAATGCTATCAAGACATTTTTTTATGTATTTCGAATGATTGTACGCAATCAGCAAAACACTAACTTCAAACATTTTATACTTCCTTTCTTCGTGAAAACAATCCATGAATCAATTTCTGTGCAAGAATAAATTGCTCATTTCTTGTCACAATCGAAATGATGATATAAGAAAATATTCCAATGACAATTTTATAAGCTAACATTAATAGTGGACTCAAGTCTAAGAATGAAAACACATAAACTATCAGCATCATAAAGACTGTATTAAGAAAAATGGGAAATAAATCTTTTGCTTGTTGAAATGAATCGTAACAAATCAAATTTTTATTCGGAAGTGCATTCACATACCAGCCTATAGGTGAAATTAACAAAGTACAAACCGCAACGGCAAAGGGAGAATCATATAGAATAATCATTAAAATCACTAAGGCAATACTGTAGGATTTTTTTATTAATTCTAATTTCAAAAATAAATCACTTCTTCCTAAGGCATTGAGAGTCTGCAGATTACAAATATGTACCGGGTACAATGCAAATACTCCACAAAATATTTGTAAATATGGCACACAACTAAGCCACTTCTCCGTCAATAAAATGATAACCACTTCCCTTGCACATAATGCCAATCCTCCCATTAAAGGAAATACTAAAAAAGAAGTAAATAACATACTATGCCGCATAATATTCTTTGCTTCTTTTCTATCATCTTGAGCTTTGGCTATAGACGGTAAAAGTACACCGGTCATAGTTCCCTCAATTATTGATATTCCATAATTCGGAAACTGCATCCCTCTGGAGTAATATCCTAAGGATTCAGTGGTATATTTATAGCCTATAATCATACTGTTTAATTGTTCTGATAAGGTATTGAGCAGGCCGGAGAGAATTAATTTCCAGCCAAATGATAAAAAGATTTTTATTCTTTTTATTTCAATCCGATAGTATATTTTGATAAATACAGTAATTCTCATTACCACACAACATACGGTTACATTAATCAAGTACTGAAAAACCAAAGCCCAAAGACCATAGCCATGCATAGCCATAAGAATTCCTACTATGCCGGAAGCAATAGCGCCTGATAAATTACTGTAAAAAATACATTTAAAATCCAGCTCTTTAGTAACTTTAGCAAGTTGCACCGAATTGATTGCTCCAGGAAAAAGAACTAAAGCTATTACCCTAAGTGTCCATTTGAGTTCAGGAGAATGGTATAATTTTGCTATGATTCCTGATAATCCAAAAATCACACAATATACCAATATAGAGAAAAGAAGCGAAACCCACAAAACAGAAGAATAATCAACCTCTTCTATATCTTTTCTTTGAACAAGCGCAGTACTAAAACCCGTCTGAATTAAAACATTAGAAATAGTAATAAATACCATCATAATATTTAATGCTCCATAATCGGATGGAGAGAGTAGACGAGCTAAAATAATTTGGACAACGAATTGTGTTCCAAATACTCCTACACGTTCAAAGAACTTCCAAAGCGTTCCTCTTAACAGTTTCTTTTTATCCATTAATAAACTACCCCTACCCTACTCTTCCATGTTTCAGCAGCTTAACCCTATACTCTTCCGTATGTATTTGAATCTTGTCTGTCACTTTAATAACAACTGTCATAAGAATAAAGGTCATTACAAAGGATGATCTGAAAAAACCTACATTTGGAAGTGATGTCGCTAAAAAAAATGCAATCAAAATATGCATATCCTTACTAAATGATGCATATGTTTTGGCTATCCAATTAAATATTATACCATATAGTAATGGAAATAATAAAACACCAAACGTCCCAAATTGCATATATCCCTCAGAAAACATACCGTTATTTGGGGAAGCATTGCTTAAACCAAAATATTTAGTCCCTATTAAAGACATAGCACTCTCATGATAAACATGCGGTAATATTTTTTTTAATAAAATCACCTCATCCGTCAATAAGAGCTTAGGATTGGTTTTAAAAAAATCATAGTAAATCGTATTAAGCCAGGTGGGATCATACATCATCCTTCGAACAACTACATAATATAAAGTTGTCCTTCCCCAAATTTTCCATTGAAATAAACACAACAGCAATCCCAAAAATAAACCAATAATCATGAAAAAACTAAACCTTGATTTAAGTTTTCCTAGCAAAAAAATCGCTAAAGTCGCAGGAATAAATAGTAGCTGCGTTTTCATAAAATACATTGAGTATAAAGACACTATTGCCAATAAAGATATCACTATACCCAAAGCTCTCTTTTGCTTAAGTGATATCAATAAATATACCGGAGCAAGATATGTAACCAAGTTGGTTAATATAGCAGCAAACCTTCCAAAAGGAGTAGTTGCTGTAGAACCAACTAGTTCAATCATAAACTGTCGTTTATCATAATTTTCTCCACCAATTAAAATCAAGGAATAATCAAGACCGGTTAAGACTATTTTGTATAAGATAAATATTGAACAAACAATTAGACAAAGTGAAGCCAATTTATGTTCATCTCCAAGAATGCTTTTTGTCGTATCATGGACTTTTTTTAGGGCAAAACTCACATCGCGCCTATTGCTCCAAGCAGACAATACCAAAATAATTTCTATAATAAAAAAATTGGATAATAGAAAAAATGAAAAATCGGCATTAGTCAATGCAGAAACAGCATTTAAAGGCATTAAGTATATTGCGTATAGCATTGACAAAATATAATCCTTTAAAACAGATTCTCTTTTTAAGAATAAAAATAGCAGAGATTCCACGATGAAAAAGAAAAGAGAAAATATATCCTTCAGTCCATTATAATTAATATCATAGTGTGGATGAAGTAAATCATATCCTAAAGTATATAATATATTTTTAGTGGTATAAACATAGATAAATCTGGACAACAACAATAGACAGAGCAAAGTTAATTTTAGAATTAAATTTCCTCTATCTATTTTAAACTTCAACATAAGAACACCTTTTGATTCTTTCCTCAATTTGATTGACTAAGCAATCATCATTGCTTTGAATTGTATGATTTTTAGCAAATTCAAGCACATTCTTCTTATACTCACTATAATGTTCAAGTACTGTGTTAATCCCTTCCGCATAGGAATCATCTGCACAACCAATTTTCTCACTATCACAGAGCCGTTTCAGAGGCGGGTTACTTGTTGTCACAACCGGAATACCTTCATAAATAAACTCATACAATTTTCCTGAGGCACACAACCTATTATTCGTGTCATATTGTCCATAATTCACTATCCCAATGTGACACCGCGAAATTAAATATTTCAACTCCGTTTGGTTCAGTTTCCCCAGAATTTCCACATTATGTATTGTATTTTTTGCAATAATATCTCGAATTACTTGCTCATCTTTCGCAGTACTATCCCCAACAAGAAAGAGCTTACATTTTCTTTTGACTTTTAAAATATTTTCTACCAAAATATCATTGGTTCTTTCTAAACTACACCCTGATGAAGAAATAATATTGATATATTCCGAAGAGAGTAATGGATCCAGCTTTTGCTTTGCCTCATTTAACTCTTCATCCGATTCGTATTTTAGCTCTCTTAGATTTTCATAGACCAACGGCAATTCTTGCAGTTTATACTCTTGTGCCATAATTTTAGCCCTATCTTTATTAGCACATATGATAATATCTGCTTTTTTAAGCATACGCTTTTCAAAGAAACAGCCCACTTTACCCTGCCAATAATTAATTTCATTCATAAGATATAGTTCTCTACAATCTTGTATAACAATCTGGGGCTTAAATTTTCTAAGAATCAGCATACCTGGAATAGTAGCTTTTCTATTATCTAAAACCAAGCAATCAAAGTTTCCCAAGGCCTTTGTATAACGTAGAGATTCTCTAATAAATCGAATATAAGATAAATTACATACTGCTCCCCAATTATTCATAGGAGCTTTACCTCGTGTAAATGGAAAGACCGTTCCCATTTTAGAAAAAATGCTGATAAGACCTCTTAATCTACCATCGTAATCAATATTTCCATACGAGATTAATAATATTTTCATAGACTATCCTCAAACTTTACAGTCTCCAGAATCTCAATCCAGATGCCTTTAATTCGTCCATCCGGTATAATGATTTAACATCCAGCAAAACTTTCTCATCATCAGCGACATCTTTAAACAGTCTCTTGAGCTGATGTGTAGACATAGAACGGTATTCATTGTGTCCTACAGCCACAATCACACAATCAGCCTTGGGCAACAGTTCAAAATCAACTAAATCAACCCCGTACTCCTGCTTTGCAACTTTTACATCTGCCCACTTATCAGATACAATCGGAAAAATGTCATATTCTCTAAGTCTATTAATAATATCTACAACCTTGCTATTTCTTGTATCCGGGCAATTTTCTTTAAAGGTAATGCCAAGAATAACTACAGTAGCTTTTTTAGGAGCTTGTCCAGCCTCAATCATCTCTTTAATAGCCGCATCAGCAACAAAAGCTCCCATACTATCATTTACCTTGCGTCCATTCAGTATGATCTGACTATGGTAACCAAGTTTTTCTGCTGCATTGGTAAGATAATATGGATCAATCCCTATACAGTGTCCCCCTACCAATCCCGGTTTAAATCCCAGAGCATTCCATTTAGTATTCATACCAGCCAAAACTTCATCCGTATCAATATGCATCTTATCGCAAATCATTGCGATTTCATTCATAAAAGCTATATTGATATCACGCTGACTGTTTTCAACAACTTTAACAGCTTCCGCAGTCTTAATATTGCTAACTGAAAATGTACCTGCCTTAATTACTATATCGTACACTTTTTTTATCTCTCTCATGGACTCTTCATCCATCCCTGAAACAACCTTAACAATATTAGGAAGCCTATGAACATGGTCCCCAGGATTTATTCGCTCCGGACTATAGCCGATTTTCCAATCCACACCACACTTTAGTCCCGATTCCTCTTCAATAATTGGAACGCAAATATCTTCAGTAACTCCCGGATATACTGTTGATTCAAAAACCACAATAGTTCCAGGCGTAATATTCTGCCCAACCGTTCGCGACGCCCCCTCGACTGGCTTTAAGTCCGGAGTGGTATCACTATTCACAGGAGTCGGTACTGCGACAATAATAAACTTGGCTTCAGATAATTTAGACGGATCGGATGTGAATTCCACAGTAGAATCTTTAATGGCATCTCCAATTTCATTTGTAGAATCAATTCCATTAGAGTATTCTTCTACCCTCTGCCTATTAATGTCAAACCCTATAACCTTTATATGTTTAGCAAACTCCACAGCAATAGGCATCCCTACATACCCCAAGCCAACTAGAGCCAGTTTATCTTTTCCCGCAATTAGATTCTGATATATATTATTAAAGTCCATTTTTCAACTCCTCTCATTTAACAAAAGATTACAAACAAATTCAAGATCTTCATGCTTTAAATAAGGATGCATCGGTAAACTTAAACAACGACTTGTCGCTTCTAGGGTATTAGGGTACATCGAATCGTTCAACTGCATCCAACTATATGCTTCCTGTTGATGTAATCCTCGAGGATAATAAATCATAGTGGGAATACCTTGTTCTTTCAATTTGTGCTGTATGTTTTTTCTCTCTTCACTATTATTTAAAAGAATAGTATATTGTGCCCAAGAAGATTTGTATTCCGGCAAAACTGTAGGTGAAACGAAGTGATTTTTCAACTTTTCTGTATACCACTTCGCAATACGATTTACATCATCTAGTTCATGCTCAACAAATACTTTAAACTTAGGGATTAAAATAGCAGCCTGAATAGTATCTAAACGACTATTCATACCTATTTCACGATTGTCATACTTATCAAAAGGGCTTTTTCCTTGTGCCAAAAGACTTCTTAATCTACCTGCAATTTCTTCGTCATCCGTAAATATTGCTCCTCCATCTCCATAGCACCCCAAAGGTTTAGCCGGAAAAAAAGATGTGGTCGATATTTCTCCAAAAGAACAAGCCATTTGGCCTCTTATACTTCCTCCAAATCCTTGTGCCGCATCTTCTAATACCTTAAGACCATATTTTTGTGCTAATGGAAGGATCTTATCATAATCAGCCGGTTGCCCGAATAAGTCTACCGGAATGATAACTTTAGGGGTAAGCCTCCCCTCTTCTAATACTCTTAGAATTTGTTTTTCAAGCGCATTTGCGTCCATATTAAAGGTAGATAAGTCAATATCTACAAAAATAGGAGTTGCCCCTAAAATAGAAGCTGAACCTGCTGAAGCAAAATAAGTAAAATCGGAGGTAAAAACAGCATCTCCAGCACCAATGCCCCAAGACATTAAGGCCAACGTGAGTGCATCCGTTCCATTAGCACATGCAATACAATGCTTTCTCCCCACATACTCTGCCAATTTATCTTCCAACTCCGTCACTTCTTTACCTAAAATAAATGCCGAACTGTTAATAACCGCATTGATTCTCTCATCTATTTCATCCTTAATTGTTTCATATTGAGCTTTCAAATCTCTGAACTGCATACTTTTACCTCTTACTGAAGTCCCTACATAAATTATTATCTTTTAGACAGTATTCACTACTACAATCCGGGCACTTTAAATTCGAATCTAAAACTTGTCCGCATTCACAGACCCACCCTATATGCTTAGCAGGGACTCCTGCAACCAATTCATGCGCTAATACATCTTTTGTTACAACAGCTCCGGCTGCAACCATTGCAAACTCTCCTATATTACAGCCACACACTATGGTGCAGTTTGCACCAAGTGTAGCATCATGGCGTACTATAGTCTTTTTATAATTTTCTTTCCCTTTGGGTAATCTTGCTCTAGGTGTTAAGTCGTTAGTGAATACCATAGATGGTCCACAAAATACATAGTTCTCCAACTCAACCCCGGAATATATGGAAACATTATTCTGTATTTTACAGCCATCACCTACCTTGACATCATTAGCCACGTTTACATTTTGTCCCAAAGTACATTTTTTTCCAATTTTTACACCATTTTGAATATGACTAAAATGCCATATCTTTGTCCCATCACCAATTTCAACGTCATCATCTATAATACTTGTTGGGTGCACAAAGTATCCATTCATTTCTCAGTCTTCCTCTCAGCAAATCTATCTTTGAAATCCATCGTTGAGCAATTTTCAAGAGGTAATTTTACAGGCTGTCCCTCTGCAGCAGATTTATAAATAGCTAAAACAAGCTCCAAAGCTCTCTTGCCATCCTCTCCGGTAACATAAGGATCACGATGATTATTAATAGCATCTATAACATCCGCATAAAGAGGCGTATGTCCAAAGCCATATACATTAGGTGGATTTTCAGCCGTTTCCGCTTTTACTTGTTCAGGGTCATCTATAGAATCAGAGAAATTCCATTCTTCAATTCTGTTTACAGAGGCGCCTCCTGCTTTGATGGTTCCTTTTTCTCCAAAAAGATACAATGTTTCTTCAAGATTTTTAGGATAAACATTGGTTGTTCCCTCTACAATACCATAGGAACCATTCTTGAATTTGATTAAAGCAATACCTAAATCTTCAGCTTCAATATAATCGTGATTTAAGCGATCCGTCATCCCCATCACAGACTCGATCTCATTTCCTAGCATCCAGCGGAGAAGATCAATATTATGAATGCACTGGTTCATGAGAGCACCACCATCCTGCTCCCATGTCCCTCTCCACTTTGCTTTAGAGTAGTAGTTCCAATCTCGACACCACCTGATATGAGCCGTACCATAAAACATCTTTCCGAATCTTCCCTTTTCTATAGCATCTCTAATTTTCTGAATGGATCTATTAAAACGGTTCTGGTGATTGGCACAAACGACAACGCCTTTCTTCCTTCCTGCCTCAACAATCTCAGTAGCGTCCTTCATAGATAAGGCAATAGGCTTTTCAATAATAAGATTACATCCACTTTTGATACAATCTAAAGCGATAGCTGCATGCTTTCCGGACTCTGTCGCAATAGCAACAAGTTCCGGTTTTTCTTTCTCCAGCATTTCTTTATAATCACTATATTGATTAACCGAAGTGAGCCCAAATTTTTCCGCTTTTTCCTCCATTGCCTTTTGATCAATGTCGCAGATTGCTACGAACTCAAGATTATTATTTCTGGCTGCCTCTATGTGATTAGGACTGATTCGTCCACATCCAATAAGTGCATACTTCATACTATCATTCCTCCATTCTACATAGACTTATCTATGTCCTGTATTGTATCCACTAATTCCTTTGTCAAGTTTGCAAAGTCATATTTTTCCGCGCCACATCTAGCATTATCCGCTAACTGCTTTCTTTGATCAGGCTCCATATTCGCGAGAAAAAGAATTGATTTGGATATTTCATCCGGTTCATAGTTTCTAGTCTCTATTGCCGCTCCGCAGTCTATCGCCGGATTATATGGGCTATGAAAATCAACCAATATCGGTCTTTGCGCCGCTAAATAATCAAACATTTTATTCAAGCTAAGCCCATACTTTAATATTGGAGAAGACTGGCTATGTAAAATATTGATGTCTGCTTTACTGGTAATATAAGGTATATATTTTTTATCCACATACCCTTTAAATATAAGATTATCAATTTTTTCTTCTTGTACTCTTCTTTTAAGTGCTTGCAAATTATCGCCATCACCCCAAACCAAAATCTTGATTCTTTCGTCGGGTATCTTTTTTGCTGTATCCACCAATAAAGTTAAATTATTTACCCCTCTAATAGAGCCAACATATATTACCTTGAAAATTTCACTATTGTTTAAGTCTTCATCATCAATTTGATAATGCTCCTTATCATAATCAAATTTTAAAAGATCCACTCCATTATTAATAAATCTTACTTTGCTTTTCGGAATATCTTTTTCCCAGCCTTGCTCTCTAATGTAATCATATGCCCCCTCCATTGAAAATACTATTCTATCTGCCTTCGTGTATATCCATTTTTCTATTCTTCTAAAAAGCAAGACAAGGGGGTGTCTTCTTGATGCTTTACCATAAGAAATAAGACTTTCAGGCCATAAATCAGTAATTTGAGCTACGGTTTTGCACCCATATTTTCTTCCTATTTGAATTCCTTTTTTACAAGCTTGCAAAGTCATGGATTGCGCAACGATGGCATCCGGTTTAGGATAATGCTCACATACAGATTCTAATTTGTGAGCAAATTCATACATATTCAATATTCTACTTAGGCCATTTCCCCTATATTGATGGCAATGTACCAAAACGTACTTAACACCGTCATCAATAATTTCCTTATACTTCTCACGATCTGCAATCAGATTTTTTTCTGATTTATGAACAGTACTTGCAGCAAATATTGTAACCTCATGCCCCATTTTCATGAGGTTTTTTGCAAAATTGGTATTTCTTGCCAAAGGATAATACTTTACCGGAACCGAGTAGTGATCTATAATCCAGATTTTCATTATTTGTATCTCCAATTAATATATCTTTGTAAGCCAGTCTGTAAAGGTCTTATTTTTCCCACTTACCACTTCAAGATAGGCCTCATGTAAGTTTTGGCTTATTTTTGCTTCTCCAAGTTCATACCTATCTATACTTAGCAAAGGAGTCAATTCCATTGCAGATCCACATAAAAATGCTTCATCAGCCGTATATAATTCTGTTCTGTCTATAGTACGCTCCTCAACTTCAATACCCAAATTCCGAGCAAGGCGAATCACCGTATCACGCGTTATAGATTCTAAAACCGCATCCGTAAACTTGGGCGTTATGATTCGATTATTCCTTACCATAAAGAAACAACTGCCGGGGCCTTCCGATACTTTTCCGTATTCATTAAGAAATACGCAGGTATCGTATCCATTCCGTAAAGCTTCTCTCTGACCGTAACGACTGTTTATATAATTCGCACCGCACTTAATCCTTGGGCTAAGTGCATTTTCACTAACACGCTTCCATGATGACACACAAACATGTAATCCTTTTTTATTATATTCTGCACTGGTTTTTCCTCTTGGAATAGGAGCTACAAACATTTCTGTCGGGCCATCTGCCCCCCAAGATCCAAATCCATCTATAAATAAAGTTTGTCTAACAGATAAGTTCTCTTTATATTCATTGGCCACCACAACATCAACTAAAGCCTTTGTAAGCTCCGTTTTATTATAAGGACAGTCAATTTGAATCAACCTTGCAGACCTGATAAGACGTTCATAATGATCTTCAAGTCGGAAAGCAAAAAGTTGCTGCATTTCTTCATTCCAATAACAAGGAATGCCCTCAAATACATTTAACCCAAATTGAGATGTGGGTGCTAAGACATTTATTTTAGCATCATTAACGTGTACCAGTTCCCCTTTAAACCAAATAAGTCTGTTTGATACTTCGTATTTCATTGAGTGTCCCTTCTACTATGCCTGGATTTTCATTATCATTTTAATATCTTACTGGGTAAATTTAGTTTCTTCTAAAAACGCACATTAACCAATTTAATCCGGCAAATGAGCAATTCTGATAATTTCAGCTTCCTCTGCCTTTGCCGCCTCTGCATCCGACATAGTACTATCCGCTTTAGTCTCGTATATATTCTCTTTTCTAAAAACCTTGATTATAGACAAACACAAAATCTTAATATCTTCTAAAACTCCAATTCTTCTAAAGTTATCTACATACTGATTGTCATAGCCCACTTTTTCATCCCAACTAATATCATTTCTGCCTTTTACCTGAGCCAATCCTGTCAGTCCGGCTTTAACTTCAAATCTTTTCTTATACCGTTTATTCAGAGTATCAAAATCTCCTAATTCATAACTCACACATGGTCTTGGCCCAACAACACTCATATCGCCTTTGATAATATTAAAAAGCTGAGGTAATTCGTCAAGGCTGGTATTCCGTAGAATTTTTCCTACCCTCGTTACTCTTGGGTCATTCTCATAATTAAATAATCCGGCCTCCATTTTTTCAGCATTAACAACCATAGAACGAAATTTATAAAGATTAAAAATTCTTCCATCCTTTGTTCTTCTGCCTTGTTTAAACAATACTGGCCCTTTTGAATCCAATTTGATCCACAGTGCTAAAGCAATCCAAAGGGGTAACAGAATTAATGCCAGTATCATAGAAGAGACAAGATCAAAGATTCTTTTTACTACCAAGTTAATTCTATACATCCCCAATTCCTTTTCGTTTACACTAACGTTAAATACTATAATTAAAAACTATAGGTATGAAACAAATCCTCAAAACTCTCAGCACTCTTAATAACTTGTTCCTTATCTCCACATATGTCTATAATCGCAAAATTAGGAAGAATAAAGGGTGGTTTCATAACCACTGAATACGAACCGCAGTTTTGTATAACCACATAATCTCCAATGCCAACCTTACCACTATATCCTCTTTGTAAAACATCATCTTCAATGCAAGTAAAACCTACTATATCTGCCTTCTCTACATAGAATCTTTCTCCTCCACCATCAATAATTTCCATAGGAGGGTTAATACCGGTCATGCTAATATTTTTTTGAGACCCTAAAGCAGTCACTATTGTCTTGCCCCTCACTTGTTTAATTGATTCCACTCTACTTACAAATCTCATGCAATCTCCTGCTAGTGCGGAGCCTGGTTCAATAAACAAATATGGAGAATCTGTTTGTCCTTCAAAATAGTCAGCAAAAAGCTTAGCAGATCGAATGGCGTAATCGTGATACGAAATATTATCTACACCTAGTTGCATTCTAAGGGAACCTGCCATTTTACCGTAAATCCCCCCTCCTATATCCAGACGTTCCGGCTTTAGTCCGTATTTCTTTAGCACTTTTTCATAAATCTTGATCATGCCCATTGTACGTGCTTGCCAATATTCAGGTGATCTTTTTGCAAAATGTGCTTGAAGATTAATGAGTTTCATATTTTTCGAAACAGCAATCTCCCTTAAAACCATTTCAAAATCATTTCCGCCCACATCAAATCCAAATCTTGAAAGAACTCCATCACCAACATCATAATTGCAACGGATTCCAATGTTTAGTATGTAGTCTCCATACTCCTCCGCTATAACTTTTATCTTTTCATATTCATAAATAGAGTCAATATTTACTGTTCCACCGGCAAGCAGTAGTTCTTTGACTTTTAACATATTCTTAATAGGACCATTCCATATGATATGTTCCGCCTTTACACCTGCTTTTAAAGCAATCTCCAGCTCCATATCGGAAACTATTTCCGCAAATCCTCCTAGCCTATTCACGATTTGAACCAATTTAGGGATATAATTCGTTTTATAGGAATACGCAATATTAAACTTCGGATAATACTTTTTAAACGAAGCAGTTAATTCTTTATAGTTTTCTTCAAATTTCTCAGACTCCAGTAAATAAAAGGAACTTCCATATTTACCGGAAAGATTATTCAATAATTCTGTATCGAGAGCCCTTTGCATCATATCCCCCACACGATTCTACTTTTCTTCTTTCAACTTGAGTATCCCTACAATCTCATCCACTAGATCTATCATTTCCTCTTTATTTTCCCAAAAGGCTTCCTGCGGATATTGGCTCAATAAAAGCTCAAAATTTCTTAATTTTTCCATATTATCCTTGAAGACCCTTTCAATGTCATCTATTTTTTCAATCTGTGTGTAGTTGCAAAACGTTCTAGATAAAATTGTACGAGTTGAACCCAATCGATAATGTTCCATGATGATTTTTTCTGCCGGCAATAAACCCTCTCCGAGCTTAGCAATTCCACCAAATCCATAGGGAATACCCGTTTTTTTGAATTTATCACACAACTCTTCGACAACACCATTCGTCAGTAGTTCAAACATAAATGTTAAACCATAAGAGAGGTGCAAATCATTTAAGCCTATATGTATCTCATCGAAACCACCATTACTTAAAACTTCATCTATACATTCTACTGCTTCTTTGGTTTCCAAGAGTAAGGATGTTTTACACCTCCCATTAACCTTTTGAATAAAATTTCTTACTTCTTGAATGGATTTCCAATAAGGTAACATTATAACATCACTACCAGCTTCTATTACTGACTCAATTTCTTGCGGAGAATTTTCGTTCCATGGATTAATTCTCACCATTAGTTCCGCCTTGGTAAGAAGTGGTTTTATAGCAGAAATGTCAGAAATGGAATGTTGAGATTTCACTGTATTCATTTGTTTCTGACGTTCTTCTTTGCCTAACCGTTCTAGGTCTATCCAAATTCTATCCACACCATATTTTTCCGCAATAATTGCAACGTCAGGTCGATTTGTGATGTAAAAGAGAACGAGATGATTGGATTTCCTATCCATTAGCTTTGCTCCTTCTTTTTCCATACCGGGATTTATTCCGCCGGCTTATATGTTCCCACAATATCCTTTACCATTTCCCGGATATCGTCCTTGTTCTTATAGGCCGCTTCCATCAGGTCGTCCACCTTTCCAAGGAAGGCATCAATATCGAAACTCAGCGGCTTTCCGATATGAATACGCTCGTTGGCGGTGTTCTGCAAGCCCTCTTCCGCCATCAGCTTCTCTTCGTAAAGCTTTTCTCCCGGACGAAGTCCGCTGTATTGTACCTTGATATCGATATCCGGCTTAAATCCGGAAAGGCGAATCAGGTTTCTGGCCAGGGTGTCAATCTTTACCGGGCTTCCCATATCCAAGACAAAGATTTCTCCCCCCTTGGCGAAGGTTCCCGCCTCTAACACAAGGCTTACCGCCTCCGGGATGGTCATAAAGTAACGGATAATATCCGGATGGGTCACCGTTACCGGTCCACCCTTTTCGATCTGCTTTTTGAAGATGGGAATGACGGAGCCGTTGGAGCCCAATACATTTCCGAAGCGTACCGCCACAAATTCCGTCTGGATATCCTGGAACACTGCTCCCGTGCCGTCCTTATCCGCATTCTCCATGCCCTTATGGGTGAAAAGCTGGGGAATGTCCTGCACCCGTCCTGCCTTAATCTTGTTGTCAAAGGCCTGAATAATCATTTCGCAAAGTCGTTTGCTGGCTCCCATGATATTGGCAGGATTCACCGCCTTATCCGTGGAAATCAGCACAAAGCGCTTGCAACCGTTTACCATAGCTGCATAGGCGGTTTTGTAGGTTCCTAAGGCATTGTTCTTAATGCTTTCACAGGGGCTGTCCTCCATCAAGGGCACATGCTTATGAGCCGCTGCATGATAAACGATTTCCGGTCTGTACTCCTTGAAAATCTGATACATTCTCCGGGAGTCTCGTACGGATCCAATCAACACCAGTAAATCCAGCTCCGGAAAATTTTCCCGTAGCTCTAATTGGATATTGTAGGCATTGTTCTCATAGATATCGAAGATAATCAGTTTCTTAGGACTGTGGCCTGCAATCTGTCGGCAAAGCTCCGAGCCGATGCTGCCTCCGCCGCCGGTAACCAATACCGTTTTTCCGTTAATAAAAGAGAATACTTCCCTAAGATCCACCTTAATCGGATCTCTTCCCAGTAAATCCTCCACGGAAACCTTCCGCATGGCGCTGGCACTGACCTGTCCGGTAACCAACTGATACATTCCGGGAAGATTTTTTAATTCGCAGGTGGTTTCGTTACAGATTTGTAGAATATCTCTTCTTTGAGAAACGGTAGCGGAAGGAATTGCCAAGAAGATTTTATCCACGGCAAATTTTTCTACCGCCTCCAAAATACTTTCTCTCCCTCCCACCACGGGGATATTGTCAATGAGTCTTCCCCATTTGTTTTTGTTATCATCAATAATACAAACTACCGCCCCGTCTACTTCTCCGGAGCGTTGAATATCACGAATCAGCATTTGCCCGGCAGAACCTGCCCCAATCACCATAATCCGATGATGGCTTTTCTTGTTATTGACCTTTCGGAGAAGCAGGATAAAGCGATAGGAAAAGCGAATGCCCAGTACCGCCAGATACTGTAAAATTGCCCCGATGACGTAGTAGGAAATGGGCATTCTTCCCCACAAGAGCGTGATACCGATGATATGAAAGAAGGAGCAAATGACGGTGGCCATACTTACCCGAAGAAGCTCGGAGTAACTGGCAAAGCGCCAGATGCTTTTATAAAGCTTTAAAAACCAAAAAACTGCCAGTGACCCTAGAATGTAGAAGGGAAGAAACGCTTTCCAACGTTCTATATATATCGTGTCGATGGTGCTGTAGCGTAAATCATAGCGAAGCCAAAGGGCAATCAAATAGGAAAAGCTGAGGGCAAGGGAATCATAAAGCATCAGTCCCAAAGCAATGATATGCCAATGCTCTAATTGAAAACCCTGCCCTCTCTTTTCTCGTTGGGGTACTTTTCCCCTATCTTGATTGTCTATATTTTCGTTAGACATCTTGTCCTTAGTATTTTCCATGAAGAATGATTTCTCCTATTGCTACGGTCCTTGTACTTGTTGCAAAAAAATTCTGCCACTCTTTTCTTCTCGGGCAATAAAGTGAAAGACCCAATTTCTTGCTCCGAGAGGCTAATTTTTTATCTCTACGCCGTGAAAGGAAAACTCTCTCCCGGCTGAACAGTTACATCCTCCACCGTCTCTTCTCCCTTGGTGATTACATAGTGTACGCCGTATTTTTGGAAGAAACTTCCATAGCTGTCGTCTGTGGACTTACTATAGCGGAAATCCTGTACCGCCGCCGCATTGGAAATCTCCCGCATCAGCTGATCCAGGAAAATGGTCAGTGCTTCATTGCTGACATTATCCACTATCTCTGCATGAACTTCCACCATATGGGTATCATTACTTCCGGAAATCGTCAGATTCTTTACAAAGGGGAAGTCCTCAGGATCCATGCTCTCTATCACATCGTCAGAAATCTGGTCGAAATCGATAAGAATGACTTGATCTGCCGCCGCTGTGGTTAAATTCGGAGCAGAATTCACTCCGTACTTGGGTTTACAGGATACCAGAAAAAATAATGCCAGAAGGCATAGTAAAAATCCTCTTGTTCTCAACATGATATCTCCTTAAAAATTAATTTTCCTATATATTCTCTCACTTCTTATATGCTAAAGCAGTATAGCATTGAACGGACTTTTTAGCAATTTTTTATGAATCAGATTCTCTTATCTTAGAGACTTTATAAGAACCTTATTATTCTGATACATCTATTCTTTAGCCAAACAGATTGGTGCCATTGCATCCAACACTTTTTGAACAATCTTATCTTGAAGATAAAAATCCTTCAGATTAAACTTGTCATAAGGATAAGGGGAATCTTTTGTTTCTTCCATTAGTAAATCTGTAAAATATCTTTCCCAGCTAAAGTATTTTTCACTCTCAATATAATTTTCTGCTTCTTCAAGCTTTTTACGAATAAATGGTTTATTAAAAATATCCGCATACAATAAAAGCCATTCAAAAGATTCCGGAAGATAGAGTTTGATATTTACATTTCCTCTAAGTAATTGAGAAATATGAGCCATTTCCGGTCCAAATGCCGCTCCATCTGCTATCACCAAAGTTTCCTTCTGCTCTTTATCAAGCAGTTTTTCTTGTAAAATCCCTAGAATATTAGATTTTCCCCCTGCGCTTTCGCAGCAAATTCCCCTTGTCTTGGAAACTTGAGAAAAAAAGGTAAATCCTGCTTGAGAATCCTCTGTTATTAAGGACTTTACCAAAATCTTTCCGGGATTTGTCTCAGAGTAAATCTTATAAAACAGGTTATATATCTGCCTTGTATCCATATATCTTCCTGAACAATGAATCCCGTATATTTCTTCCACGGAGTAAGGCAAAGCAGGTAAATTTTCCCTGGTAATCAGCACATAATAATTATTGGAATTACGAATTCTTTTTGCAAAATCCTTAGTTTTTAAAAACCTGCTGTCCTCGTCAACAAAGACTATGGAATCATGAATATTTTCCAGTGTTTCCTGCCAGTATTTTCCGGAAAGAGCTACACAGGCCTTATCGCATTGAATCTGCACGCCCGAATCCTTACCAAGATTTCCATATTCTTCAATCATTGAGAAAAGCGTCGTTTTTCCTGTAGCACTATCTCCTCGGATAATAGTGATATTTCTTTTTATAGAAAATGCAAATCGTATCCGCTTATTTTGTATAACAATGTGGTGCATTCCCTTCATTTTAGAAATCCTCCAAAGGAATTTTAATAGCTTCCTCTAAATACGCCTTGTAGCTTTTTACCATTTTGCCGGTATTTAAGATAAATGCGGAAAATCCTTCCACAGTGCTAAAATCCATGATGTGATGCAAATTAATGGTTAAATCTTTATGAGACGCAATGGTAGAAATCCACTTGGCGCAATTATCTCCGCAAGCCGATCCATTAAAGATATGTCCGCTGTTATCAAAAGCCATCAGCAAAAGGGTCTTGACTCCCCCGGAAAGCCTTTCAGGGGGAATCGGTCCCAATATCGGACTCTCAATTAGATGGCTACTAACCACCTTGGATTGATCCACATCTTCTATCATTACCTTTGCCAAGTCCTCTTCCAGCCACTCATCCTCATATTGATTGTTAAAGTATATTGAAGGCGTATAAATTGCATTTTCCATTTCTCCGAAAAAAATCTTTAACAAAGCACTTCCTCCTAAGCTAGAGTCTTGACCATACGATTCTAAGCTATCCTATCACATTTTCCTTAAATCTTGAATTTAAGTTTTTCTTATTCACAGTAATAAAAAAGACGCATCCCTTAAAGGATACGCCTTTTTATCTATTACTTTCTTGGATTCTTAATCTGCGCCTGTGCTGCAGCAAGACGTGCTACCGGCACACGGAATGGAGAACAGGAAACATAATCCAGTCCGATATCGTGGCAGAACTCAACGGAAGAAGGATCTCCACCGTGCTCACCACAGATTCCTACGTGTAAGTGCGGATTTACAGGCTTTCCTAATTCGATAGCCATCTTCATCAGCTTTCCTACACCTACCTGATCCAGCTTTGCAAAGGGGTCAGACTCAAAAATCTTGTTGTCATAGTAAGCATTCAGGAACTTTCCTGCGTCATCTCTGGAGAAGCCGAAGGTCATCTGGGTTAAGTCATTGGTTCCGAAGCAGAAGAAGTCTGCATTCTTCGCAATCTCATCCGCAGTAAGGCAGGCCCTTGGAATCTCCACCATGGTTCCTACCTGGTATGCAAGATTTACGCCGGCCTTCTTGATTTCCTCGTCAGCAGTCTCTACAACCACCTTCTTAACAACATTGAACTCCTTCACTTCGGAAGTAAGAGGAATCATGATTTCCGGATTCATCTTCCAATCAGGATGCTTCTTCTGTACGTTGATTGCCGCACGGATAACTGCCTTGGTCTGCATAACGGCAATTTCAGGATAGGTAACAGCAAGACGAAGTCCTCTGTGTCCCATCATGGGGTTGAACTCGTGCAGGGAAGTGATGATATCCTTGATTTCCTGTACGCTCTTGTTCTTTGCCTTAGCAAGCTTCTCGATTTCCTCTTCCTCCTGCGGAACGAACTCGTGAAGAGGCGGGTCTAAGAAACGGATGGTAACAGGATTGCCCTCAAGTGCCTCATAGAGTGCCTCGAAGTCTCCCTGTTGGTAGGGAAGAATCTTCTCTAATGCTTCTTCTCTCTCTTCCTTGGTGTCGGATACGATCATCTCACGGAAAGCGAAGATTCTCTCGGGATCGAAGAACATATGCTCTGTACGGCAAAGTCCGATCCCCTCTGCACCAAGCTCTCTTGCCTTCTTAGCATCCTGTGGAGTATCTGCATTGGTACGAACGGCAAGCTTTCTGTACTTATCTGCCCAAGCCATGATTCTTCCGAACTCTCCGGCAATGGAAGCGTCCACAGTAGGAATAACGCCGTCATAAACATTTCCGGTAGAACCGTCTAAGGAAATGAAATCTCCCTCGTGGAAGGTCTTTCCGCCTAAAGTAAACTTCTTATTTGCCTCGTCCATGACAATGTCGCCAAGTCCGGATACACAGCAGGTTCCCATTCCTCTTGCTACTACGGCTGCGTGAGAAGTCATACCGCCACGAACGGTCAGGATACCCTGAGCCACCTTCATACCGGTGATATCCTCAGGAGAAGTCTCCAAACGAACCAGGATTACCTTTTCTCCGCGTGCTGCCCAAACTTCCGCATCGTCAGCTGTGAAAACAACCTTACCGCAAGCAGCTCCGGGAGATGCGCCAAGTCCCTTTCCAAGAGGAGTAGCTGCCTTTAATGCCTTCTGGTCAAACTGTGGGTGAAGAAGGGTATCTAAGTTTCGAGGATCAATCATAGCAACTGCCTCTTCCTCTGTACGCATTCCTTCATCTACCAAATCACAAGCAATCTTTAATGCGGCCTGAGCGGTTCTCTTACCGTTTCTGGTCTGCAACATATACAGCTTTCCGTGCTCTACGGTAAACTCCATATCCTGCATATCTCTATAGTGCTTCTCTAAAATCTGACAAACTTCTGTAAACTGCTTGAAGGCCTCAGGGAACTTCTGCTCCATCTCATTGATGTGCATAGGAGTACGAACACCGGCTACTACGTCCTCTCCCTGTGCATTGGTTAAGAACTCACCGAACAATCCCTTTGCTCCTGTTCCGGGGTCTCTGGTAAATGCTACACCGGTTCCGCAATCGTCTCCCATGTTTCCGAAAGCCATGGACTGAACGTTTACAGCAGTACCCCAAGAGTAGGGGATGTCGTTGTCTCTACGGTAAACGTTGGCTCTTGGGTTATCCCAGCTTCTGAATACCGCCATAATAGCGCCGTAGAGCTGCTCCTTAGGATCGGAGGGGAAGTCGGAACCGATCTTGGACTTGTACTCTGCCTTAAACTGCTCAGCCAACTCGTGTAAGTCCTCTGCAGTAAGGTCAACGTCCTGGGTAACGCCCTTCTTCGCCTTCATCTCATCGATAAGCTCTTCGAAGTACTTCTTTCCTACTTCCATAACTACATCGGAGTACATCTGGATAAATCTTCTGTAGCAGTCCCAAGCCCATCTTGGATTGTTGGACTTCTCAGCCAAAACTCTAACAACATCTTCATTTAAACCAAGGTTCAAGATGGTATCCATCATACCGGGCATGGAAGCTCTCGCTCCGGAACGAACGGACACTAACAATGGATTCTCATGATCTCCAAACTTCTTTCCTGTAATCTCTTCCATCTTAAGGATATGTGCATCGATCTGCTCACGAATCTCGTCATTAATCGTCTTGCCATCCTCATAGTACTGTGTACAAGCCTCGGTAGTAATGGTAAATCCCTGAGGAACCGGTAAACCGATCTTGGTCATCTCCGCCAAGTTCGCTCCCTTACCACCCAAAAGCTCGCGCATGCCTGCATCACCTTCTTTGAAAAGGTAAACCCATTTTCTTGCCATTGTGCATCCTCCTTAATCGATTACGGAAAATGGAAAAAATTTTTTTCATTCCCGTCATTTGAAGTAATTGTCAGATTGTTCGTGATAAAATACGAAAATCATACCTCGTCATTATAAACAAGAATAAAATGATAGTAAAGGGAGGAAACAGGTAAATTCAGCTTTTCTATTTCCTATGCTTTAAAGCGATATCCCACACCCCAAATTGTTTCAATATATTGTGGCTTCACTGCATTTTCCATCTCAATCTTCTCTCGAAGCTTCTTGATATGTACCGTAACGGTGGCAATATCGCCGATGGACTCCATTTTCCAAATCTCTTGGAACAGCTCTTCCTTGGTGTAAACTCGGTTGGGATGAGCCGCAAGGAAGGCCAAAAGGTCAAACTCTCTGGAGGTAAAGGGTACCTCTTCACCGTTTACAAATACTCTTCTGGCGGTGGTATCAATCTTTAAGCCCCGGATTTCAATGATTTCATTTTCTTCCTTGCCGCTGTCTCTGAGTCTTGTATATCTTGCCAAATGAGCCTTCACTCGGGCTACCAGCTCACTTGCGGAGAAGGGCTTAGTCATATAGTCATCCGCCCCAAGGCCTAATCCTCTGATTTTATCGATATCGTCTCTTCTTGCAGAAACCAGCAGGATGGGGATATCCTTCTTGCTTCGTACCTCTTGGGTAATGGAGAAACCATCCCTTCCCGGAAGCATCAAATCCAGAATCAGAAGGTCATAATTCCCTTCCAAAGCCTTCTTTAAGCCCTTTTCTCCATCTCCCTCCGTCTCCACCTGAAAGCCGGACAGCTCCAAATAATCCTTTTCCAGCTCTGCGATGGAGGCTTCGTCCTCCACAATCAAAATTTTCTTCTTCTCTTCCATAGACTTTCCTTTCTTGCTTCTCTTTTATTTTTCCTTCTATTTCATTCCGTTCCGGGAAAAGCATTTTCGTAATACAAAATGAATGCTGGTTCCCTCTCCCAATTCACTCTCCGCCCAGATTCTTCCGCCACTGTCTTCGATAATCTTCTTCACGATGGAAAGACCAATGCCGGAACCGCCGGTTTCCGTATTTCTGGCGGCATCTGTTCGGAAAAATCTTTCAAAAATATTGGGTAAATCTTTTTTTTCGATTCCCTTTCCGTTATCGGAAATCTCCACCTCTACGAAATCCCCCGCATCGGAAAGCACGAAGCGAATCTTCGGATCCTTCTTATCCATATATTTAATGGCATTGGAAATGATATTGTTCAGTACCTTTCTAAGCTGCTCCGGATCCGCAATGACCTCCACGGATTCTTCCAGCAGAAAGTCCGTTTCGAACCTGTAGCCCATGGCATCCAAGTCCATCGCCACCTCCACGCTGAAATCCTGAAAATACTCCAAGGCGGGAAGCTGACAAAAATGATAGGGAATCCTGTTGGTTTCTATCTTGGCGTAGTAATTCAATTCGTCAATCAGGCGGTTCATCTCCACCGCCTTATGGTAAATGGTTTGGATGTATTTTCGTTTTTTCTCCTCGGTGGAGGCTACCCCGTCCAGGATTCCCTCCGCATATCCTTTGATAGAGGTAATGGGAGTCTTTAAATCATGGGCAATATTGGTGACAAGCTCCCTGTTTTCCTGCTCATCCTTTAACTTTTCTTCCTGATTCTGCTTTAGGCGAATCCGCATTTTCTCAAAGGCCTGGGTAAGCTCTCCGAACTCATCGTGGCTTTCCGCCTCCAGACTGAAGTCCAAGTCTCCGTCTCCGATACGTTTGGCTGCATTTTTCAATTCATCCACCGGCTTAACAATGCCGTTATAGATCCAAGCGATAAAGAACAGACCCGCAAAAATCAGGATAAAAATCCCCTGACTGATTCGAAGAATCTTCAAAAAGGAGAGGTAAAACAAAAGAATGGGCAAAAGGGTGGTTACCACAAATCCTACCGCCACACGCCCCATAAGTCCTATGGGTTTCATTGTTTCCTCCTTTCCGACAAATACCGTTTATCCTAAATGCTTCTTGGAAAAGTCCAGGGCGGAGGCAATCACCATATCCATGTCATAGTACTTGTACTCTCCCAATCGTCCGCCGAAAAGTACCTTTTCTTCCTTTTCGGAAAGCGCCTTGTACCGCTGATACAAAGCCTGGTTTTTCTCATCATTTACCGGATAATAGGGTTCCTCCCCCTTCTTCCACTCTGCACTGTATTCCTTGGAAATGATGGTGCTAGGAATATCTTTTCCTTCCAAGTCCTTTCCGAAGGTAAACCACTTATGCTCAATAATGCGGGTATAGGGGCTTTCTTCATCGGTGTAATTCACCGCGGCATTTCCCTGATAATTCTCTATAGGAAGCTCTTCCACCACGAAATCCACCTTCCTGTATTCCAACTCTCCCAAGGAATACTCGTAGAAAGCGTCAATAGGACCGGTAAATACAATCTTCTCCGCCTTTTCCATCCACATTTCCCTATGCTCAAAGAAGTTTTGAGACAGTTCCACGGGGATATCGGAAAGAATATTTTCCACCAGCTTGGTGTAGCCCGCCTTGGGAATTCCCTGATATAGGGCGTTAAAGTAGTTGTTATCATAGGTTAGACGTACCGGAAGTCTTTTGATAATGGAAGCCGGAAGATCCTTGCAATCCCTACCCCACTGCTTTTTGGTATAGCCCTTAATCAATTTCTCATAGATTTCTCTACCTACCAAGGAAATAGCCTGCTCTTCCAGATTCTTAGGCTCGCTAATCCCTGCAGCCTTCCGTTCTGCCTCAATTTTCTCCTTGGCCTCCTCAGGGCGGGTAACTCCCCACATCCGATTGAAGGTATACATATTGAAGGGGAGGGAATAGATTTCTCCCTTATAGTTGGCAATGGGAGCATTGGTAAAGCGGTTAAATTCCGAAAAGCGATTCACATACTGCCAAACCTCATTATTGTTGGTATGGAAAATGTGGGCACCGTAATGATGAACCATGATGCCATTTTTCTCATAGCTGTAAACATTTCCCCCGATATGATTCCTTTGGTCAATGACCAGAACTTTCTTCCCCCGTTCCTTTGCCTCCCTTGCAAAAATAGAGCCAAAAAGTCCCGCACCCACTACCAGATAATCAAACTCTGCCATCTATTCCTCCAATCTTGTCTCGACCATTACACTGTTCCCTATTTTACCAAAGCTTTGGGAAGAACGATAGCGGAAAACAAGTCAACTGACAAAATCTTTACTCTATTAGTCGCTAAACAAAAAACAAAAAAGAAAGGAGGACCTTAGTCCTCCTCCAATCCCTCTAAGGTTCTATGCAATAATTTCTTCAATACCTGCATCTCTTCATCGCTTAGAGAAATGCATGACCGCATTCCCTCCGGAATGGACAGGGCTTTCTGCTTTAGTGCCTCTCCCTCTGCACTAATGCGCACACAAAGCGCTCTCTCATCCTCCTGATTGCGAGAGCGCGTGAGTAATCCTTTCTGCTCCAATCTTTTTAAAAGGGGTGTCAAGGTTCCGGAATCCAGATATAAAGCTTCTCCCAAATCCTTTACCCGCACTTCTTTTTTCTCCCAAAGCACCATCATGGCAATATATTGGGTATAGGTCAGATCCAAGGGATCCAGAAATGGCTTATACTTTCTTGTGACCTCCTTGGCACAAGCATAAAGGGGAAAACAAAGCTGATTTTCCAGTCTCAAACTTAAGTCGCGATCTACTTTCATTTATAGTCCTTTTTCGTTGATATAGCTTACTGCTGCAAGTCCTGCTACGGCACCGTCGGAAGCCGCTGTTGCCAGCTGGCGGATAGCCTTGGTTCTGCAATCTCCTGCGGTGAAAATGCCGGGAGTCTTGGTTAAGGTACTTTCCCCTGCAGAAATGTATCCCTTACCGTCTAATTCTACCAAGTCGGAAAATGCCTGATTATCCGGTGCCTGTCCGATAGCCACAAATAAGCCGTCTACCTTCAGGGTTCTTTCTTCTCCATCCTTGTTTGCCACTACAACGCCGGTTAAGCCGGAAGCATCACTTTCCAGCTTCTTTACGGTTGAATTCAAAACCAGCTCTACATTTGGCTTGGAGGTCAAACGATCCACTTCCGCCTTATCCGCTCTGAATTCGTCTCTTCGGTGAATCACATATACCTTCTGCACATAATCGGAAAGGAAGGTAGCATCCTCCACCGCGGTGTTTCCACCGCCGTTTACTGCTACCACCTTGCCACGGTAGAACATTCCGTCACAGGTTGCACAGTAGGAAATGCCCTTTCCTACCAGCTCCTCTTCCTTTTCTACCCCAAGGCTTCTGTTCTTGGCACCGGTAGCAAGAATTACGGCTTTTCCTTCATAGCTCTTGTCCTTGGTTTTTACTTCCTTGAACTGCCCCTTGTCTTCGATACCCTCTACCTTCTCAAAGGCAAACTCCGCCCCCAGGTTTTTCGCCTGATTATAAAGGTTTGTAGCAAATTCAAAACCGGAAATCTTCTGGATTGCCGGATAATTTTCAATTTCCGGAGTGTTAATAATCTGACCGCCATAAGAAGCCTGTTCTAAAACCAATACGCTTTTTCCGGCTCTCAGTCCGTAAATGGCTGCGGATAATCCTGCTGTTCCCGCTCCCACAATGATAATATCATGCATTGTTTTTCTTTCCTTTCTATAAATCCGCTATTCTAAAGTTATACTTTTCTATAGCGCTAATTTTCTATAGTTCTAATGCTCTATAACACTGCTTCTCTATAATTCTTCTTTTCAATGATAAGCTAATCTGCTGATTTTATACAAGAAAAGGGCGACCGCAGTCACCCTCTTCTTCCCCTCCTTATAGAGGATATATCTTATGACCCAAACTACCCATCTTCCCTAAAGAATAGACTGCTTTCCTTCTTTAAAGAAAATATGCTCCGTTAAATTACTTTAAAAGATCTAAAACCTGATCCTTCTGAATAAATCCTGTATTCTGCTTATACACCTGACCATCCTTAAATACGATTAAGGTTGGAATAGCACGAACACCGTAACGAGCCATCAAATCCTGCTCTTCATCGGCATTTACCGCATATACCTTAAAGCCCTGTGCCTCCGCTGCAATCTCTCCAATGATGGGAGAAAGCATCTTACAAGGTCCACACCAGTCTGCCCAGAAATCCACTAATACCGGCTCCTTAGACTGTAGTACCTTCTCTTCAAACTCTGCTGCAGTAATATTTGGTGCTGACATATTCATTCCTCCTTGAGTAATTATAAAAGTGATTATTGATTTTCTTTACATGTTTGATTGTACGCAATTAAATAGACTATGTCAAGTTTCCATTTCTAAAGAGTTTATAAAGTACAGACTGCCCTCCTGTATAGCATTAAATTTGTAAGTCTGCATTATTTAGCATTCCTTTAAACAGGTCATGATACATATCTCTTAAAGACTCTTCTATTTTGGATATTGTAGATATTTTATTTCCTGCATCTTTCGAAGATGATCCGCAAAGATAAAAGGCTTCATAATCTGTTCCATAATCAATAGCAAGATATCTATCATGATACATTGTTCCTGCGTTTTTTATTTTCAATTGGATGTTGGGATAATCTTGTTTAAAGTCATTTAAAATACTCTGCGTGAGCATATCCTTATTTTTCAAATTATCACTAAAGACTATAATTTCAACATTATCTTTAGCAGCTCTCAATAATTCCAGTGTTTTTAGACCTATGTAGTTATCAATTAAGAAAATGCTTTTCTTTGCAGACTTATATACTGTAGTATAGGCAAGATCAGCTTCTATCTTCTCTCCGTTCATCAGCAGAAAATGTTTATAGCTATTCGGATCTATAAAGTTATCCATTACTTTTTTAAAGTCTTCCTTCGATGCCAAAGTGCTTATCTTACTATTAAGTGTTGCTATATCTCTGGTATTCTGTGTCGTCTGTGCTGCTACTTGTATAAACGCTTTGGCATCGATAAACTCACTGTTTTCAACAAGGAAATCCTTCATCTGCTTAAACATTCGTATCAATGCCTTGCTTTGTTTTGTGGCAAGTTCCCCTTTTAATACAGTCATTAGCATATAAATTCCTTGTTCTGTAAAAGCGTAGGGGAGATATCTTCTACCGCCAGGGGTTGAGGTGAAATTTTTGCACCTCAAATTCTCAAACTCTACTCGAGTAAGTTGAAACATGAAATCTTCACCTTCAAATTTCTCAATATTGTTTTTTACCTGTCTATTAAAGTATCTTGTCTCATAGCCATATATCTCAGCTAAATCTCCATCAATCATTACTTTTTGACCACGAACAAGATGGATTTTTTCTTTTAAAGCTGTACTCTCTACAATTTTAGTTTCTTTATTTTTCTCAGACATAATAACACCTCATATACCAGAATGATGTTTCATATTAAGCATCAATCATTGTTATTATCCTAATAATTTTATAGTTAAACTTTTAGATTTTATTTTCTACTCCTCCTGTTGCAAATACTCCTGAATCATACTGTAAGAAAATCCCTTTCGAAGGAGGGAGGCCGTAAGCTTCTGTCTTTCCTTCCAATCTGACAGATCCATGTTTCTGCTTTTCTTCTCCAGCCAACGCTTTAAGGCAATCCTTTCCGGCTCATTCTCTCTCTGCTCTTCAAAGGAGCTTTCCTCTCCCTCTTCTCTATGTTTTCTTTGAAAATCCTCCATGGCTTCTCGAATCACAGATCCGTCAACGCCTCTACCATAGAGCTTACTCTGCATATCCTTTGCGGAACGGCGATGAGCATTTTCTTCCAAATATTGCATACAATAGCGATAGTCATTGATGTAGTCGTATTCTTTAAGAAAGGAAATGGTTCTCTCTATAATTTCTTCTGTATAATGCTCGGACTTTTGCAGTTTTTCCCGAAGTCTCCGTTCGGTCTTTGCCGCCCCTGTTAAGAGATAAAGGCTTCTTTCTTTGCATCGGTTATAGAGCCTTTCCTCTTCGGATAGACTTTCTCTTCGTAAGGGATTTAAAGGAGCTGCAAGCTCTTTTTCCAAATCCATCGATTTCTTTTCTTCCTCTATATTTCTCTTTCTCTCTGCCTGTTCCCGAAGAAATTCCTCCGGATTCCATTCCTTCAAGCTGTTCCTCCTTTTATCTATTCTTTACTCCTCCGGCTTTCACGCACTCTTCATTCTTCTTTTTTCTAAAGAGGCTCCCATGCATCTCTTGATAAAGCTTTAGGAAAAAAAGAGGGAGTCCGCACTCCCTCTTCAAACAAATCTTATTCCTCTGCGTCCTCAGCCAGGCTAACCGTAAGATCCATATCCTCATCCTCCGGAACAAAGGCCAAAACCTCTTCCAAATAGGGGTCTTCCTTCAAACCGTATTCTTTACGAAGTTGAATCTCCAAATCCGCCATGATTCTGGGATGACTCTTTAAGAAGGCCTTGGCATTCTCACGGCCCTGTCCGATCTTATCCCCGTTATAGGCAAACCAGGCACCACTCTTCTCAATCATCTTCTTTTCTACCGCAAGATCCAGGATTTCTCCTTCCTTGGAAATACCGGAACCGAAGCTGATGTCAAACTCCGCATTCTTAAAGGGAGGGGCAATCTTATTCTTGGAAATCTTCACCTTGGTACGGGCTCCACTGAAATCTCCGTCACCGGTCTTAATGCTTTCTCCCTTTCGGATGTCCACACGAACAGAGGCATAGAACTTTAAAGCGCGTCCACCGGTGGTAGTCTCCGGATTACCAAACATCACGCCGACCTTTTCTCTTAACTGATTGATGAAAATAAGGATACAGTTGGACTTGGCGATAATAGCGGTAAGCTTTCTTAAAGCCATAGACATCAAACGAGCCTGTAAGCCCACATGGCTGTCTCCCATCTCTCCGTCAATCTCCGCCTTAGGCACCAATGCCGCCACGGAGTCCACAACCAAGATGTCCATCGCACCGGAACGAACCATGGTCTCTACAATATCCAAGGCCTGCTCTCCGGAATCCGGCTGTGCCACATAGAGGTTATCAATGTCCACGCCGATAGCCTGAGCATAGCGGGGATCCAAAGCATGCTCCGCATCAATAAAGGCCGCGATTCCTCCACGCTTTTGTACCTCTGCCACTGCATGAAGGGCAAGGGTAGTCTTACCGGAGGATTCCGGACCGTAGATCTCGATAATACGCCCTCTTGGGAAACCGCCTGCCCCAAGAGCAATATCCACGGATAAGGAACCGGTGGGTACTACGGAGATGTCCTTATTCACTCCGGAATCTCCCAGCTTCATCACGGAGCCCTTTCCGCAATCCTTTTCAATCTTGCTGAGAGCCGCATCCAGCGCCTTTAACTTTTCATCCCGATCTTCCAATGCTACTACAGGAGCCTTGCTTACTTTGTTTGCCATGATTTTCTTCCTTTACTTTTTGTATTGTTACTTGTACCGGTTTTCGCTTCTTACCGGACTACTGTTCTTTCCCTTTATTTCTTCATTTTTTGCTTGCCGAGAGATTATATCATAGAACATACATTCTGGCTATTGGAATTTTTCTTCAGCTTCTTCCGTTATAACACAAAACACTCCAATCTCCTATACTCCACATTCGGATAAGCTTTTCTTAAAAAATACGCTTCGAATTCCCTGTTCGGAATGCCTGTTTATCATAAGGCTTATCGTAAGACTTTCTATAATGCTTTCCATAAAATCCTTATGCGTATGTCCAATGAGATATCCCACACTACCCGTGAGATACTCCTTAAGAAAAAAAGAGGGGGATTACTCCCCTGTGGAAAGTATCCCTCTCTCTACCGCTTCTTCGTATTGGAAGACCGCCTGATTATAATCCAGTTTTGCCTGAGCTGCTGCATTTTCCTTGGATAAGGCTTCTAAGGATAAGCCTTGGAAATCTGCCCTTCCCAAAAGTCCCAGAGCGTTCATCCGCTCTGCCTTTTCCTTCTGTAAACGGGAAAGCTCTGAAACGGATTCTGCCGCATTTAAAGCCGCTTCCGCTTCGCTAATATTCCGCCTAAGCTCCTCCATGGAAACTCGAATCTGCTGTTCTTTTTCCTTCTGACTCTGCTTCTTCTCCGTCCAGCCGGTGATATTGCTGTCCTTTGTGCGAAGAATGCTTCCCAATTCACTGTTATGACTTAAAGCGGAATCAATGTCCTTTCCCCAGTCTCTTGTTGCCAGATAGTTTCTCGGGTAGTCGGGAATGGCTTCGAACTGAATATTAGAATAGGTATTCATGCTCCAACCAAGGCTCAGTCCCATATTTCTCTTCATGCTTTCCAGGCCGTCCTTGGCCTTTTGCAAATCCGACTGAGCACTGTCCAAAGCAAGCTTTGCCGCGCTCACATCATTTGTCGTAGCCTGCCCAAGGCGTGCCTGTCTTTCTGTCTTCTCTAAGCCTGCCTGTAGCATCGCCACTCTTTTTTCCAGCATGGTCTTGTTGTTTTCCAGAGAAATCGCACTGAAATAAAGGTTTTGCATACCGTCACTTAAAAGCTTTTTTCCGGTATAGAAGCCGGATTTCACCGCTTTTTCCGTCTTGGCTTCCGCCTTCTTCATACTTTTTTCCGTCTCGGAAAGCTGCACCAGTCCTTGATTTACCTCTGCCAGACTACTGTCTATATCCGGTAAAATCTTCTTACTGTTCTTTACCTTTTCTAACTGATTAATCTGACTTTGCAAAAAGGCTTTGGTCGCAGGGTCTGTGCTATCCTGCTTCTGCTCCTTTAAGCTGTCAATGCTCTCCTGCAAATTCGCAAGAATATCCGCCTTTTCGTCCTTTACCGCCTTCTGTACGGAAGCCATTCCTCCGGTACTTTGTGCCAAAGCATCCTGCTCCATCTTGGCTACGGTACTGAATTGGTCTACAAGATCCGGGATTTCTCTGAAGGAAATGATGTTGTCATTCACATCCCAAGGCTTCTCCTCTGCCAAGGCAGGGAAGCTTTGACAGAGAAGCCCAAGGCTCAAAGCCAGAGCAAATGCGGATTTTATCTTATTCTTTCTCTTCTCCATAAAAGATTAAATGAGTCCTTTCTCTTACTCTGCCGTCGCCAAACCGTTCTTTCCGGCCTGATAATCCAAATATTCTTCATAAAGCTTCAAATCCGCCTGCTGCTTTTGAAGACTTGCGGTATCGGAAGCATTTTTCGCCTTTTCAAAATCCACACGGCTTACACTTCCCAGCTTATAGCCTCGTTCCGCTTTTTGATAAGCCTGCTGTGCATTGGACGCCTGCAGTTCCGCCTGTCTTTTCGCCTCTTCTGCCTGCTTTAAGCTTTGGTAGCGAGAAAGCATATCGGACTGAATCTTCTCCTTTGCTGTGGAAATGCTTCTTGTCAGATTCTGTCGGTTGGCATCTCCTGTGGAAAGATTCAACTTTCTTTCTGAAATCCGAAGACTGTAGTTATTCTGTAAAGCTGTCTTACTGTCTTCCTCTAAATTCACTGCCGTAAGCTGCTCTGCACTAAGGCTTGGAATTACGGGCATCTCCGGAGTATCACTTGCCTTCCAGCCCAGATTCACCCGTAAAAGCTCCGTCATCTTGTCAAAGGCGGAATTGTTCTTCGTAAGACTTAGATTCGCCTGGTCATAGGCTTCCTTAGCAGTCAGCACATCAATCTGGGTAGCCTTTCCGATAGCTTTCTTTCTCTCGGTGCTTTCCTGTGCGCTTTTCGCATCCGCTAAAGATAAGGCATCGATTTGCTTTTGAAGGCCTGTACTTTCTCTGCTAATGAAGGACTTTTTAATGGTCTCAATAGTATTCTGCTCCGTTTGTTCCACGGAAAGCTTGGCAATCTCCCTGTCTGCAGTCTGTGCCACGGTATCTGCAGAAAAATTGCTGCTGTTGCTCTGGTACTGCATTTCTGCCAAAGCCTCCGCCACACTGTTTCCGTCTGCAGCGGACAATGCCTTTTCATAGGCTTCTTCCACCTGATTTCTGGCATCCTCTACATTGACATTGTAGCTGCCCTTGCTGTCACTTTCCCGGAAGTTTCTCCAAAGAGCGGATACTGTGGGGTTGTACTCATGGACCAAGTCCCCGATTTCCTCCCAGGAAATCACATTGTCCCGAAGCTGTGCCCACTCCTCCTCGGAACGCTGCCGTTCAAAGGAAGTCTGCATCTGATCCACGGAAACATTATCGGAAAAGCCCGGTACCTTCTGTGCCATGGCAGGCATGGTAAAGGAAAGGCTCGCTAAAACAATTGCTAAACTAATAGGATATCCCTTTTTTCTCATCTTCTTCTCCTAAAAAAAAATCTCTGATTCTCTAAGCATGGGGCTGTAAAGCACAGTTGACTGTCCTTACAGCCCCTACTAAGAGAAAAGGAGTCTTCTCTACTATAACATAATATTCCTCAGAATTTCTTAACGAAAATCGTCAATCCTGTGAACTTTTGGTGTTCTTTCTCCTAAATAAGTTTCAACTATCCTGCCAAATATCGCCTTACGCTATGCACCAAAGCCGCGCTGCCGGCTTTAAACTTTTATCATATGTTTTTTCCTGCCATAGATAATCATGTAGTACACCGGAAGCAAAAGCAGTGCCAGTAAAGTAGACGCCACCAAGCCTCCCACGTTTACCAAAGCCAGTCCCTGCATCAGGGCACCGTTGTCTCCGAAGCCCATAGCCATAGGAATCATAGACAATACCGTAGTCAGGGTGGTCATCAAAATCGGCCGAAGTCTGGTGGCACCGGACTCTGTCAAAGCCTTTTCCAAAGGCATTTCCTGACGGTACTGATTTACCGTATCCACATAGAGGATTCCGTTGTTTACCACCGTTCCCACCAGCATCAAAAATCCCAAAAGGGAGGTCATGGACAGAGTTGCGTCAAAGAGCCACAAGAGTCCGAAGGAACCGATTAAGGAGAAGGGGATGGTGGTCATCACCATAAAGCTGAAGCGTGTAGACTCAAACTGCGCAGCCATGACTACAAAGACCAGGAAGACCGCAATGGCGATGGCACGGAACAAATCCGCAAACTCCTCATTCATACTTTGAGTCTGAGAATTAGCCACAACGGAAATATTCTCTCCCAGATTCTTGCTGACCAAGTCGTCAATTTCCGCTTTGGTATTGTTGTTGGCCTGCTCCGTATAATTTGCCGTAATCGTCGCCTGATACTTTTTATCTTCTCGTTCAATGCTGGCAGGAGAATCCGCATACTTTACAGTAGCCAAACTTTCCAGAGAAACCTGCGCCCCTGTAGGCGTGGTAAAACGAATGGACTTTACCTTTTCCAAGTTATCGAATTGATTCTTGGGATATGTTACCCACACATCCACCTTTTGCCCCTCCACCGTCATTTT
Source organism: uncultured Oribacterium sp. (assembly GCA_963545375.1). Lineage (GTDB taxonomy): Bacteria > Bacillota > Clostridia > Lachnospirales > Lachnospiraceae > Oribacterium. The sequence goes on from CAUUJL010000001.1 coordinate 41,094, forward strand.
CATCGCTTTTTTACCGGATAGATCGGTATTTAGGGACTGGGCAATCTGGATAGGACTTAAACCTTCCGCCGCCGCCTTAATGGGATCAACTTTAACCTGCAAAAGAGGGGCTGCATTTTCCAGGCTGGAATGAATGCCGGTGAGGCTGCTCTGCTTTTGTAATAAGGAAAGAATTTCATTACTCTTTCTTTGCAGTTCTTCCAAATCCGATCCCTGAATAATAATTTCATAGTTATTGCCGGTGCTGTAATCCCCTCCGCTCATACTGGTATCACTTACGGATTTTATGCTTAAAACCTCCTGAGAACGGTTTTCCAGAGCCTTCTTCCATGCCTTTACCTTTTCCTTGGTTTTCATGGAACGGTCCTTTTTCAGGTATACCGTAATCGTAGGATCGGTGCTTCCTCCGTACAGGGCGGAAAGGGCGGAGCCTCCCGCTGTTGCGGTATAACGGTCCGTATCCGGATCCTTTGCCACCAACTCCTCCAACTCTTGAATGACTCTTTCCTTTTCTTCTATGGAAAGACCGGGCTTTTGGGTAATGCCGATTTCAACGGTTCCGGTATCAATATCCGCCATCAGCTCTGTTCTGAGCTGTGTCGCCAGGAAGAGAGAAAGAACTAAAATACCGGCTGTAGCCACCAACACTACTTTTTTATGCCGTAAAAACTTACTGATGGTGCTTCTATAGGCATCCTGTAACAGTCGTACTCCCCGATAAGCTACCGCCTTACTGTTCTCCTTGGGTTTGTAAAGGGTAAAGCATAGAGGCACAATGGTAACCGCGGAAATCAAAGATGCTACCATACAGAAGACAATGGTAAAGCCCAGGGGCTTAAAGTATTGTCCCGAAATTCCCTGTAAAAATCCCAAGGGAAGGAATACTACACAGGTGGTCAGCGTTCCTCCGAAAACAGAGGCTCCCACTACCCTTACCGAGTCAATAGCCGCTTCTGTAAGGCTTCTTTGCCGCTCTCCGTAATCGTCCATGGCTCGGAAGCAGGCTTCCAACACAACGATGGAGTTGTCCACCATCATACCCACTCCTAAAACCAGGGCGGAAAGGGTCAGCATATTCAGGCTATAGCCCATAGCCCCCATAAAGACAATGGCCCCTAAAATCGCCAAAGGAATGGAGGAACCTACGATAAGGGAGGCCTTAATATCTCCGAAGAAAAGGAAGATAATCAGCATGGAAATCACGATAGCCATAATCATGGTCTGAAATACGCTGGACAGGGAGCTCTTGATGCTGTCCGCAGAATCGGAAATCACGTGAATTTCCAGATTGGGATTCTTCCCTTCCAGCTTTTTGATTAAGGCATTCACATCCTTACTCATGGCAATGTCCGACTTACTCTGCAACTTATTTAAGCTTAAAGTAATGGTCTCTTCGCCGTTATATCGTCCTATACTGCTTTTATCCGACAGGGCGGAACCCACTGTAGCCAAATCCGAAAGAGTCAGAGTATTTCCCGTTCCGGTGGTAATGGGGAGCTTTCGCAATTCCTCAATGGTGGAATAGTCCTGGGAGGTACTGATGGATAATTCCTGGTCTCCCACCTTCGTACTTCCTGCAGGATAGGTAAACTTTGCAGCCTGCATCATTCCCACCACCTGTTCCATGGTCAAATGATACTGTTGCAGTTTTTCCGGGGAAAGCTCCACTCTTACATAGCTTTCCTGTCCTCCGGAAAGAGAAAGGGAAGCCACGGTGGATAATTTTTCAAACTCCGGCCTAATATTGTTTTCTACATAATTATAAAGCTGACTCTCATTTTTATTGTTGATGGAGAGAACCATACCCGGTCTGGCATTAATGTCCACTTCCATTATGCTGATATCCTTGGCGTCCTCCGGCAGAGAGGATTTGATGGCATCCATCTTTTTCTTCAGGCTGTCATAGGCCTTGCTCATGTTCGTACCGTAATTGTAACGAACAATAACCATGGAAAAGTTCTCATTGGACTGAGATCTGACCTGCTTCACGTCGGAAAGCAGGGAAACTTCCTCCTCAACGGGCTTGGTTACCAGCTCGTCCACATCCTCCGGAGAGGCTCCGGGATAGGTGGTGGTCACGATAAGGTAGGGGAAGTTCATATTGGGGAGCAGCTCCATTTTCATGGTGGTGAATGTAACGAAACCAAAGAAAATAAGGGTGATTACCACAAGAAAGGTGGTAACCGGTCGTCTTAAGACGAATTTCGTCATGGAAAGCATCCTTAGCCCTCCTTTCCGGTTTCCGTAGCGGCAGAACTAACTGCCGCAGTACTGTTATCTGTTTCTCCTGCCGTCTTTTCATCAGAAGAAGCCTCTGTTTCCGAGCTGTTCAGTCTTACCTTTGCACCGTCATACATCTCGTTATTCCAGGAGCTGACAACTAAATCCTTCTCCGAAAGACCGGAAAGTATCTCCACCTTTTCTTCTCCCTGCAGGCCAAGCTCTATGAACTGCTTTTTGATGGTTCCGTTCTCCCCCTCTCCCTTTTCCAAAAGGTAAACATAGGGAGAGCCGTTGTCATAGTAAATCACGGATAGAGGAAGAAGATTTACCCCGGTTCTGCTATCCTTGGTTACGGTTAATTTCACCCGGCTTCCCTCAGGAAGAGAGGAATTCTCTAAATTAGCCTTCACGGTGAAAAGCCCGGTCTGGGCATTCATCACCCCGGAAATCTCGGTAATGGAGCCGGTATATTGTTCCTGTCCCTTCTCCACCTTCACTTCCTGGCCTAAAGACAGGTTCTTCATCAGTTCCTCTGTTACGGAAAAGACAAGCTGCTGTTTTCCCTTCCCCATAAGACTGGCTATCTGGGTGCCCTGGGGAATCATGGCATCCTTCACCAAAATGCTGTTTTGCAAAACCCCGTCTGCAGGAGCGGTAATGGTGGCAAACTCCACCTGGGTATCATAGTTCAGCTTTGCCGCCTTTACCTGGGCTTCCGCAGCCTTCGCCTGAGCATCCGCCGCTTCAAAATCCTGGGCGGAAATATCTCCGGAGGCTTGGAGGCTTACCAAACGGTTTCTGGCGTCGCTTGCCGCCTTCGCCTGGGCCTCTGCCTGCTCCAAAGTATATTTTGCCGCATCAATCTGCTTTTGATTGTCTAAACGGGCAATCTTATCCCCTTTTTTCAGCTCTGCACCATTTTCCGCATAGATTTCCAAAACCTCTCCGGAAACCTTGGAAGCCAAAGCATACTGCTCACTGGCTTCAATGGTCCCCACCAAAGATTCCTCGATGGACAGGTCACCCTTTTCCACGGAAATTCCGGTAGCCACAGGAAGCTGCGTATGTTCCACTTCCTCTTTAGGCTTTAATACACGCCTTCCTACCAAAAATGCCACTCCTAAAAGGATAAGCAACACAATTACAATTTTTACCCCTTTTTTCATCTCTACTCTATTCCTCCTAACGCTTTCTCCAAGAGCTGAATCTGCTTTTGAAACACATAAAGAATCTTTTGCAGAAAAACTTCCCGTTCTTTAGTATCCTCCTCCGGCGATCCCTCTTTTCGCCCTTCTATGGAAAAGGCCTGTAAAAGGCTGAGGGAAGCCAGTGAAAATGCGGTTTGAATCCCGATGCCCTTTTCCTCCTCCGATAGTGTCTTCGGAAAATAATCTTTGGGTATCGCCTCTAAGACCACATCTATGTTATCCCGTCTTCCCTGATCCATGTGACTTCTCATACTGGCTAAAGAAAGATTTTTTAAAAATCCGGAGCGATAAAACATGGCAAAGCTGTCCTGCACAATCTGTTTTTTTCGAACCTTCACGATTTCGATGACCCATTCCTGAATACTTTGAAAAAAATCCCCTTGATTTCGCTGCATGATTTCCATGAAATACCGCACCGCCTTATCCTCTTCCGCTTCAAAGAGGTGCACCAGTAAATCATCCTTATCCAAGAAGTAGGTATAAAAAGCCCCTCTGGAAATATCACTTTCTTGAATAATCCGATTAATGGACACTTTGTCATAATCATAGGAAGAAAATTCTTTTTTTGCCGCTTCCAAAATCCGTCTTTTCTTCTCTTCTTCCAATTTTAGAAATCTCTGTGTGGGCATGCCCCCTCCTCCGCCAAAGTAGATGATAGTGACGAATCATCACTGTTTGTATCTCCTGTGTGGTGACATCACTATTGGTGTCTCCGGTGTAGTGACAAGTTGTCACCAGTTGCACCGACTCAGTATAGTGACAGCTTGTCACCGGTTGTACCGACTCAGTATAGTGACAGCTTGTCACCCTGTCAAGAAGTTTTTTATTTTTATCTACTTTAGTAACACAAAGGATTGCACTTGCAAAAATGCAATTTAACCTTTACAATAAAGTGGCGTTTGTATACAGGATTTTTTTAAGAAGGAAGAAGCATGGAAGAACAGCGAATTCAGGCTTACGGAAAGATTAATCTTTCCCTGGATGTGCGAAGAAAAAGACCGGATGGCTATCATGATGTGTGCATGGTCATGCATACCGTGAAGCTTTGCGATGAAATTTCTCTGAAAAGGGAGAAGACTCCCGGCATTCGCTTAAGCAGTAATTTGGACTTTCTCCCCAGGGGAGAGGATAATCTGATGGTAAAGGCTGCAAAGCTTTTGGCTGACGAATTCTCCATCCGGGAAGGCTTATCCTTTCACTTGGAAAAACGTATTCCGGTTTCCGGGGGAATGGCGGGAGGCTCCACAGATGCCGCCGCCGTACTGCATTTAATGAATCGGGTATATGCTCTGGGTCTTAGTACAGAGGATCTGGAGAAAAGAGGCGTGAAGCTGGGGGCAGATGTTCCCTTCTGCTTACACAGGGGCTGTTATCTTTCGGAGGGTATAGGAGAAATTCTTACGCCCCTTCCCAACTTACCGGCTTGTATTCTTCTCTTGGCAAAACCGGTATTTTCCCTGTCTACAAAAGCTGTTTATGAATCCCTGAACGTAAATGCCATTCCTAAAGAAGAGCATCCGGATGTGGAAAAATTTCTGTATTTTCTGAAAAAAGGAAATTTATCGGAAATTACCCCTTTGATGGGAAATCTTTTGGAAAAAGTCAGCATTGCCATGCGACCGGAAATACAGCTTCTGAAGGAGCGGCTCCTATCTTACGGAGCGGAGGTGGCTTTAATGAGCGGTTCCGGCCCCACGGTCTTCGCCCTCTTTCCTTTGGAGCATAAAGCTTGGGCGGAAAAAGCTTATCAAGCACTTCGCTATGGCGAGGATCGACATTTAGCACAACAGGTATATCTTACAGAGCCATGGGCAGAAGAAGGAGGAACAGATGAGTAGCGATTTTACCATTAATATGAACGAGTATCTTCCCCTACGGGATTTGGTGTTCAATACCCTGAGACAGGCAATTTTAAAGGGAGAACTGAAGCCCGGCGAAAGACTCATGGAGATTCAGCTGGCAGAAAAGCTGGGAGTTTCCAGAACGCCCATTCGTGAAGCAATCCGAAAGCTGGAGCTGGAAGGTTTGGTCCTGATGATCCCCAGACGAGGGGCAGAGGTGGCGAAGATTTCTCATAAGTCTTTACAGGATGTGCTGGAGGTTCGAGGTGCTTTGGAAGAGCTGGCTACAGACTTGGCCTGCCAGAGAATCGACGAGGAGCAACTGGCTGCCTTACATGAGGCGGAGGACCGTTTTAAGAAGGCCGTAGCCACCGGTACGGAAATGGAGATTGCGGAGGCGGATGAGGCCTACCACGACATCATTTACAATGCCACCGGCAATAAGCGTTTGATTCAGATGATTAACAATCTTCGGGAGCAGATGTACCGCTATCGTTTAGAGTACATCAAGGATGAAGCCCAGAGAGGAACGCTGATTAATGAACACGAAAAGATTTTGGAGGCCATCCGGATTCGAGACATTATCCGTGCAAAGGCTCTGATGAAGGAGCATATCGATAATCAGGAAATGACGGTTTCCAAAAACCTGAATGAGCAGGAAGAAGCCGGAAAGAAATAGATAAAAAAACACCTTGGAAGGAGCCCCCTTACGCCTTTCGGCAAGCTCTTTTCCAAGGTGTTTTTCTTTAACCTTCCCCGTTCTTTCTCTCCTAAACCAAGAAAGGGAAAGGCTCTTTACTCTTCTGTTTCGGGATTTTCATCATCCTCACTACGCTTCTTTACCTGGTAGCTCCAAAAACCGAAGCTTCCCATGGCCAGCAGGGCTGATAGTCCATAGAATACCATATCGCTGTCATCTCCTGTGGCAATCTTTCTGGCAACGCCCAAGACGGCGGGTACCTGACTGATGATCCCCTCGATGGGTTTTAGGATTTCTCTACCCACTCCCAAAACACCGGGATTCTTGGGCGGACTACCGGGAGGATTTTCATTTCCTCCTTTCGGCCTCGGTCCGGGAGCCGGAGTGGATGGATCTCGGTAGTAGCTGTTTTTAAACAAAAGCTCACCGGACTTATCCTCTTCTCCTTCTTTCTCCGCAAGGACAATGGCATAAAGATAAGGAGATACTTCATTTCCATTGTAGTCCTTGTTCTTACTGTGTACTTCAATCACAACGGAATATACCGTGGTGTCATAGGTAAAGCCTTCATGATTTCGCTGTTCCTGACGAACACGATAATGATACTCTCCCTCACTTAAAAACTGCATCTTTCCAAAGCTGAACTGCTCTTCCCCGGAGTCCATGTGGAGATCCATAATGTAGGGGGTGGGTAGCGGCGCATTGGGGCTTTCCACAGCTCTTTCTATATAGACGCGGAACTCTGACTGGGGAACCTCTTCTCCTGAAACAGAGATGGCAAAGGGAATCTGCACTTCTGCAGGCTTCTCCAAGCCGAAATTTTTCTTCTGTTCACTGGCACTGGAGACCAGTACCGTGGACTTCCCCGTCCCCATTAAGAGGAGGGCGCATAGTCCCGCTAAGATTTTTTGACATTTTTTTCGAAACAAATTCCCTCACCCCCTTATGGGTTTATTCTGGCAAAGACAATCATCCTACCGTTGGTGGATGCAGATACACAGGTGGATAAGCTGATTACCTGATCCGTGTCTTTCATCCCAATATCTCTATACTGCTGTGCATTATTTTTGATGTAATCCAGAAACTCCTGCATATTCCCCTGTTTATCCATAACATTATAGATATAGGGGTCATAGGCATCTCCCTCCATACAGGCAAAAACCTCTAACTGCCTTGCCTTTCCGGGCAAATACAAAGTTCCCGTCTTATGTTCTTCAAAATAACTGTTATCGATGAACTCCATCACATCTCCGTACATTCCGCCATTGTCCATATGATGTCCATAGGTCAGAATATAGGGGTCGGAAAAATCCGGCGCATTGTGATAGCTCATAAAAATGGATCCGGATAGGGAAAAGTTTCCCTCCACATCCTTATTGACGTATTCCATATCATCCTTTCCCTGTACCATAGGGTAGTCGATATTGGTACCGTCCAAGGTAATCCAAGCTCTGGTATCTTTGTTCAAGGCTAAGAGTTCTTCAAAGCTCAGACTTCCATCCTCACTTACTACTGGTTTTAAGGACATTAAGTCATTATTTAAAAATCCTTCTTGCATGGTCATATAGGTGTACCAAAGGGAAAATCCCCCGTAGCTCATGAGTAGAATCATTAGAATGGCAGCTAAGATGGTAATCATGCGATCTCCCAGCCTCGCCGCTCTCACCGCAATGTTCATATTTGCCTCTCTACTCTTGTATCCCGGGATACATGCAATACTTTTGTTCCCGAAAATCTCGCATCTATCCGGGATGACCGGGATGGATTAGGGAAAAGGGGATGGGGAAGAATCCGGGAAAAGAAAAACCTCATAGCTTTCCTTTTCCCGCTTCCTCTATCCTAAGAAGGGAACGATAACTTATTCCTCTTCCTTCTTCCGGTTAAAGAACATGAAGCCCATGCTTCCTGCCACTGCTAACATCATGGCATAAGGAGCCACAATCAGTACTACACCGGTTGGTGTGATTTCATCAATATGGTTGTGATAAGCCACATGGCTATCCTTCTGTAATAAGTTCTTATCTCCTCCTCTTTCTGTGGAGCTTGCTGTAGGAGCCACTGTTTCAGTGGTTACCGCCGCAGTATCCGGAACCGGATTTGCCACATCCTCGGAGAAGCGCACATCAGACTTAATGGTTAAAGCAGTATTGTTGGTCTCCTTTACATTATAGGTAGTGGTCTTTGGCAAACCGATGATTTCCAGGGATTGTCCATCCTTTAATGTTGCTCCTAAGCCGGGAATTTCACTGGCCTTCTTTACGGTATAAGCGCTTGCTCCAGGCATCTTTACCTTAACCTGCAAATCCGCGTTGTCAAAGTTGACTGCTCCTGCTTTGTTATGAAAAAGGTTGACTGTGAAGGGAAAGAGATTATCCTTATTGATCATTCCGCTGATCTTCTTATCCACCTTCAGCTTTCTCGGGGTATAACGGGTATATCCCTGAGGAGTATCTTTCTTGCCCGTTTTATTGCCATCTCCGTCAAAACCGCTGTTCTTGTCTCCGGTATGCTTATTTCCTGTTGCGTTGCTGGCAAGCAGAGTATCTCCACTGTGGAGAACATAGCCGTAGATTTCTCTTTCACCGGTAGCACTGCCTTCCTTCAGACGTACATATACATCCAGGAAACGCTGAGTTTGGTAGGGTTTTTCCACACCATCCACAGTAACCTTCATAGCTTCCACGTCTTGGCTATTTGCTCCTGCTGCAGCACTTTCTGTAACTACGAAACGATATACTCCGGGAGTAGCAAAGGCAGCAGGCTTAAAGCTGATTTTTACCCCGTCTTTAAAATCCTTTAACGTACTTCCTTCCGTGCCGGCAAGGTTGAAGCTGTTCGCCTTAAACTCCGCCTTTAAATCACTGTTTGCCGTATCAATCTGAGAAGCCTGTCCGGCTAAAACAATCATTTCCTGATTATTTTTATCTACAATTTTTGTTTTACCTACCTCAAATGCTGCTGATTCGGAAGCTCCGCCGACATTAATCTTCTGGTTGTTTGTAACTCCTGCAACGCCGTATGTCCATACCACATCCGGCTGGTCCACCATTTCATTGTTGTCAGTCTCTACACGGATTACCTTATCAAAGGAAACGGAATTCCCTAAAGTTTCTAACTTTCCAGCGGCATTTGCACTTACACCTACGTTAGCTTCATCCTTTCCATAATATACATTTAAGTTCGGATCAGTCTTGTTGACACTGGTGCTGGATGCGAATACCGGTGCGGCGGTGGAAAGTACCATCATTCCGCTTAATGCCAATGTTGCTAATCTGTTCATGTTCTTCTTCATTAATTATCCCTCACTTTGCGTTCTTTATAAAAAATGTCTATGCAGACAATTTTTTTCATACTCTTTTTGTTTTCGTTTGCTTTCGTTTATTTTCTGCTAAGAAGAAATTCTTCTCTTTCTCCTTAGAAAAAGGGGCTATGCTTTTATAAAGTTTTAAGGGGACGGGGGAATCTCACCACGGGCTCTTCTTTTTCTCAGCGCCCTCGGTTCAGGCATAAATAGTGCTGAACTCTCTTTGCCGTATATTCTGTGCTCCCACGGGTGTTCCCCGGTCCTCTTACCGTATTTTCGAAAGAGTAGAGTGTATTGCAGCTACCCTCTTAATCTCTCCCTGCCGGCGGTGCTTTTCCGCCTTTCTCTCCCCTCTTCGGGGGCTTTTCTCTGATTCCTCGATTTCTTATCTTCCTCATTTTTATAGCTCCTTTTTCTTAAATTATTTTGCTATGTATGTATATCGCATTATTTTTTTAATATATAAGCAAAAAATCAAAAAATATTCTACTTTTGCAAAATTATTTTTCTTTATAAGTTTTTTGCCCCAAAAAGACTGATAAACGCACAAAAAAAGCCGCTATCTCTCGATAACGGCTTTTTCTAATAACTTATAACAACAGCATTATGATAAGGAAGCTTCGGGAATCTTTCACGTAGATACTAAATCTTTCGTTCCTCACTACAAGTAAAGTAAAAAATCTGACGACTCTTGGCAAGCTCCTCCAGCAAAGCTCTTGCTCTTGCTCCATTTTTCTCATCCAAATGACTGAAGGGATCATCCAGTAATAAGAAGGCTTTTTCCTCCCGGAACATGGCATCAAAAATGGCCAGCTTTTGACAGAAACGGCAAAGATCCTGCAAACCCTCACTTAGATAGCCCTGCTCCCGGCTTAATCCTCTGTCCACAAAGCTAAGCTCCAGGTCCTCACTCATCTGGAATTGTAGCGGCTCTGTGCAGATGCTCTGAAAATACTTCTGAAAAGCTTCCAGAATAGGCTCCTTATATTGTAGGGCAAAACGCTCCTTGGCCATTTCCAGATAGGCTTTTGTTTTTTGCAAAAGATTGTAACGCTTTTCCAAGGCCTCCCGCTCTTCTTTTTTCTGTTCCAGAAGTCTTTCCTGTTCTTCCAAGAACTCCAAATCCCGAACCTTCGCTTCTCTTTCCGCCCGTTTCCTCCGAATCTCTTCCCTTCTTTCTTCCTCCTCTTTCCGGAAAGCTTCCAGCTTTCTCCTGCTCTCCTCTAAGGAAGGTCCTTCTTCCCATTCCTTCTGTTTCTCTTCCAATAAAGAAAAGGCCTGTTCTCCCCCTTCCTCTTCCACGAAGCGAAGGAACTCTTCTTTTCGACCTGCTGCTTCCATTTCTAGATCCTGCATATCTTCCAGCTTATGAAAACGGGAAAGAAGCTCTTCCAAGGAAGCAAAGCGTATTGCCTGTTGCTTTCTTTGTCGGTTCTCTTCCTCTTCCTGCTTTTCTTTCCATGTCTGCTTTTTCTGTTCTCCGCTCCACCAAAGGAAGAAGCAAAGACTAAGGGAAAGGATCCCCAGCAATAGGAATAGGGCTGATGGAAGTCCCAATGGCATACCGAAAAGCTTTCCGAAGAAAAGAAGAACAAAGAGCAGTCCCAGTCCTGCCAAAGCGAAAAGTACTACAGGAGAAGTACCATACTGTCCCATTTCCTTTGTCCCATTCCCAATGGTCTCGTTCTTCGAAGTATCTTTCTTTGCACGACTGGCACCGGGAACACTTGCTTCTTCAAGGGGTAGCACTATTCCCCCTTCTTTTTTGGCTTCTACACCGACATTCTCCTCGCCGACTTCCGATACCTTTTCGATTTCCTTCTTTATAGAACGAATCTGTTCCTGAAGGGACTGCATTTCCTCCTTCCAAAGGAGTGCTTTCTTCTCCTCCGGAATCTCGGAAAAACGATCCTGATAGTACCACTTTAAAGCATTTTCATAACGATACTCCGCCTTTTCCCATTCTTCCTTCTTCTGGGCATAGGACATCCACTTCCCCAAAGAATCCTTTTCCGAAATCCTTTGGCTAAGCTCCTCCTCCAGAGCCTTTCCCTCTTCCTTCCGCTTAGCTTCCTTTTCTGTAAGAGCAAGCACTTCCTTCTCTATAGAAAGAACTGCATTTTCCAAAGCCTCCTTGCCGTAAAGACCGGAGGACAATTCCTCCTCCTGCATCTTTAATTTGAAAATGTTTCCGGTGCGACGGTTAGGGGAAAGAGCATTAATGCCATCCTTAAGAATCGTCTGCACCTGCTGGAACTTCTTCATATCCTCCTGATCCTCCGCCACATTGCCAAGCTTGGCATGCATACGGGAGTTCATGGAAAAATGCAGGTCCTCATGACTAATCATGCAAACTCTTTGAAAAGACTCTGCATCCAAAGAAAAAAGCTCTTCGCCTATATTTTCGGAATAATCCTTGGATTCCTTCCCGCTGTCCTCATCAAAAAGTCGGAAGCTGTCCTCGGACTTCTTTAGACCGAAGCTTCTTTCCAAACGATAGCGCTTCTCTCCGATACGGAAAATAATCCGACCGCCAAAGGATGCTCCCTGAAAGGGCATATAGTGCTTCCGCTCATTTTCCTCCAAGTCCTGTTTTCTATCCCCGGAAACCCCATAGAACATCAACTTAAAGAAGTAGATAAAGCTGGTTTTTCCATAACCGTTGTCCCAAAGGAAACTGTTCTTTCCGGGAGAAAAGGAAAAATCCGCATCCTTCCATTTTCCGAATTGGGCAATGTGGCATGCTTCTATAATCATAGTTCTCCTCCCTGCAAAAGCCCCATTCCTAAGGCAATGATTTCTTCCTGCTCTTCCTTGGAAAGATTGTCCGCAGCGGCCAGCACCCGCAGAAACTCTCCCTTCAGGCTCTTCTCCTTCATGGCTTCTTCCCGATTCCAGCTAAGCTCGCTCTCATCCTGTATTTCCAGGAAAAATACGCTGTCCTGAAGCTGTAATTGCAGGTAACGAAGATTTCTTTCCTGCTCTAAGCCCTTTTTTCCTTTTAAAATAATGCGAAGGCTGTCCTCTTTGGAAATGCCGGCCTTCTCCATTTCCGCTTCTATTTTTTTCAGGCAGACTAAAGTGCCCTCATCTTCCAAAAGCTCAATCTCCAAAATCCGGAACTCCCCCTGCTTAATGGGGATAAATTCCTTGTGAATTTCCTTCTTCTCTTCCTCTACCTTAAGATACAGAAATCCTCTTTCCCCTTCCTCGTCAAAGCCTCTTCCTTGCAGGCAACCGGGGTAAGCCCAAAGAGCCCCATTATTTAACTTCCCTTCGCCCCCCTTATGGATATGACCAAGGGCAATATAGGATAGGGGAAGCTTTTCCAAGTTTTTCAGGAAAATGCCTTCCTCCCCCTGCAAGCTATCCCCCTTGGGTGTTCCCTGATACAGGGCACCATGAAGCAGGAGGATATTGCAGTCCTCTTCTTTCAGCTTTAAGAACTTGGATTCTTCTTCCGACTCAGTTTCGTTTTTGCTTAGCGCTTCCGCTCCATGTACGGTTTCCTGTTCTACGGCTTGCTCGGCAGCTTGTCCGGCTCCCTGTGTAGCCCCTTTATTTTCTCCAAAGGAAATATCCTTGGTGCCGTATTCCACCCCCGCCAAAAGTAATCTGTCGTTTAAACGGTATTTCTTCCCTTTATCCGAAAAGAGAAAGAGATTCTTCGGCAGATTTTCCTGATAACGGAAGGTATTTTCCGTGTCATGGTTTCCTCTTAAATAAAAGAAGGAAATCTCCGGATGCTCCGCAATAGTGGATAGAAAGAAGTCCATGGTTCCATGAGAAACCACCGGACTATCAAAAAGGTCACCGGCAATCAATATTCCCTGCACCTTTTTTTCCACAGCAAAGGACAGCAGCTCCTTCCAAGCCATAAGCTGCTTTTGTCTCCTATTTTCCGCCTCTTCCTTGGTAAAGCGGGAGCGAAATGCACTGTCCAAATGCAAATCTGCGGTATGAATGAGTTTAACCATAGGGGAATTCCTTCTTTCTTAAGTACTGCAATGCATCGATTACCGATATGAAGCTTATCGTTTATTTCTCTATTGACTTCGTTATTGACTTCTTTAGTGATTTCTTTATTGATTTCTTTATTAATCTACTCGTTATGCATTCTATTATAGCATCTCAATGGAGCGTTCCAAAATGCCCGTCATCTTCGCCATAGCCAGTCCGTAATTACAAATGGGAATCTTCTTTCGAAGAAAGTCCTGATAACGACTCTCCACTTCTTTTTCACTAAGCATGCAGGCTCCACAGTGAATCATTATCTTCACCCGCTTCTGTTCCTCCTCCGGTAAAAATCCCTTGCCCTCCGAGTATACAAACTGAAGCTTCTTTCCGGTATATTTTTCCAGCATCCGAGGGAGCTTTACCGTTCCGATATCTCCGCACTGCCGATGATGACTACAGCCCTCAGCAATGTAAACCCTATCTCCATCCTCCAAGGTGGAAAGCACAGCACAACCCTCCAAGGCATAACTTAGAAATCCCTTGTATCTTGCCATCAGAATGGAAAAGGAGGTCAATGGCATAGTCTTAGGAAGAATTTGATTCACCTTGGAAAATGCCTGAGAGTCCGTAACCACCAGCTTGATTTTATCTCCCAAAGTTTCCAGAATCTTCGGAAGCTCCTCCACCTGGCAGACCAGGGGAATTCCATTATAATCTAAAATGTCTCGAATCGCCATTTGTTGCGGTAAAATCAGTCTTCCCTTCGGAGCGGATTCATCAATAGGCGTCACCAGTACCACAAAATCTCCCGGCTCAACCAGACCGTAAAAGAGTCGCTTTTTCTCTTCCTGACGGCTTGCCAATGGGGCAAAGGCATTCTTTACTGCTTCTACCCCCTCCTTGGTTTCGGAAGACACTAAAAATATCCCCTGAAAGGGCAGATCCTTTTTCCGAGAAATCCGGTCCTCTATCCACTCCTCTATCCGCCCTCTTTCTTCGGAAGAAAGTTTATCCGCCTGGCTTAATAAGAGGAATGCAGGAATTTTATTTTCCTGAAAAAGTCTAAGGTAGGAGGCCTCTTTCTCCGGCAAGAAAAGGGCTTCACCCTGCCCCTCTTTCCTTGCTAACAAAAAGTCCTTGGCAGGAAGAAATAAGAGAGCAATATCCGTTTCCCGTAGCACCTCTTTGGTTCTTTCCACCCTCATGCTTCCCAGCTCCCCCTCATCATCAAATCCCGGGGTGTCAATCAGGAGCACCGGCCCCAGAGGAAGAATTTCCATGGATTTTCGCACCGGATCGGTAGTAGTACCCAAAGTCTCTGAAGTAAGGGACAGCTTCTGTCCGGCAATGGCATTAAAAAAACTGGATTTTCCCGCATTTCTCCTCCCGAAAAATGCGATGTGAATCCGCTCCCCCTGAGGGGTGTCCTGTAGACTCATCTTTTTCTCCTGTTATAAAAAGTCTTGGCTATAGCCCTACGCGCTGAAAGAACTTCCTCTACGTACAGGCTGTAAAAAATCAAAAAAATTCTCTAAGCAATAAAGGTCTGAAATCGGGGCACGTTCAAACTTCCCTGCATTCAGACCTTTATTGCCGAAGCTACTCCTAAATTATCTATAGCCTGTTATTGCTTTAGAAATAAAAGTCCCTCTTATTGGACTCATAAATATTACTGATGTGATCCTTGGCAATGTCCCGTCGTTTTTCATTGGGGATGGTAAGAAGCTCTTTCTCGATTAAGTCTTCTCCGCACTTCTTGGTACCCTCACTGGCATAGTCGGTGAGAAACTCCGCCAAAGTCATTAATGCATTGGGATGACAACAGTTTTGAATCTGTCCGGATTTGCACAGCGCCATAAAGCGATCTCCGGTTCTTCCTTCCCGATAGCAGGCGGTACAGAAGGAAGGCAAATACCCAAGATCCATCAACCATTTTACCACCTCATCCAGGCTTCTCTGGTCGGAAACATCAAACTGCTCCGTATCATGGGGACGCTCCTCTTCGGAATAGCCGCCTACAGAGGTTCTGGATGCGCCAGAAATCTGAGAAATACCGATGGATAGAGCTCTCCCTCTAACGGCTTCGGACTCTCTGGTGGAGATAATCATACCGGTATAGGGCACAGCAATTCGGATGCAGGCAATGATTTTCTCAAAAATCTCATCATCAATACCATTGTCAAACTGGCTGGGATCAATATCGGAGGCTCTCTTCAGTCTGGGCACGGAAATGGTGTGGGGTCCTACACCGTGTACTGCTTCCAAATGCTCCGCATGCATCAGAAGTCCTACAAACTCATACCGATACTTGTCCAAACCGAAGAGTACGCCGATACCTACGTCATCGATACCGCCCTCCATGGCTCTATCCATGGCTTCCGTATGATAACGATAGTCATGCTTCGGTCCGGTTGGGTGGAGCTGTTCATAGCTTTCCTTATGATAGGTTTCCTGGAACAGGATATAGGTACCGATACCAGCTTCCTTAAGCTTACGGTAATTTTCCACGGTGGTTGCCGCAATGTTTACATTGACACGGCGGATATCTCCATTTTTATGATGGATACTGTAAATGGTTTTAATACTCTCCAAAATATACTCAATGGGGTTATTAACAGGATCCTCTCCCGCCTCTAAAGCCAGACGCTTGTGCCCCATATCCTGAAGGGCAATTACTTCTTTACGAATCTCCTCCTGACTGAGCTTTCTTCTGGCAATGTCCTTATTCTTCGCATGATAAGGGCAGTATACGCAACCGTTTACGCAGTAATTGGAAAGGTATAAGGGCGCGAAAAGCACGATACGATTTCCATAAAAGGCCAGCTTAATCTCCTCCGCCAATTTAAACATTTTCTCGTTTAAATCCGGTAATTCGCAAGCCAATAAAACGGAGGCCTCCCGATGGCTCAAACCATCACAATGGACTCTGCCCTTCTCATCATATACCGGCTTTGCCTTTTCCAAGATTGACTCTATATAAGCCCGGTCATTCTTATGCTCATCGGCAAAGGCCAAAGTTTCCAGGATTTCTTCATGGGAAATAAACTCTTCTGCTTTAGTTGATTTTGGATTATAGATTGTACTCATAATACTCCCTTCTTCCGGTTCGAATTCCTCTTTAGGAAAATGTGTTTACGTTCCGTTCAGATTGGAAGGCATAAATGCTTTCACCTGATTAATAGACTATTTGATTTTTCTTATGCTTCTACTTTTGCTTTCTTTGCATCTCCTCTATCCACCAGAAGCTTGGCTCCCACAGACTCCATCCTTCGACTTAAGCAGGCACGACACTGGGCTGCCTCATCACCGGTACAGATTTTATTGTCATAGAGAAGATATTTTTTTCGCACTGCCGTGGGAGACAGATTGGGCATCAGAACATTTGCCCCTGCTAAAATTCCCAGTTCTCTTCCTCGTTTATCGATGGTTCCCAGAGCTGTGGTGGCGGGAATCAAAAGATTCGGTTGAATCAAACGAAGCATGGATAGGAGAAAGAGTGTGTCCTCCAAACTGCCCTGCTTTTCCTTTGCGAAAATGGTACTGTGCTGGGGAATGAATGGGCCAATCCCGCACATATCCGGCTTGAATTCCTGTATAAAGTACAGGTCCTTCGCCAAACTTTTACTGCTCTGCCCAGGAGAACCTACCATGAAACCGCAGCCTACCTGAAAGCCGATGTCCTTTAGGTCCTGAAGACAACGCATCCTGTTTTGAAAGGATAATTCCTTGGGGTGAAGCTTTTGATAATGGGCTTCATCCGCCGTTTCATGCCGAAGAAGATAGCGGTCTGCTCCTGCCTGAAAATATTTTTCATAGGATTCTTTAGATTTTTCTCCAATGGAAAGGGTGATGGCGCAATCCGGAAATTCTTCTTTGATTGCCTTTACAATCTCTACGATCCGCTCATCCGTAAAGTAAGGATCCTCGCCTCCCTGTAAAACAAAGGTACGAAATCCCAGTTGATGCCCTTCCCGGCAACAGTCCAAGATTTCCTCCTTCGTCAGGCGATAGCGCTCCACCTCTTGGTTTTCCCTCTGAATCCCGCAGTAGTGACAGCCGTTCTTGCAATAGTTGGTGAACTCGATTAATCCTCTGGTATACACCCCATTGCCGTAATACTCTTCGGTACAGTCCTTCGCCAGGTTCTTCGCCAGCTCCTCATCCTCTTTCGTCCTATTCGAAAGAATCAGCTCATATTCTTCCAAAGACAAATGATGGGTTTTTTGCAGCTGACGAAGCAAATCTGCTACTTTACTTGCTGGCATAGGCAGTTTTTACACTGATTTCCGGGATGTTCCCAATCTTTCCCGCCAAAGCGGAAATCGTGTCGTTGGGGGCATCCAGAGCGATGGATACAATGTTTACTCCCTTCTTCTCATAGGGTAATCCCATTCTCCCTACGATATAGTCCCCATATTCATGAAGAAGATGATTCAGCGTATCCACGGACTCGCGATTCTCCACAATAATCGCCATTACCGCAATTCTGCTTTCCTGTTCCATAATTGAACCTCCTTTTAGATATAGTTCTGTCTGATTATTTTATCATAATGCCAGGGGAGAGGCTATAGGGGAGTTTATTTTTGGAGAATATGTTAATGATAAAAAATAATAATCATACCATTACTTAAATTAAGGATAAATTTTATGTTTTTTATGATATGATATATTACGCTACCACCCCTATACGGGTACGGAAAGGGGGTGTACTACATGGGGATATTTTTGTCTTTTTTAATCTCTGTTTTGGCGGGTATTGTTTGCCACTTTATCTGCAAATGGTTGGACGGAGATCAGTAAGCGGTAGTCAGCCTAAGGTCTAATCCACCTTGCCACAACGGAATAAAATCCCCCAGGAGTTGCCGCTCCTGGGGGATTTGCGTACTACATGAGTACTTCTGTCTTTTTTACGTTTCTAAGTATAGCATAAGCAGACAAAAAATCAAGAAATGGTGTAATGAAATAATGTAGCGTATGAAGATTATATAAAATTAGGTGGCATTGTGGACATTATTGGTGACATCCTTTGCTATTAGCAAAATCCACAACCAACTTCATGTACTGTATATCTTTTCGATGGAGAATATTATCCGCCCCAGAAGTTGCCGTTCCTGGGGGATTTGCGTACTGCATAAGTACTTCTATTTTGCATTTTCTTGTCCTATACATGAATCGCATCGGATGCATTTATAGAATAAATTGTGGCATGCTTCAAAGCATTCCCATATTTCTTATTTTGGCCTGCAAGCATTAGCACAGGAAGTATAAAAGCCTTAATGAAATACAGAATTGTCCAAATCACAGTGTTTTCGAATTGGTAAGATTTCGTTACAACTCCATAAAGTAAAGTAGAATTCAGAATCAAATTAAATGTTGTGGCCAAACTAGCAGTCATTAGATTCGTCCGTATTTCGGGATGATAAAATTTTACTGCATATAGGCCAAGTAAAGAAATGTTGTAAATACAAATCGGCTTATAATCTTTCCTATAAACTACCAGTGTTTTTCGATTATAAAACAAAAACTTTTTTCTTACATAATGGGCTTCATTAATCCATACATGGCTTACAGCAGTAATTTCCGTCCAGGGCACAAGTAAATCTATTTTACAAAGGTAAATCCCCTCCTCACCAATGCTACATTTCCAGCCTATAAAAGAAAATAATAAAATGAGAAAGAGACTGATTCCCGAAAGGATATAGTTTATCTCCTCCTGACCAATACTAACCATCCCTTGAAAAAGCTCCAGTTTCTCACCACTCTTCTCGGTAATAGTCCAAAGGAAAAGAAGAGGAAGGATCACAACGATAAACAAATAGTAGCGATAATAAATACTATGAAACTTAATTCCTTTTTTCATCCTAAACGAAACTCCAACACTATACCTTAAACCTGTCAAAAAGATCATGCTTCAATCCGAAACTCCAAAAGATGCCCTAAAAGCTCCTCTGCCGGTACAGCGAATTCCTCTGCAAGCTCCTGCAAACGCTCATCAATCAAGTACTTACTTTGCATTTGATAACGCATTAATCTCTCTCCGTGAAGAAAGCTTTCGCTGATTCCATTGGGCTTTGCCCCTAACTTCCGCATCATGCCGATGGAAGCTTCATTGTCCGCATCTACCCGTCCTCTATAGACAGACTCTCCGGTACGACGATTTAAGGCCTTCATCAAAAGTCTCAAGCTTTCTGTGCCGATTCCCCGTCCTTGATACTGTTTTTTCAAGGAAATACACAACTCCCATGGACTTGCCTGCAGATTTCGGATTCCACAGTAGCCTAAGAATAGTCCATTAAATGAAAATATGCTGTAATAGGCTCTATTCCTATAGTGGAAGCTGTTCCAAAGATTCTTTAAAAACCTCTGGTCGGAAAATGCCGCCTTAAAGAAGGAAGCATCATATTCCACTTCCATATACCCTTCCCTATCTTCTTCTGCAATTCCCAGCAGACAAAGGCTTTCTCCTTCCGCCAGAAGCTCTCCTTCCTTCGGCAAAATACTTTCGTCAAAGAGAGGATGTCTCTCCTCCAGAACTTCTTCCTCCGCGAAATGAAGTTCCTCCTCTAGTGCAGAAAAGAGGCTGCAAAATCGCTCTGCTGCCCCTTCCTTCTTGTCACCCTGTTCAATTTTTTCGATTTCTTTTAAACCTTCCAATATTTCCGAGAACAACATCTGTTCCTTCAAGTGAATATTTCTGTCCTCCTTCAGTACCTTCATAGCCACCCCTCTCTGTAGGTCGCCGTCCCACGCTCTATAATTCTCCAAGCCTTATTGCCGGAGAATATTTCTATACCGAAAAGGCTATCTTTCTAGCTTTAGGATACACCCAAGAGTATGGGATTTCTACACTTTAGAGCATAAAAGTTTTTTGCAATCCCGCTAAAGGTTTAAATTATTTTTCTAATCTACATATTATGGATTTTCTATGTCTATGGAATTTAATACAGGAAGGGATTGTGAAGCAAAAACATACCTAGCTTTCATGCGCCATGGGTCTGAAATAGGGGTAATCTGAGCCCGTCAGTACTTACTGAAAGCAAGCAAAGCGATGCTTGAAGTTAGTACTGCTACGTGGCAAAGTTAGCGAGAGCGTGCCCCAATTTCAGACCTATGCTGCATGAAAGACTCATTCTTATATTTGCAATCCCTTCCTTTATTCCTTAGATATAGAAAATCCTTTGTCCAGCCGCCTTCTTCATACGGTTCATTAACGCAAATCCTACTCCTTCTTCGGAATAGCACTCTCCCAAAATCAATTCCACTCCCTCTTCGTCCGCCTGCCGAAGCAGTCGAAACAAATTATGTGTCATGGATAGGGGTTCCTCTCTCCTACCTAAAATTTGCACTGTAAAACGACCATCCCCCTCATATAGGGAAGCAGTATCTTCTCCACAAAGAATCCAAATCTTTCTCTCCGGAGATACCGAAAATTCCTTCTCCCCATAAGAAAGGATGGCTTCCGCTATCAGCTTTTTCTCTTCCCCATACGGTATTTCATTTACCTTTTGACTCTGATCAGAAAGCAGATTTTTCTTAAAGAGTATCATCTCCGCCTTAGGAGCATAGTGCCTATATTTCATGCCGGGTGCCTTCGGAATAAAGCCCTCTGCCATGCTCTTTCCCAACAAAGTCGGGTCAATGGCCACCTTTTCCCCTAAGACTTCTTCCAAATCCTCTATCGTAATAGCTCCCGGACGAAGCAGGGTGGGACAGTCTTCACTTAAATCCACAATAGTGGATTCCACCCCGATGCCCACTGCCCCATCCTCTAAGATTCCCTCAATTCTACCTCCCAAATCCTCCAAAACATGGGCAGCCTCTGTAGGGCTAGGCCGGCCGGAAAGGTTTGCGGAAGGGCCGGCAATGGGGAAGCCGCAGGCACGAATCAGGGCGAGGGTTAAGGCATTTTCAGGAGAACGAAGGGCTACGGTTTCCAGCCCTCCGGTGCTTTCCTTAGGCACAATGTCGGACTTTGGCAGTACCAGAGTTAAAGGTCCCGGCCAAAAGGCTTCCATCAGTTTCTTCGCCTTTTCCGGTAAAGTTTTCACCAAGGGAGTTACCTCTTCTATAGAAGAAACGTGCAAAATCAAAGGATTGTCGGAGGGTCTGCCCTTAGCGGCGTAAATCTTTTTTGCCGCCTCCTTATCCAAACCGTTCCCTCCTAAGCCGTATACGGTTTCCGTAGGGAAAGCCACTAAGCCACCCTGCTTTAGGATCTCAGCGGCCTCTGAAATTCCTTCTTTTCCAAAGATTTTTGTCTTCATCCTGACGCCTCTATTTTTAAGATGTTTCTATAATGCTTTTTACGACATTATCATGCTTCATTAAAATGCTGTTTTATGAAGCTTTTTCTTCTAAATTCAGAATGGACCAAAATCCCTGGGGCTCCTGTCCCAGCTTCCACGCCGCAACGCCCTGAATGCCCTTTTCCCGGAGCAAACTCATCTTTGCTTCCATGGACTTTTCATCCTCCATCCAGATTTCCTTTTTCTCATTTCCGTCCTGAATCACGCCATAGTATTGGCCAATATCCTCTTTCCATTCTAAAGGAACATTTTTTTCTGTAATCCATTCCTTCGCCTTTTTGATGGAAAGAGCCTCGGAACGGAGCTTTCCGTTTGCATCGGTAATCCAGACTCTGGTATAGAACGGCAGGGCAATAATTACTCTGTTCTTATCCATCTTCGCAGCGCTTTCGTCAATTCCTCGCTCTACATAGCTTAAAGACGAAACGGATCCTGCTTCCTCGGAACCTGCATAATGCTCGTCATAGCACATAATGACCACATAATCACAAATCTCTCCCAGCTCCTTGATATTGTAGTAAGCATTATAAGAATAGGGAACATAGCAATCCACGCTAAAAAAGAGCTCCTCGGTACGGCAGGCAATGGACAACTCCCGCATAAACTCCAGATAATCTCTGGCTGCGCCTTCCGGTAAAAGCTCAATATCCACATTGATTCCGTCAATCTGCTTTTCCTTTAAATCCTTTACCAGATTTTCAATCAAAGCACTTCTATGCTTTGCCGCAGAAAAAAGCGCCTTGGCATCCACCTTTCCCGCATCAAAGTTATTGAGGGTAGCAAATACCTTCTTTCCTGCTGCATGAGCCTTGGCTACATAGTTGGCATCGCTATAGGAAATAAAGTTACCTGCATTGTCGGAAAGCACATACCATGTAGGTGCCACAATATTTGCCTCTGCTGCATTGGGAAGCAAAGTATCCAAAGTATTATTGGCTTCCGGAGTGGTAATCTGATGGAAGGCCAGAGTGGGATGAACGCCATCTCCCATACTTTTATGAGAATAAACCGGGGCCTGGAAGTCGGAACTTTTTTCAATCTCCACCTCGTCCCCTAAGCGACTGTTTCGAAGGTAGCCGATAAAGCCGTCCTTGGTTTCTACCTTGGACCACTTCTCCATTTTTTCTAAAACAAGAACCTTATCTCCCTTTTCCAAGTCCGTAAGGATAGGGCTCTTCACTCCCCCCTGCACACGAACCGCCTCTTTAGCCGTTAAAGTCGCCTGCTTTTCCTTGCCAAAAGCATTGTAAAGGAAGACTCTCTTATGCTCCGCATCCGTAAAGCTTTCCACTTCCAGGGCAGTATGGGACTGAATCAGAGAGAGGCTGAGGAAAATGTTTTTCCCGTCCACAAAATAGGGAAGCTTTCCATCCTTTCCCTTTTCTCCCGGCTGATAGATTTCCACAGAATCCGGCAGGGCATAGCGGAGGGTTTTCTCGTCGTCGTCATAATAAAAACGAATATTTAACTGCTTTACCACAAAGCCATAGGGGAGATAGACCTCTCCATCCTGCATTCTTCCCAGAGTCAATACGGAATCCTCTACCTGTTTTTCATGGTTTAAATACAGCTCCACATTGTCTCCGGATACGGAAAAATAGCTGTTTAAATCCGCTCTGGCTTTGGTGGGCATATACTTCTTCACATAGTAAAAAAGACCTGCCCCGGCAAAAAGCAAAATGAAGCAAAAAAAGATCAGAAAAAAAGGAAGGAGACTCTTTCCCCCACTCTTTCCCCTTTTTCTGCTCTGTCTTTCTCTTTGTTCTTCCATTCCTTACCCCTTCTATACTTTCATCAGCACGATTCATTATTCCAAAGAAACTATTTTATTATACAAAAATCCCCCCTTTTCCCCATTAAGAAAAGGAGGCATTTTCCTTAATTCTTCTCTTCCAATCGTGCCAGTTTCTCTGCCTGATCCTCCGTAATCAACGGGTCAATTAAGAGATCCAGATCTCCGGAAAGCACCGCATCAATGTTGTAAAGAGTAAGCTTGATTCTATGATCCGTTACTCTTCCCTGAGGGAAGTTGTAGGTACGAATCTTCTCGGAGCGGTCTCCCGTTCCCAACTGAGAACGCTTTTCCGCCGCATTTTCCGACTGCTGCTTTTCCAACTCGATTTCATAAAGTCTTGCTCTCAGAAGTCGCATAGCCTTCTCTCTGTTTTGTACCTGAGAACGCTCCTCCTGACACTCTGCCACAAGACCGGTAGGCTCATGAATCAGTCGAACCGCAGAAGAAGTCTTATTGATATGCTGTCCACCGGCTCCGGAGGAACGGAAAACTTCCATGCGCACATCTGCAGGGTTAATCTCCACCTGCACATCCTCTACTTCCGGCATAACCGCCACCGTTGCGGTGGAGGTATGAATTCTTCCCCCACTTTCCGTCTCCGGTACACGCTGTACTCTGTGTACCCCGGACTCATACTTCAAACGGGAATAAGCGCCGTGGCCGTCTACGATAAAGACCACTTCCTTTAAGCCCCCAAGGCCCGTTTCATTAAAGGAAACCAACTCCGTCTTCCAGCCTCTTTTTTCCGCATAGTTGGTATACATTCTATAAAGAGAGCCGGCAAATAAAGCCGCTTCCTCTCCTCCCGCTCCCCCGCGGATTTCCATTACGATGTTCTTGTCGTCATTTTCATCCTTAGGTAAGAGGAGAAGCTGAATCTCCTTGGTAAGTCTCTCCTGGTCTTCCTTGGCCTGTTGCAACTCTTCCTTGGCCATCTCCAGAATTTCCTTATCCTTTTCATTGTCCAAAAGGGAAAGAGCCTCCTCTTCACTTTGCTCCGCCTTTCGGAAAGCCAAATAAGCCTTGTAAATCGGCTCCAGACTGGTCTGCTCTAAAATCAACTTTTTATACTGACTGATGTCGGAAACCACCTCCGGAATCGTCAGATTATGCATAATTTCTTCGTAATGCTTTTTTACTTCTTCTAAATTTTCAAACATCCTTTACTCCTTGTAATGGAATTTTCTAAAAATGGGATTCTTTAAATTGCATGCACTTCTAAAGGATTTTTCCTCCTTAGAATATGCACTCGCAAAGGGAACTATAAAGCAAAAAGCCTCCCCCTGTCAAATGGGATTTCCCCTTGACTCTATGCTACATTTTCGTATAGTGATAAGGAAAAAGAAAATCGTTAAAAAGGAGGAAACTATGAAGGTTCAAATCGTTGGCAGTCATCTTTGTCCGGGATGCAGAGAAATTCTGGAGGAAATGAAGAAAAGAAATGTAGAGGTGGATTTTGTTAATATTCTGGAGGACTTCCCCTCTCTGAAATATTATCTGATGTTACGGGAGCAGGAGGACTGCTACGCAGAGATTCGGAAGCAGGCTCTTCAGTCTGATTATCCTGAAAATGGCAGACTGGGCATCCCCTGCATGATTCTTCCGGATGGAAGGAAGTTCTTAGATATGGATGAGGCTATCGCGGCTTTAGAAGCTTAACTCGAAAAAGGGCTAAAAAAATTTTTTTAGCCCTTTTTCTTCTTTATCGCTTCGCACATCCTCTTTAGACCTTCCTTCACAATGCTTCTGGGGCAGGCTAAATTCAGGCGAATAAATCCATCGGAATGTTGGACAAACATATTGCCTCCCTCCAAAAGAACACCGGCTTCATACGCAAAGAAGCGGGGAAGCTCTTCCTCCTTCGAAAAGTAGGCGCTTAGGTCTACCCAAGCCAAATACGTCGCTTCTGAAATCTGCATTTTCGCCTTCTCTAAATGCTCTTCCAGATAGGACTTCGTAAAGGCAAAGTTGTCATCCAGGTATTCCTGTAATTCTCTTAGCCAGGGCTCTCCCTTTTCATAGGCCGCCTGGGCCGCGGCAATACTCAGAGGATTGTCAAAATTATAATGCTTATTGTTCCAAAGCATTCTCAGTCTTTCTTCCCGAATCAAAATATTAGAAATCATGAGTCCTGCCATATTAAAAGTCTTGCTGGGCGCCATGCATGTTACCAATTTCTTATATTCCGGCATTATCTTTCCCAAGGGGATATGCTTTTGATTTTTCCGAAGTAAATCGCAGTGAATCTCATCGGAAATCACATACAAATCATTTTCTTGAATGATTTTAGCCAGCTTCTCCAATTCCTCTTCTCTCCATACCCGACCTGTAGGGTTATGGGGATTACAGAAAATAAAAAGCTTCGCCTCCTTGGCTTTCTTTGCAAAGTCTTCATAATCTATGCGGTAAATTCCATTTTCATTGATTAAATCCGAACAAAGCACTTCTCTTCCGCTTGCCTTTGCCGCATATTGAAAAAAAGCATAGGAGGGGGTAAAAAAGAGTACCTTCTCTCCCTCTTTACAAATGTGCTCTACCAGCTCATATAAAGCCGGAATAATGCCGTTGGACATCACCAGCTCTTCCCTTGGAAAACTGAATCCGTATCTTCTTTGACACCAGGAAAGGAAGGCTTCATAGTAGTCCGGTTCAAAAACTCTGGTATAGCCGAAAATCCTTCTTTTCAGCCGTTCTTCTATTCCTTCAATAACCACATCCGGCGTAGCAAATTCCATATCCGCCACCCACATACGGATAAATTCCTCATCCTTATAGGGAAAGCTCATACTTCCGTCATCATGGAAAATATACTGGCGAAAGCCGTCCGTATTCAGGGCGTTGGTGTGTCGTCTGTCAATGATTTCATCAAAATTGTACATGATTTGCCTCTTTGATCCATTTTTCTGCCGTAGGCTTGAATGCCAATATCCCAAGCAATTTCATACTACACTTCTTGTATTGCTAACCCGGCAAATTATCCGGACTTACATTCTGCCCTTTTCCACCTGTTCCTTGGCTAAAACCGCAGCCCCAAGGGCTCCAGCGTAGCGGGCATTTTTATGGGAATGAATGGGCTTTCCGATTTTCTCCGATAAAATTTCCTGAAAATAGGCCGCTTCACAGAGCCCTCCGGTCAGATAGACCTCCGGGCTTTGGTCTCTGAGTCTTCCCAACATTTGCACAACCTTTCCTGCAACGGATTGCAGGATGCCGTAAGCAATGTTGGCTCGTTCAATTCCCTGTCCCACTAAGGAAATTACCTCGGATTCCGCAAAAACCGTACACATAGAGCTGATTTTTACTTCTTCGGTATGCTCCTTGGCAAGGGAATTCAATTCCTCCATGGAAATGTTTAAGCGGTTTGCCATAACCTCCAAAAACTTCCCTGTTCCCGCAGAGCATTTGTCATTCATAAAAAACTCTTCCACGGTTCTTCCCTTACAGGTAATTACCTTGGTATCCTGACCGCCCACGTCAATCACATTCATGGCTTCATTACCAAAAAGAGCCATGGCCCCTTTGGCATGGCAAGTGATTTCCGTCATGGTTTTTCCTGCAAAAGCCACCGCATTTCTGCCGTAGCCTGTGGCAATACAGGCATAGTGCTCTTCATCCATTGGATCTTCCAATCGTTCTCCAATAGACTTTAAGGCTTCAAAGCTACTCCAGCCGGTGGGCACGGAAAAGGCTTGAAGAATCTCCCCTTTTCCGTCTAAAACCACCGCCTTTCCCGCTGTGGAGCCTATATCAATTCCTAAATATTTTCTCTCCATCTTCCCTTTCCTATACTAAATCCAAAAAGGAATTACAGCATCTCGATAAATGCTGCCACACGGGTATTTAACTGTCCCACATCAGACTGAGAGTAGTCAGTTTCTACATTCAAGTAAGGAATACCCTTTTCTTCATTTACAAAGCGACGAATCTTGTTGGTCTCAATAGCATAGGTATGGCAGGCCTGCAAGGTCATATCCAAAACGCCGTCAGCATGATATTCCGTAATCATCTCATCCAGGCTCTTAAAACGATTGTGGTTTGGTGTCATAACAGAACAGCCGATTGCCAAGTATCTTCTGGAAATTGCCTCATAGATATCTTCAGCATTTTCATCCACCTGAATGCCGATAGCTTTTTCTCCTGTGCAATTCTCATAGCCTACAACCACACCGCCATTTTCCTCAACGGCACGAATCACCTTCTCTGTTGCTCCTCCGATAGGACAGCCGGTAATTAAGATACGTGGGCGCTTCTCAAAATGCTTTCCTGCCTTATTTTCCTCTTCGGTCTTCTGCTTCAGGGCAATCACTTCCTCAGCCAATGCCGCTCTGTCAAACTTAAAGGTGGAGCCGTAAAGCACCTTGAATACATCATAGCCGGAAATCGGTGTGGGGTCATACTTCATTAAGCCGTAGAAATCCTTTAATGCCTGATTTGCCCGGTTATTGACTCTGGTAGCTTCTCTTACCATCTCATCGGTAATTTCCACCTGGAACTTCTCGGAAAGATAATCCTTTAAGCGGATAATCTCGTTACGATAAAGCTGAACCGCCGCCTCTGTCTGCTCATGGGGCAGGCGAAGGAAGAAAACATCCTTGAACTCACTCATCAGTTCATACATTTTCTTCTTTCCGTCACAGGTACTTTCTCCCACAACCACATCGGAAAAATAAAAGAAGGGACACTTATCGGTTTTTGCAAATCCGTAACTGGACTTAATCAAAGGACAAAGATTCTTGGGAAGATCCTTCTCCGCCTCTGCAATGGTTTCATCGGAAGTGGAGCAAAGAGACACACTGGCTGCTCCTGCCGCCATGGCGATTTCCTTCGGAAAATAAGTACAATAGGATCCCACAATTGGCTTTCCCTGATCCTTCCATTCCTTTACCATTAAGAAGGACTTCTTTCTCTGCTCCGCAAAGCTCTCAAAAATCTCCGGTAATTCCTGTACAAGTTGCATGTTTAGCTCCTTTCCAAATAGACGCAAGTAAAAAATATTGTGCTACAGCTCCTCTTCCCTCCTGACAAAGGAGAGAAACTGTTGTAACCTTTCCTGTTTGGTATCGGAAAAAAACTCCTCCGGCGGGGCATCCACCTGAATCTTTCCTTCTTCCATAAATAAAATCCGGTTGGCCACCTGTCTGGCAAAGGAAATTTCATGGGTGACGATAATCATGGTACGCCCTTCCTTCGCTACTTCCTGTATGGTGGCTAAAACTTCTTTTACCCACTCAGGATCCAAGGCGGAGGTGGGTTCGTCAAATAAAATCACCTCCGGATTCACCGCCAATGCCCTGGCAATTCCTACTCTTTGCTGCTGTCCCCCGGACAGCTTGGACGGATAGAAGTCCATTCTATCCCCCATCCCTACTTGCTCTAAAAGTCGCTTGGAAATTTCTTCCGCCTCAGCTTTGGGCATCTTTTGCACCTTCGTTAAGGCTTCCATAACATTTTCCAAGGCAGTTTTATTCTTGAAAAGGTTGAACTGCTGAAAAACCATGGAAAATTTCCGCCGTAAAGCGTATACCTCTTCCTTTGTATGGGACTTTGCATCCACCGTACATTCTCCGATGCGAATCTTTCCTTCGCTT
The DNA here is from genome assembly GCA_963545375.1 of uncultured Oribacterium sp. Classification (GTDB taxonomy): domain Bacteria; phylum Bacillota; class Clostridia; order Lachnospirales; family Lachnospiraceae; genus Oribacterium. Next base: position 70,016 of record CAUUJL010000001.1, read on the forward strand.
GGTACTGTAAGGTAATTTAAGCAACGAAGCAGGGTGGACTTTCCCGTTCCTGAGGGACCAATGATGGCTACAATATCCCCTTTATGAATCTCTAAGGAAATATCCTTTAAAACCTCTGTGCCTCCCGGAAAGCTTTTGGACAAATGTTCGATTTCTATAAGTACTTCTTTCTCCACGGACTGTCCTCCCTACTGCTATACATATGCTCTATAGGCTCTACAAACTGCTTGTTGCATGCTATTCTGCTTTAACTCTTTTATTACTTTGCTCTTTTGATACTTTGCTCTTTTGATACCTTGCTCTTTTACTTATTGCTTACTCCACAGTAAATCCAAGTTCATTGTAAGGAATAATATTCTTGGTCATGTCGGAATACATATATTTCTCTACAATCTTCGCCACGGTTCCATCCTCCAGCATCTCGGAAAGAACCACATTTACCTCATTTCTTAAAGCCTTCCCCTCATCAGTCTTGGCAAAGTAGTAAGCAACGTCGTTTGCATAAAGACGCTCGTCTAAGAAACGAAGCTTATTGTTGCTGGCATTTTCCCACTTATAGACTGCGGAGTCCGTGGATGCAAAGGCATCCAGTCTGCCTAAAAGAACATCCTGATAGCCTGCGGAACCGTTCTCTCCCTCATACAGGGTTACGGTAAAGCCCTTTTCCTGTCCCATTCTTTCAATGGTTTGTTGAGCAGCCTGTCCGTTTAATACACCAACCTTCTTACCCTTTAAATCATCAAAGGTCTTAATGGCACTGTCTTCCTTAACCACTACGCACTGTGCATCTCCGTAGTAAGGTACGGAAACCAAATACTTCTGCACTCTGTCTGCATTTACCGCATAACAGTTTGCCGCTACATCCGCTCTCTTCGCATCCACCTGTCCGAAGGTTGCTCCGGAGCCGGTAGCCTGCATAACATCAATGGTCCAACCGGTTCTGTTACCAATTTCTTTCCAGATTTCCGCATCAATACCGGTCCAGTTACCCTTGTCATCAATCAAGCTGTAGGGCTCTCCCCCACCGCTGGTCGCCACATGAACAGTTCTTCCCTTGGTGATTTCCACCTTGGCACTGTCGCCATCAGCCTTCTCTGTAGCTTTCTCACTTTCTCCTGCCTTCTCCGTAGCTTTCTCAGAAGCAGCCTCCTTAGCCTTCTCACTTGCTTTCTCTGTTCCTGCCGCAGTTGTTGCGGTCTTCGCTCCTCCGCAGGCATTCAGTGCCAATGCAGCCAAAGCCAAGGCAATCCATAAATTCTTTTTCTTCATTTTTCTTCCTCCCTATACAAAAGTTTCGCCTTTTAAGCGATAGCCAGGTTTTCTTTGATTTTCTAGTAAGCTTCCTTCAGTCGCTTCTCCACTATTTTCCGGAAAAAATCAAAGAAACTGATTACAACCCAGTACACCAGCATTACCGCCCCGTAGACTTCAAAGTATCGGTAGCTTTGGGAACCTTCCGTTCTGGCTGCTCCCATAATATCTGGAACCCCCAGCATAAAGGCCAGGGAACTGGATTTGATCAGATTGATAAAGTCATTAAAGAGGGGTGGTATAGCCACACGAATTGCCTGAGGCAAGACAATGCGGTATACCACCTGAAAGTGAGTCATCCCTAAAGACAGAGCCGCTTCTTTCTGTCCTTCTTCCACAGACATCAGGGCTCCTCGGATGCTTTCTGACATAAATGCTCCAACATTGACACTCAGCACGAAGGCCACAGCGGAAATCGGTGTCATATCTCTTACCAAGACACTGTAAACCGCCAAGCCGAAGTAAAAGAAATAAAGCTGGGCAACGATAGGGGTTCCCCGCATAAAGGAAACCAAAAACTTACATAAGGGATTTAGAATCGGAACCTGATAATAAGAAATAACGGCAATCAAGATGCCTAAAATCAGGGAGAAAAATGTTGCGATTAAAGCGATTTCCAGGGTTACGGGAACCTTCATGAAAATCTTCGGAATTACAGAAAAAAAATAAGAAACATCAAACATTGCGCTATCCACTTTCCTCTATACAAGCCTTAAAATTCGTGTCAAACAGAAAATTTTTCTTTTCATAGGATAAACGAAAATGTATAGCATGACAAATTCTGAAAACTTATAATTCGCCATAATTATAGGAAATTTAAATATGTATTTGTATGATTTCCCTCATTGAAAAAGAGAGCCTATCGGCTCTCCTGAAGCTGATATCTCTCTTCTGTATACCTTTATCTGTCTGTCTCTTATGCTTCCTCCGCCAAAGACCGGATAGACTGGGCATATTCCGAGGGAGACATATCACATTCCTTTTTAAACTGTCGGGAAAAATAATGAATGGAGGAATAGCCCAGCTGGTCCGCAATCTGGGTGAAGTTTAGCTGTCCCTCTCGAATCATCCGTTTTGCGGTATCCACCTTCATCTTATGGAAGAGCTCCATGACGCCCATGCTTCCCACCTCCTGAAAGAGCTTCTGCAAATGGGAGCGTCCCAAAAGCATATCTCTGCAAATCTCTTCAATCGTCAGCTTATCCTGAAGCCTTCTTTCCAGATACTCCACCACACTGTTATAAAGCTCCCGTTTTCGATTTCCCTTTTCCACAAAATACTCCGTACTTCTCCCCGGTAAGGGCAAAGAAAAATATCTTCTGTACAGGGAAATCAAAAACTCCGCCAGATATTGCCGGATGAGTTGCTGCCCACCGAAGTTTTGCTCTGAAGAAAAAAGCAATTTCTTCTGGTAAGGCTGATCCATTCTTCCGCTAAAAACATTACTGCCTTCCTGAATAATTTTTGATAAAATCCGCTTTTCCTGTTCAGTAACCGAAAGACATTTTCTGCGAAAATGCCAAAGAGCAGGACTGTGACAGTAAAAGCTGATGACCACAAGGCTTGGGGCACTCTTTCCATTGGTTAAGACATTATGAAACTCATTGGGTTCATGGAATAAAATTTCTCCCTTTTTCAGGGGAATCTCCTTTTCCCCGGCAATAGCGGTGATTTCTCCGGAATCCACACAAACAAACTCCCAAAAGGGATGAGCCTCTCCGGGAAAAGCAAAATCTTTATGGTATTGAAAATAATGAAGAGAAACCAGTTCCTGAATCTCTATAGAATCCTGTAAATACACACTTTCGTAATCCATTCTTACCTCCCCAAACTTGCCTTTCCCCCTTATGTCGTCTACCACCGCTATACTATTCGATTATACCAATTAAATCGCCAATCATGCAAATATATATTCCCATTTTTTATGCTTTTTGCACTAAAATACGGAGTAGATTTAGAAATTATACAGAGGAGCAGCATTATGGGAAAAAGAACAGGACAATTAACCCTCCCCGGAGAAGAGAATTTTTTTGAAGAAACCAAGGAACTGGTGGAGCGTTTAGGAGCGGATGCCATCAGAGACAGTGACGGCACCCATTTGGATCCAAAGAGCAAAACCCTGCCGGTAAAAATTTACAGCACCTATTTTGTAGCCAGAGGGCACAATGAATTTGCCGAAAAGCATCCGGAGGAGTGTCAGCAATTTTACCTGATGTCAAAGCCTCTAACCGCCTATTCCTCCCACTTGGAAATCCCCTATATGGAAGGCTTCTTTCCAAAGCAGGTAAGTCCGGACTTTGACCATGATCCGAAAAAATGGTGGGAGCTTATAGACCGTAGTACAGGGGAAGTGGTAGAGCCCTCCCTTTGGAGTTTAAAAACGGAAAAGACGGAGGAGGGAAATCAGTATCTCCTGATTCTGGAAAACGCTATTCCCTTCCATCGTTATACCCTGAGCTTTTTGGCCTATGCCCTTTGGGACCCCACAGAACTTTATAACCACATTACCAACCAATGGGGAGATAAGCCCGGAGACATCCCTTTTGACATTCGGAAGCCCCACAGTAAGGCCTTCGCTAAATCCTGTCTCAGCCAGTGGCTGGCAGAGCATCCGGATACGGATGTGGTGCGCTTCACCACATTTTTCTACCATTTTACCCTTCTCTTCAATCATGAAGAAAAGGAAAAATATGTGGATTGGTTTGGCTACGGAAACACTGTTTCCACAGATGCATTAGAGGCCTTTGAAAAGGAATACGGCTATGCGCTTCGGCCGGAGGATTTGGTGGATGAGGGGTATTTCAACAGTACCTTCCGCATTCCTACCAAGGCTTATCTGGATTACATGGATTTTATTCAACGCTTTGTGGCAAAGGAAGCCAAGGAGCTGGTGGAGCTTTGCCATAAGGAAGGTAGAGAAGCCATGATGTTCCTGGGAGATAACTGGATCGGTACAGAGCCCTACGGAAAATATTTTTCCTCCATCGGCTTAGACAGCGTGGTGGGAAGTGTGGGGGGAGGTGCTACTCTCCGTCTGATTTCCGACATTCCCGGAGTCCGTTATACCGAAGGGCGTTTCCTTCCCTACTTCTTCCCGGATAGCTTCTCCCCCGGTATGCATCCTGAAAAGGAAGCAATAGAAAACTGGATCAGTGCAAGACGGGCCATTTTCAGAAGTCCCATTGACCGCATCGGTTACGGCGGATATTTAAGCCTGGCCTACAAATTCCCCGCCTTTTTGGACAGCATGGAAAAGGTGGCGGAGGAATTTAGAGAAATTCATCAGGAAGTAAAGGGGCAGAAGGCCTACAACAAATGTAAGGTGGCCATCCTGAATGCCTGGGGAAAAATTCGCTCCTGGCAGGCTTACATGGTGGCTCACGCCCTGTATTATCAGCAGATTTACAGCTATTTCGGTATATTGGAAGCCCTGTCCGGTATGGCGGTGGAGGTGGAGTTCCTCTCCTTTACCGATCTTTTGGAAAATGGTATCCCAAAAGACATTGACGTCATCCTGAATGCGGGTGATGCAGGTACCTCCTGGTCCGGTGGAGAAATCTGGCAAAATGAAAGGCTTTGCACCATGCTGCGGCAATTTGTCTATGATGGCGGCGGATTTATCGGTGTGGGAGAACCCTGCGCTACGCAGTATCAAGGCAGCTTCTTCCAGCTTTCCGATGTCCTCGGTGTAGAGAAGGAGCTGGGCTTCAGCCTGTCCACAGACAAGTATTTTAAAACGGAAAAAACCTCCCACTTCTTACTGGAGGACTTTTCCAAAGAAGAGCTTTCCTTTGGGGAGAGTAAGAAAAACATTTACGCAACGGATAAAGATACAGAGATTTTGGAATACAGCGACGGTTCTGTGCACCTTTCTTCCCATGCTTTCGGAAAGGGACGAGGCATCTATATGGCAGGTCTTCCCTACTCTCCGAAAAACACCAGACTTCTTTTACGGGCTCTTTTATATAGCTGCGGTAAGGAAAATGAATATGCTCTCTACCAGGCCACAAACCCTAACTGTGAAGTGCATGCCTATCCGGAAAAGGGACTGCTTGCAGTTTTAAACAATAGTCAAGAGCCTCAAGATACCGGCTATTATGACGGAAAGGGAAGGCTACAGGAAATCCATTTGGAAACCGGGGAAATGCAGTGGCATAGGGCAGAAAAACTGTAAACTATATACGTAAAAGAATAACAAAAAATAAAGCAGAAAAGTACATAACATGATAAGCCGGGACAGCACGCAGCCAAAAGGACAAATGCTTTACACAATCGTATAAAGATTATTTAGGAAATTCTCCCTATACTTAGAAAAAAATAACACATCTTTTTGTTTCTTCTATATAATTCATAAAAAATAAGAAGAAGCAGAACAAAAAGAGGAAATCCCCTACAGTAAGCAAGGGATTTTTCCGGAAAACGGAGGAAAAAATGAAAAGAAAATTATTGTATCCCATCGCCGTAATGGCATCCTTAGCTCTTGCGCTTACAGCATGCGGCGGCAGCCAAGCAAAGGAAAGTGCAAAAGATGAAAAGGGCGAAAGCAAGGCTGATGCAGGTAGTGAAGCTGCAAAGGCTGATGCTTCCGCACAGAGTGGAGACGGATTAGTATACTGGTCCATGTGGGAGGCTACAGAGCCACAGGGACAGGCTTTGAAAGAAGCAATTGATGCTTTCACCAAGGATACCGGCATTGCCGTAGATGTTCAGTTTAAGGGAAGAACCGGAATCCGTGAAGGATTACAGCCTGCACTGGATGCCGGAACCAACATTGACCTTTTCGATGAGGATATCGACCGTGTAAACAAGACCTGGTCTGCTTATCTTTTAGATTTAGAAGAATTGGCAAAGGCAAATGACTACGAGAAAACCGCAAATGCCGGCCTTATCGCGGCTTGTAGAGAAGTAGGCGGAGGGACTTTAAAGTCTATTCCTTACCAGCCAAATGTATTTGCTTTCTTCTACAATAAGGCAATCTTCGATGAAGCAGGCATTAAGGAAGTACCAAAGACCTGGGAAGAGCTGGATAAGGCTTGTGCTTTAATCAAGGAGAAGGGCTATGCGCCTATCACCAGTGATGACGCTTATATCTTAAGCAGCTTCGGATACCACCTGTCCAGAATCAACGGTTATGAGAAGGCCTCTCAGATTGTAAAAGAGGGAAAATGGGATGATCCTTCCGTTCTTGCAGTAGCTAAGGCTTACGAAGATTTTGCGAAGAAGGGATATTTCTCCGAGAGCATTGCTTCCAATGTTTGGCCGGCAGGGCAGAACCAGGAATTGGCTGCAGGAACTGCTGCAATGTACTTAAACGGCTCTTGGCTTCCAAACGAAGTAAAAGACATTGCCGGCGACAACTTCCAGTGGGGATGCTTTAGCTATCCTGCAGTAGAAAATGGAGTAGATGGCGTTGAAGCGGCAAACTTCGGAGCACAGGTATTGGCAATCAACAAGAATTCCAAGCATGCTGAAGATGCATTCAAGTTAATCACCTACTTCACCAAGGGTAAGTACGACCAGAAGCTTTCCGAGATGTCTTTGGGAATTCCTGCAGACAGCGACAATAAGGAATGGCCTGAGATTTTATCCTCTGTAAAGCCTGTTATGGAGAGCTTAAAGACTCGTTATCCATGGGCAGCTTCCGCAGAAGATAATGCGGATATGACTCCGATCTTAAAGGAGAACTTCACAAAGCTTTGCGGCGGCAGCATCACTGCTGAAGAGTTTGTAAAGAATTTACAGAAGTAATGAAATAGTAAAACGACATTTGACGCTGTGAAAAAAGGAAATCAGGGCCCTCCTCTAATCCGGGGAGGGGAATCCCTTCAAACTTCTTTTTTCACAGCCAATTTTTTAGGAGGCTACAGTGAAAAAGAATTCTGCTATACTATTTGCCTTTGTCAGTCCTGCGGCAATTCTCTTTCTTTTGGTGTTTCTTTATCCCATCCTGAGAACCTTGTGTATGAGCTTCTTTAAGATTGACGGGGTAACGGATGCCTTTTCCAAATGGCAGTTTGTGGGATTGGAAAACTATCAAAAGCTATTAAGCACCACCCTTTTTCGGATTTCTATGGGAAATCTCTTCCGGATTTGGGCTTTTGGGGGAATCCTGGTGCTCAGCCTTTCCCTTCTTTTTGCAGTAATTATAACCTCCGGAATTCGTGGCAAAAGCTTTTTCCGTGCCATGATTTATCTTCCCAATATTGTTTCTGCGGTAGCCTTAGCCACCATGTGGCTCCAGTATGTTTACAGCCCGAAATTCGGCTTACTGAAGAGCTTTTTCACCATGATACATCTGGATAAGCTGGCCAGGATTCAATGGCTTAGTAATGACCATAAGTTTATGGCTCTTTTGATTGCCTATTGCTTCGGCATGGTGGGCTATCACATGTTGATTTTTGCCAGCGGCATCGAGAGAATCAGTGGAGACTACTTTGAAGCTGCCACCTTAGACGGCGCCAATAGACTCCAGCAATTCCGACATATTACCCTTCCTCTTTTAAAGGGAATGTTCCATACCAATATCACCATGTGGTCTGTCAGCAGCGTAGGCTTCTTCGTCTGGTCCCAGCTTTTCTCCACGGTAACGGCGGACACCCAGACCATCACCCCCATGGTCTATATGTATATGCAGATTTTCGGAGCAGGAAACAGTGTTACGGAACGAAATGCGGGAATCGGAGCCGCGGTAGGGGTTTGCTTAAGCCTTTGCGTCGTCCTAATCTTCCAGCTTTGCAATCGACTCTTCAAGGACAAGGATTTAGAGTTCTAAATTGCTGAAAATACTATAGCTAAGATTCTAAAGTATTTTCCATTATGAAAAATCTTATTACCAAGTCCAGGATGGCTAAATCATTTTTTTAAAGTTCGTAAAGCCGGTCTGTATAAAAGATAGAAGAGGAACATAAACAAGAAGGAGAAACAATATGTCATTCTTTTCCAAAGAAAAAACTTATAGAGATCCCATACGTTGGCAGAAGGAGTTGCGTTTAGCCCCTGCTTATCTGCTGCTTTTGATTTGGATTTTCTTCACAGTGGTTTTGCTGGGTTGGGTGGTTTTAGCCAGCTTTTCCACCACCAAGGAAATCTTTGCCAACAAATTGCTTTCCTCCGGTTTCCACTGGGAGAATTATGAAAAGGCCTGGGTCAATTCCGATGTATCCACCATCTTTTTTAACTCTCTCTTTTATTCTCTGAGCTCCGTTTTTCTTTTGGTTTTAGTCTGTGCACCGGCAGCCTATGCCCTTTCCCGCTTTTCCTTTAGGGGAAATCAGCTCATGCAAAATGCCTTTGTGGCATCCATGGGTGTACCGGTGGTCATGATTGTTCTACCCCTCTTTGCCATGGTGGCAGGACTGGACATTTTAAATCATGTAATCCCCAACAAACTTACCCTGATTTTCCTCTATGTGGGCATCAATGTACCTTACACCACGATTTTTCTGATGGGATTTTTTGCCAATATTTCCAGAGCCTTTGAAGAAGCGGCCGCCATCGACGGTTGTCCTCCCGGAAAATGCTTTTGGCAGATTATGCTGCCTATGGCACAACCTGGCATTATCACTGTCAGCATTTTCAACTTTATCAATGTCTGGAACGAGTACTTCATTTCCCTGATTTTCGGAAACTCCGACCAGGTACGTTCTGTGGCGGTTGGACTCTACTCCATGATTAACTCCATGAAATATACCGGAGACTGGGCAGGGATGTTTGCCTCTGTCATCATTGTCTTCTTACCCACCTTTGTACTCTACCTCTTCCTTTCCGAGCGAATTATTGCCGGAGTAACCGGAGGCGGTGTAAAGGGATAAAAAGCGTAAATATTTGCAGTGCAAAGCCGCAGTTTTTTTCTCATGCCATTTTTTGAAAAGGAAGTCCTATGAAAAACAAATTAACAAACGAAGAATTGCAAAATGCCCTTTCCCGATTCACTTTGGAGGGAGAGGTAAAATCCTGTATCCCCTACGGTTCTGGGCATATCAATGATACCTTTTTGGTGGAAGCCGGCAGAAACTATATTCTGCAACGAATCAACAGTGAAATCTTCACAAAGCCCAGGGAGTTAATGGAAAATGTAGACCTGGTCTGCCGCTTTATGACGGAAGAAATCAAGAAACAGGGCGGAAATCCGGAACGGGAAAGCTTGCAGATTATCAAAACCAAGGACGGAAGCCTCTATTACGAAGATGAGAAGAAGAATTTTTTCCGAATGTATCTCTATATTACCGACTGTAAGGCCTTTGACCTTGTAGAAAAACCGGAACACTTTTATGAAAGTGCCTATGCCTTTGGACATTTTCAAAAGCTGCTTTCAGACTTTCCCGCAGAAAAATTGCATGAGACCATCCCCCACTTCCATGACAGCCCACAGCGTTTTCAGCATTTTCTGAAGGCTGTAGAAGAGGATAAATACGATAGAAAAAAAGATTGTGAAGAGGAAATTCAGTTTTTCCTCTCCCATGAGAAAGACTTGTCCTATGCTTTGGAGCTTTTGAAAAAGGGAGAATTGCCGCTACGGGTAAGCCACAACGACACCAAGTTAAACAATGTACTCTTTGATGCTAATACGGAGAAGGCTCTTTGCATCATTGACTTGGATACTGTCATGCCCGGGCTTTCCATCTTTGATTTTGGAGATGCCATCCGCTTTGGTGCCAACACCGGAGCGGAGGACGAAGAGGATTTGAGCAAAATTTCTCTGTCTCTCCCCCTCTTTTCCCTCTATACCAAGGGCTTTTTAGAGGCCTGCGGAAGCTCTCTTTGGGAGAAAGAGATTCTTTCCCTGCCGGAAGGCGCAAAGATTATGACTTTAGAATGCGGCATGCGCTTCCTCACCGACTATTTGCAAGGGGACAGCTACTTCCATGTGAAAAGACCTAGGCATAACCTGGATCGTGCCAGAACCCAGATTGCCCTGGTGAAGGATATGGAAAAGAAATGGACGGAAATGAAGGAAGAAGTGAAGAAATACCTGAGATAAAAAGCAGGAATTCTTTATAATAAAAAAAATAATGCAGTATAGGTCTAAAATTGGGGCACGCTCTCGCTAGCTCAATCCTGTGTATTGAAGGACTGTATTTATTAAAGATGCGCTCTAATGCAGTATGGGTCTACAATCGGGGCACGCTCCCGCTAACCTCGCCTTCGTAACAGTACTAACTTCAAGCTTCGCTTTGCTCGCTTTCAGTAAGTACTGACGGGCTCAGATTGCCCCTATTATAGACCCATACTGCATTATTCGCTTCACTTATTGATTTTTATAGTTCTTCACTTCGCCGGATTTCACAAGTACCGGGCTCAGATTGCCCCTTTTTTAGACCTATACTGCATTAAAAAATGCCTATTCTATTCTGAATAATCCCTGCTTTTTATCTCCAAATTAGCCAAACGAAGAGATAGCCGGTTCCTGCCGCAGCCAGAGTAAAGGGAATGCCGATTTTCATAAATTCGCCGAATCCTACCTTGTAGCCCTCCTGCTTTAACATGCCTACTGCTGTGATATTGGCACTGGCTCCGATGGGGGTGATATTTCCTCCCAAAGTTGCACCGGTCAAGAGTCCAAAATACAGAAGATAGGGTTCAATCTGTAAGAGCTGGCAAATGCCGGTAATGATGGGAAGCATGGTTGCCACATAGGGAATATTGTCAATAAAGGCAGAAAATATCACAGAGCCCCACACGATAATGCTGTATAAGAGGAAGAGATTATTTCCTCCCATTTTCACAATACTCTCCGCCGCAAGGTCTATTAAGCCCACATCCGTGATCCCTTGAATCACAAGGAAAAGCCCCATTAAAATCAAGAGAGTCTCTCTATCCACAGAAAGCAAAGACTTCTTGAGATTTTCCGGCATTTTCTTCACATGAAAATCCACCGCCATACAGATGACAGCGATAACACAGCAAATCAAACCGTTAATAATTCCGGGAGTGTTGGGAATAAAGGAAGCCACAATCAAAGAAACCACCACTCCAATCAAGGCAATACTGGGAAAATATCCCTCTACCTCGGTTTTTTCCGTAGCCTCCACCGGCTGACGGAATTTTCTAAACAAAAGCATCATAATCGGCACGGTCGCCATGGCTCCCAGCTCTACGGAAAAGAACATTCCCGGTTTTCCCTTCATAAAGAAAAACTCCATGAAGTTCATCTTGGCATAGCCCCCCAACATAATGGAAGTAGTATCCCCTACCAGGGTCGCCGCTCCTTGTAAATTGGAGGACACCGCAATGGATAAAAGCATGGGAACCGGGCTGATTTTGATTTTCTTACAAATGGCAAGTCCCACCGGGGCAATCATCAAAACCGTGGCCACATTGTCGATGAAGGCGGATACTGATCCTGCAAATAAGGACATCAAAATGATAACCCACATCACATTGGAACATTTATCCAATATAATCTCTGCCAGACGGTTGGGCATCTTGGATTCAATAAAGTAATACACGATGACCATGGTTCCGCCAATCATCATTATCACGTTCCAGTTAATGACGGACAGGAGGTAGAGGGGATTTCTCTGTAATATACCTAATCCCACAAAAAGGAGGGCCACCGCCCAAATGGCATATAGCCTCCATTCCTGTTTTACAATCATCACCACATACATGAGAATAAACAAAATCAATGCAATACTTTGTAATGGCATCCCTACTGCTCCTTTACTGTAAAATATCCGGTCTCACTAGCTTGCTTCCTATACCACTGTTTTATAGTCGCTCTATGATCGCTTTATACGGATTTATCTCACTTTCTTACCCTAATACTACTAGGCAAAGAAAAAACTCCCGCAAAGCAGGAGCTGTTTTTCCTTTGTTATGCTATTGTGCCCTAAGCTATTAAGAATGTCAAGAATTCTCTTCTTTTTGATACTTCGCCCCATTTCCAAAGGGGAAAGTTCCCTCTCCTACCCCTTTCAGAAAATGATACTTGGCAATCCCTAAATCCACCATGTCCATATCGTAGTTATCCGGCACGGAAGCTCGAAGTTCCCCATGCTCATAAAAGAACTTCGGCTTTTGCTTATTTAAAGCACTGGGCGCTAAGGCTACCGCCTCCATCCCCTCCTGAATCCAATGAGGGTAGGAATCCTGTCCGGAAATGCGTTCATGCCAAGGCTTTTTCTTCATAGGGAATAAACTGCCGATCAGCTTTCTACCGATTCCCTCTTCTCCACTGTGTCCAAGTGCTATTACCGCCTGAATATGCTCATCCTCCGGATAGCAGAAGCTTTCCCGGTCAAAGGTTCCTCCAACCCAGCAGCTTCCTATCCCAAGCTCTTCCACAAACAGTACCAGCTCTTCCCCATAGAAACCGATTTTCTCCCGAAAATGGGCAAGTCCCGCATTTCCCTTTAAGAGAATCAAACTTCGTACATTTTTGAAAAGTCCGTAGCTTTTCCGAAAATCCTGAAATGCTCTACTGCCGTCTTCTTCAAACTCTATCGTAAGTCCTGTTTCCAGATTGATTGCAGAAATTTTATTTTGAATCGCCTCCATTTCCTCCTCGGACAGAGGGGCCGGAGTAAAAATACGATGTGATTTGCGATGTAGGATTGCGTCTGTCATGCTTTTCTTCTAATTAGCCTTTCTATTTAGAATTTATTTCTTTAGTTTCCTTCAGCATTTATAGCTATTACGAAATTTCTTATTGTTACCAAGCTTTACGCCGACTTCTTCTCTATTTTCAGTAGAAGAAAACACCCTTCCTAGTATAGAAAGTTTTTTGCAAAAAGCAAGGGAGAGGATATCACTTCCTCTCCCTCTACTATTCTGCCTTTAACAATGCACTTACCAATGCCGGAATCGCCGCAAAATCCTCTTCCTTGGCCACCCATTCCGCCCGAATATTTTCGGGAATCACATGAAAGCCCGCAGCCTTTAAGTACTCCTGCAAAACCTTCACGGACTCTCCGCTCCAGCCATAACAGCCAAAGGCCGCTGCCTTTTTCTTCTTAAACTTCAGCTGCTTTAAAAACTCAAGCCAGCCTGCCACAGGAGACAAAATAGAATTTGCCACCGTAGGAGAACCTACTGCAAGAGCTTTTGACTTAAAGACCTCCGTCATTACTTCATTTTTATCCGACTTGGAAATATTAAAGACCTTCACCACCGTATCCGGACTTTGCCGATGAATCTCCTCCGCAATACTGTAGGCAATCTTTGTGGTGCCCTCCCACATGGTATCAAAGGCAATCGTCACCTGATCTTCCTGATAATCCTGTGCCCACTCCGCATATTTCTCCACAATCTGCATGGGATTTTCCCGCCAGATGGCTCCATGGGAAGGAGCAATCATTTCAATAGGCAGATTCAAAGCCGTAATCTCTTCCAGTTTTTTCCGTAAAATAGGAGCAAAGGGCGCAATGATATTGGCATAGTACTTCATAGCTTCCTTCATGAGAACGCATTGGTTTGCCTTATCGTTAAAAAGCTCCTCCACCGCATAATGTTGTCCAAAGGCATCCATGGAGAAGAGGATATTATCTCCGGTTAAAAAAGTTGCCATGGAATCCGGCCAGTGGAGCATCCGCATTTCCAGGAAAATAAGCTTCTTTCCATTTCCGATATCCAAGGAATCCCCGGTCTTAACCACGTGGAAATTCCAGCCCCTCTTGCCATACTGTCCTTCAATGCTTTTTACCGCATTTTCCGTACAATAAATCGGCACATCCGGAATCTCTTCCAAAATAGTGCTAAGGGAGCCGGAATGATCGCACTCCCCATGATTTGCCACAATAAAATCAATCTTTTTTAAATCAATTTCTTTTTTCAGATTCTCCACGAAGTCAAAACGGTGGGGTGTCCAAACCGTATCCATCAAAAGCGTCTTCTCTTCCTCGATGAGATAGGCATTTTGGCTGGAACCGTTGATGATAGAATAATCATCTCCATGAAAATGCTGTAGTTCCCAGTCGATATAGCCTATCCAACTGACATTTCCCTTTACCGCTTTTCTCATCTTTTCCTCCTAAAGAATCCTCTTATGTACGCTAAATATTCTCCATGCAAGAGAAGCTACTTTCTGACTATCTGAGAGCAAATCCGATAGTGAGTAGCTTCCCCGGAGAACTTTGAATGAAATCTAATCCTAAACAGCCTATGCCCAAATTATAACTTATTCCAGGCTAATCAACAAAGCCATTTTGAAATTCCCCTTTGCTGTTACTGCATGCCGTCCTGCCTTGGCAAAATGGAACTCTTCTCCGGCATGAATCACATGGTCAACGCCCTCATATTGAATTACTGCCTCTCCTTCCAGAGCGAATACCATCGCCTCTCCCGGAGCTGCGTGCTCAGAAAGACCGGTTCCCTCGGCAAAGGACATCAGCACAAACTTCATTTTCTCATTATGCATCAAATCCATGTTCACAATCTTACCCTCCTGATAGGGGAGTAAGTCTGCCAAACGAAAAACCTCACCTGCTTTTACTGCTTCATTCATAAAATCTTCCCTCCTTATGGAAATTTCTGTGTATACTGCACCTTTTTCACTACGGATTCCCACCGGTTTCTCCACCGGGGTGAGAATGGTTTGCCCTTTTGATAGGAACTTTCCCTCTCCTTCTCCGTAAACTTCTATCTCCCCCTCCGCTACGAAAAGTAGCTTATGATAGGGATAAAGCTCTGCACTAATATCCGTCCTCTCCGCCATGGAAAAATAAATAACGGCGTTTTCTCCCGGATGAATCTGCTTAGAGACGGTACATCCCCGTACCGGTGGATTCTCTCTTGCGATGGAAAACACTTCTCCGACTTTTTCTTTCATAAGCCTCCTTTCTTTGCTGAAGGACTTTGATTTTGAAAATGCTTCAGGCTTTAAAAACATTGCTCTTGAAGTCTCTTTAAGCTCTAAAAAATTCGCCCTTTAAACAATTTAAACTTTAGCTTTATAAGAGGCTTACATCTTTAAATCCTTCTTACAAAGTCTATTGTATACAATATATGCGATTCATTTGTTGCAAATGCAACAAATGAATCTAACAAAAGAAAAAAAGAATTTTTACCGATATATCTCATACAAGTGCTTTCTACAATTAGATACATTATTTATCGCCATAATGAGAACCACATTCTGCAATTTCCAGCATATCTCCCACAATACGAAAAACAATCCGATTCTTTTCATCGATTCTTGCACTCCAAAAACCGGACAAATTACCTGATAATTTTTCCGGTTTTCCAATACAATTATATCCATTTCTATCTATGTCTTTCAAAATTTTATTTATTCTTCTTAGTGTTTTCTTATCTTGTTCCTGCCAGTATAAATATTCCTCCCACGCTTCATCATGCCATATTTTTCTCATTATTCGGCCTCAATAAGCTCATGCTCATGTATCTTATATCCGGCCTTCATCTCCGCAACTCGTCTTTCCAAAGTAGCTAAATGTTCACTACTATAAAACGTGTCTCTCTCTGTTGTAATTTCAAATGGAATTCTTCTTTCACGAACTACCGTTTTAGCAAAAATGCAAAATGCTGTAGTCATATTCATCCCCACATCAGAACAAAACTCATCAAACTGTTTCTTTAAATCTTCATCCATACGAACACTAATACTCGTCTGTGCCATAAGAAAGCCTCCTTATCTGTATTGAATTTTAGAATCATCTTCTATATATTATATATACATTGTATTATATTTTCAATGCAATGTATATATAATTATTGTTAATTTGGTAATTTGCATTATAAAGTAGCTGAGTTGTAATCTGAGGCGCCAGTTTGTAAGGCGAGATGCTTGTTTGTAAA
>CAUUJL010000002.1:0-63159 GCA_963545375.1 uncultured Oribacterium sp.
GAGCGTGCCCCAATTTCAGACCTATATTGCTTAGAAAATTATTTTGATTTTATAGCTCCTTATTCTATACTCTGATATTCGCCTTTTTGAATTCCTTTTCCAATTCCCTTCTCTGGGCTTTTTTCTTCATATCTTCCCGCTTATCATAAAGCTTTTTACCACGGCAGAGTCCCATGTTCAGCTTTACAAGACTTCCTTTAAAATAAAGGGAAAGGGGCATTAAAGTATAGCCCTGTTCCTTGATTTTTCCCAGAAGTCTATGGATTTCCTGCTTGTGCAGCAGAAGCTTTCTGTCTCTTAGGGCATCCTTATTGAAAATGTTGCCTCGCTCATAGGGGTTGATATGCATGCCTACCACAAAGCATTCCCCGTTTCGAATCTGACAAAAGGCCTCTTTAATGGAAGCCTGCCCCAAGCGAAGAGACTTTACCTCGGTTCCGAAAAGCTGAATTCCACATTCAAAGCTTTCCTCCACAAAGTAGTCGTGAAAGGCTTTTTTATTGTTGGCGATTTGCTTAATGCTTTCCTTAGTCAAGACTATTGCCTCCTTCTGCATCTTCCGGATAGTAGGGAAGAAAATCAATACTTCTGCTGAGGGTGTCCACAGCATAAACGGAAATCCACATGGAGTCTCCCATATGGAAGGTCTTTCCGCTTGCCTCGCCTCTAAGACTGATTTCCTCCTCATTGAAAATGTAGTAATCCTCTGTCATAAAGCGAAGAGGAATCATGCCTTCAATGCTATTCTCTAATGTAACATAAATACCGTACTGGGTTAAACCGGAAATTCTTCCCGGGAAGACTTCTCCCAAGAAGTTCTTCATGTACTGACATTTTTTCAGTTTCATGCAGTCCCGTTCCGCTTCCTCTGCTCGTCTTTCTCGAAGGGAACTTTGAAGAGCCACTTCAGGGAGAATCCGCTCATAATGCTTGCGCCGTTTCTCATTTTCCTGATAGGCGATATTCTCCTTGATGATGCGATGAATCTGCAGGTCCGGATAACGACGGATGGGAGAGGTAAAATGACTGTAATACTTACTGGCCAGTCCAAAATGTCCCTCCGGCTCCGTACTGTACTTGGCTTGTTTTAGGGAGCGAAGAATCATGCTGCTAAGCATGGCTTCCTCCGGCTTTCCCTTCAATTTGGAAAGTACCTCCTGCAAGGCCTTCGGTCTAAGGCTGTCCGGATCCTTTGCCTTTAAAATGTAGGAAAAGGAGGAGAGAACATGGGAGAGATTCTGCCATTTTTCCCAATCCGGCTTCTCGTGAATACGATATAAAAAGGGGATATCCCGCCAGTAATATTCCTCTGCCACGGTTTCGTTTGCAATGAGCATGAATTCCTCAATAATCTTATGGGATTCTTCCCTTTCCTCTGCACAGATTTTGGAAATATTTCCATTTTCATCAAAATATACCTTGGATTCGGGAAAATCGAAGTCCAAAGCTCCTCTGGCCATTCTGGATTTTCGAAGAAGCCTTGCCAGTTCCCGCATTTTCGTAAGAAGCTCCCGGAAGGGCTGATAAGAAAGCTTTTCCTCCGGATCCTCCCATTCCTTATCCTCTAAAAGCGCCGTAACCTTGTGGTAGGACATCCTTTTATCGGAGCAAATGACGGAGGGGGTAATTTCGTGGGAGAGGGGGCGACCTTCCCGGTCAAAGTCCATGATACAGCTGAGACATAGCCTGTCCACACCCTCATGGAGGGAACAAATGCCGTTGCTTAAAGCCTTCGGCAGCATGGGGATTACCCGGTCTGTCAGGTAAACAGAGGTGCCTCGCTCCAATGCTTCCAAATCCAGAGCGCTTCCTTCCTTCACATAGTCGCTCACATCCGCAATGTGCACATAAAGACGGTATTCTTCCTTCTCCGGAAAATATTCCAAAGAAATGGCATCATCCAAATCCTTGGCATCCTCTCCGTCAATGGTGATGGTGGTAAGCTTTCGAAAATCCTTTCGCCCCGGCTCTTCAGCCTTTTCAGGGGAAACCGTATTGGGAAGCTGATTGGCTTCCAAAAGTACATCCTCGGAGAATTCCTCCGGCAGGGAGAAGGAGCGAATCACGGAAAGCACATCCATTCCGGGATCATTTTTATTTCCTAAAATCTCCTTCACTTCTCCAACAGGGCAGGAGAGAAGAGGACTGATTCTTTTCCGGGGAATTCGCCCTTTGGGGACTTTGTTTTCCTTGGTAGCCCCATAAGAAAGAATTTCTACGATGACCTTATCTCCGGGAACAGCACCCTTATCTCTTCCCGGGGAAATCAAAATGCAATCCGGAAGCTTGGGATTATCCGGGGAAAGATAGAGCCCTTCCCGTTTCTCCTTCACAAGTCCCAGCACTTCCTTATTGGCCCGTTCTAAAACCTTGCTGATTTTTCCCTCGGCCTTACTGCCGTTTTCCGCCCGTTTTGTAAGGATGACCTTTACCAGGTCTCCGTCCATGGCATTACCGCTTTCCCCCTTGGGAATATAGACCTCTTCTTCCTTTTCACTTAGAGAAACAAAGCCGAAGCCTCGCCTGCTGGCATGAAAAGTGCCCTTTTGGGAGAAGCTTTCCGCCCGGCTGTATTTCCCTTGCAGGGAAATGCCGATAATGCCTTCTTCCTGCATTTCCATAAGAAGCTCCTGAAAGGCTGCCTTTTCTTCTTTTGGCACACCAAGAAAGAAGCAAAGTTCCTTTTCCTTCATGGGGTGGTAGCTCGGATCCTTAATCAGATCCAAGATAATCTTCTTTAATTTTTCCCTTTGCTCTTCCCGCATTTTACTCCTTTTATTCTTTAATTCCTTTTATGGTTTACAAGTGTTTTCTGTGAAAATTTGAGGAACTGTCTGAGGAACTGTATGAACTCCCGTTATCCTGCCGCGTCTGTTTTTCTGAATAAATTATCTTTGGATATGAGAAAAAGCCTGCATAAAATGCAGGCTTATCATACAGAGGAATAAACTTACCAAATAATGTCCAGCGCCAATGCTACTGCGAATAAAGCAAAAGCGGCAAACTTAGTAAACTTCTCCAGGTTTCCTTCTACGGAACGACCTCTATTCTTCTGCCAATAGCTGTCTGTGGTACCGGAGAGAGCACCTAAGCCCTGACTCTTTCCCTCCTGCATCAGAATAATGGCAGACAATGCTAAGCCCAGCAATACAAATACAATAACCAAAAAAATCTTCATGGAAAACCATTCCTTTCAAATTTACATACCGACTGAGTATAGCATGATAGGGACAGGAGAGGCAAGTATTTTTTATGGAAAAACAGTAGCAAAAGTATGCCTATATCTAAGTATCTTTGCCATGGTATTTTGCATTACTTGCTGCCAGGAGCATGCTGAAAAGTGATAGTTAAGGCTTGGCAATAAACTTGCAAATGGGATTTCCCTTGGAAGAGAACTTTTCCTCATATTCGGTCATAACATTTCCTTCGTTCAGTACAGGATCATGGTGTAAATCTCTGGTACTCGCTAAGATCTGCCAGTGACATTCCTCCAAGCTTTCCAAGGAATAGGTGAAAAGATCCTGATTATCAGTTTTCATTTCCACCAAGGCATCCTTTGCCAGAATTTCCTTGTAAATCTTTAAAAAGACAGGACTGCTGAGTCTGCGGTTTGCCTGCCTTTTTTTAGGCCAGGGATCAGAGAAATTCAGGTAGATTTTACCGATTTCCTCAGGCGCAAAGACATCGGCCAAAAGCCTGGCATCTATACTGATGTAGAAAAGATTGGTGAGTGTAAGCTCCGGTTCCTGCTTTTCTCTTCTTTGAATGGCTTTTAGTAAAACGCTGTCGTAGCGCTCAATGCCGATGTAGTTAATCTCCGGATTTCTTTTGGCCATTTCAAAGATAAACTGTCCCTTACCCATACCGATTTCGATGTGTAAAGGATTGGAATTTCCAAAGAGCTTTTTAGAAAACTCTCCCTTGTACTGTTCCGGATTTGACAAAACATAGTGAGAATTTGCTACAAAATCTTCGGAACCTGGGATATGACGTAAACGCATAGGTACTCCTTTATAAATGGGATTGGATTAGGGAGGGAAAGCAATATCGAAATGTTAGAACAAACATGAAAACAGGATTTTCAATTTTTAAAGAAAAGGGATGTTGATTGAGGAAAGCTTCAGCATCACCTGGAAAGAATGCTTGCATTCTTTTCGTATTGCGTAGGACAAGGCGGTGCAGTCGGAAATGCTAGCATTCCCGCCTGCGCCACCTTTGTCCTACACAAAAATGTGCGGAGCACATTTGGTGATGCTTAGTAAAGAAGCAAATGAATACCGTACATTATTCAAAACTCGTTATCTATTTGCTTAAGAGTTTCTTGAACTTCCAAAAACTCTTAAATTATTCCTCTTGCCCTTTTCTTCCTTTTCCTTGATTTTTACTGTTTTTTTATACCTTACCGGCTCTCCTCCTAATCAAAATTAAGATTTTCTTTATAGGATAGGAACAGTGCCTATGGTATCATAGAACAGCGTTTTCATCTATAGAAATAAGAGGTACAAAAATATATGCAAGATCATATACGGAATTCAAAATTATTCCATAGAGGACTTTCTCTTGTCTTAGTAGCCGGTCTATTGGGGCTTACTGCTTGTGAGAAGAAGCTTGGCGCTGAGGAGCAGGCTGTTTCTTCCTCGGATATTGTCCTGACAACTGAAGCGGAGTCGGAAGGTGTGATGGCCATTGCGGCTCTCGGCTTAAATGCCAATGTGCTTCCCTCTATTGAAGGAGTTACCATTGACGGACAGGCGGAGGACTTAGCACCGGTTAATCTTACCGTAGGTGTAATTAATTCTGTTGTTAAGGATTTGCAACAAAGATTGATGAACCTTGGCTATATGGAGGAGGATGAACCGACCACCTATTACGGAGATGCCACCTCCAAGGCGGTGCAGTATTTCCAAAGACAGACAGGACGGAAAATGGACGGTATTACCGGTGTAGACACCTGGGATGCTCTGATGTCGGAATCCGCTCCCCATTATGCGGCAAAGCTTGGCTTCCAGGGAGACGATATTACCAAGATTCAGTACCGTTTGTATAACCTGGGATACCTTACGGAAAGCGGCCAGATTAACGGAACCTTTGATCAGGATACGGAAACTGCGGTAAAGAAATTGCAGGAAGTCAATAAACTGACGATAGACGGAACAGTGGGCCAGACCACTTACAATCTTCTATACTCTGATGAAGTAAAGGCTAATATTATTGCCCTTGGAGAACAGAGTGAGATTGTAAAAAAATACCAGAATCGTCTGATTGCGTTGGGATATCTTTCCGGAGAGGCGGATGGAAATTTTGGACTTAGTACGCAAAATGCCATTCGTGCCTTCCAGTCCAGAAATGATCAGGTAGTAGACGGCTACCTTGGCCCGGATACCAGAAGTCTTATGGATTCTGAAAATGCCAAGCCCTTCGGTATGCGTCTTGGCGAACAAAGTGATGATGTAAAGAATATGCAAAATCTTTTGGTAAAATACGGCTATCTTTCTCAGGATAAAGCTTCCGGCTATTTTGGAGAGCTGACAAAAGATGCGGTTATTGCCTTCCAGTCCGTGAACGGTTTAGGAACAGACGGAACCGCAGGAGCAAAAACCTTGCAGCTTCTTCAGTCCGGCACAGCCAAGTCTAAGCCGAAGCCAAAAGCAAAGGCGAAGACACCAAGCCGTGGTAATAGAGGCGGTGCAGCCGGAGGAAATTCCGCTCCGGCAGGAAGAGGAGATACCGGGTCCGGCGGAAGTATTTCTTCCGGTGTGGGCGGTGCAACCGTTTCCGGCTCTGCAGGATCTTTGATTTCCATTGCTTCCTCCAAAATCGGTTCCCCCTATGTATGGGGAGCCAAAGGACCAAATTCCTTTGACTGCTCCGGTTTTGTGTACTGGTGCTTGAATCAGGCAGGAGTAGGAACCTCCTATATGACCTCCTCCGGTTGGAGAAATCCGGGCCGATTTAAGAAGGTAAGTATGGGAGAATTACAGGCAGGAGATATTGTGGTGGTACGAGGACACGTAGGCATTTATGCCGGAGGCGGATCCGTTATCGACGCATCATCCTCCAACGGCCGTGTGGTACACAGAAGCCTATCCGGCTGGTGGGCCAATAACTTCATAACCGCATGGAGAATCTTCAGCTAACAGCGGTAGAAGACTTTAACGTTCTATGAGATAAATCGATAGATGCAGTACAGGTCTGTAATATGTGAAATCTGAGCCTGTCGGTGCATACAGCAAACTGACTAAGTGAAGAATCGTAAGAACCAATAAATGAATCGACAATGCAGTATAGGTCTGAAAAAAGAGGTATCTGAGCCCGTCGGTACTTGCGGCGATCCGACCAAGTGAAGGACTATAAAAACCAATAAAAGCAGCGATAGATGCAGTACAGGTCTGTAATAGGGGCAATCTGAGCCCGTCAGTACTTACTGAAAGCGAGCAAAGCGAAGCTTGAAGTTAGTACTGCTACGAAGGCGAAGTTAGCGGGAGCGTGCCCCAATTACAGACCTGTACTGCATCATCGCGAATCACTTGAATTTTACAGTCCTTCACTGCGAAGGGCGAGCATAGCGAGAGCGTGCCCCCATTACAGACCTGTACTGCATCGGAGCGTATTTTCTTAATTGCTTACAGAATTCCAATAGAAAGACTGGACGAAACGGCATTTTTCCCTTATCTTTAAAGGATAGGAAAAGAGATAGCAAAAGGATAGTCAGTACATTCTTTTTTTATACAATAGCCACCCGAAGGGAGAGACTTATGGGAAAGAAAACAACGTTGGTAATCATGGCTGCGGGATTGGGCTCCCGTTACGGTGCGGGCATTAAACAGCTGGCAAAAATCGGTCCCCATGGAGAGATTATCATGGATTATTCCGTGCATGATGCCTTGGAAGCAGGCTTTGAAAAGCTGGTTTTTGTGATTCGAAAGGATATTGAGGAAGACTTCCGGGAAATTATCGGGAAGAGAATCGAAAAGATTGCGGATGTGGACTATGTTTTTCAGGAAATCACTGCACTGCCTGAGGGATTTTCCGTGCCGGAGGGGCGTACAAAACCCTGGGGAACAGCCCATGCATTAATGCAGTGCAGAAAGCAGGTGCAGGGACCCTTTGGAGTGATTAATGCGGATGATTTCTACGGAAAAGAGGGATTCCGCCTAATCAATGATTTCTTACAGGCGGATAGAGCGGATTCCGGGATGATGGAAATGTGTATGGCAGGATATCATTTGGTGAATACCCTTTCCAAGTACGGCTCTGTAAATCGTGGAATCTGTCAGGTTAGCGGGGATGGCTACCTTCAATCCATTTCCGAAACCTACAATATTGAGCGGAAGGAAGACGGCATTTTACGAGGAGAAAATCAACAGAAGGAAGTTGTGGAGTTGCAGGAGGATGCTATTGCTTCCATGAACATGTTTGGACTTCCGGAGCATTTTCTGGATGTACTGATTGAAAAATTCCCTTCCTGGCTGGAGAAATACGGTAAGGAAGCGAAGTCTGAATATCTGTTGCCCAGAGAGGTGGACTGCCTGATGAAGGAAGGAAAGGCCAGAGTAAAGGTTTTAGAGGATCATGACCGTTGGTTCGGTGTGACCTATCAGGAAGACCGTGCGTTGGCGGAAGAAGCTTTACGGGAATGTATCGCAAAGGGCTTATATCCGGAACAATTATATCGCTAAGGGAGTATATTCGGAGCAGTTGTATCGCAAAAGGGATACATCCCAAAGTTATATTGCTAAAGGAATGTATCCGGAGCAGTGATACCGTTAAGTTAAGATAGGGAGTAGGCTTTGGCGGATCGGGAAAGAGAATCAAGAAAAAGGAAATTAAAGCAAAGGGTCATCATAGGAAGTAAGGCGGAAGAAGGTCTTGAAGAAGAGCTGCAGGAAGAAGGAAGAAGGGCAGAAGACAATCCGTTTTCTTTAACTGCGAAAAACTTTTGGCTTCCTTTTTTGTTGATTCTTTTCTTTCTTTTTGCGGTAGGCTTTTTCTTTTATGGAAGAAGACGTTTTGGACAAAAAGAACTTCTATGGAAGGACAGTCTGGAAGAAAGTAAGGGTGTAGAGGAGGAATATAGCTATTTTCCTTACAGGGATGGCGTAATCAAAATCAGTAAGGACGGGGCGAAATATGTTTCTTCCCAGGGAAAGGTGCTTTGGGATCAGGCCTTTGAAATGGGACGAGCTCTGGTTTCGGTTTCCGGAGACTATGCGGTAATCGGAGAGCAGGGCGGTACCAAGCTGTATATTTTTTCTGCCCAGGGACTTAGCGGGCAGGGGGAAGCCCCCAGTACCATAGAAAAATTACGGATTTCCGAAAAAGGTGTGGTTTATGCGCTTTTGTCGGAGGATCAGGGAACCTATATCACGGTATTTTCCAGGGAGGGCAAAAATCTGGACATCGGCATCAAGTCGGTGATGTCGGGGGACGGTTATCCCATGGATTTGTCCGTATCTCCGGATGGGACGGAGCTCTGTGTGGCATTTGCCCATTTGGAACAGACCAATGTGAAATCCAGAGTGGTTTACTATAATTTTTCTTCCTTAGGGAAAAATGCCGGTGCTGACCGAGTGGTAGGGGGCTTTACCGATGATTTTTCCGGGGGCATTGTAGGAAGAGTGCATTTTTTTACTGATGAGGAATCCTTTGCGGCCTATGACGGGGGCTTGGCTTTCTTCTCCACGAAAGTAAGAACCAGTCCGGAGCTGAAGAAGAAGGTGGAAATTCCGGAAACGATTCGGATGATTTCCTATGACCAAAACTACCTTGCGGTTCTTACGGATCAAAGAGGCGAGACTCAGGAGGATGGGGGAAAATCCGGAGGTAAAGATGGCGCAAAGGGCGGCAATACTATAGACCCGAAGAAAAAGAAACAAAGTCCTGTAGCAAGCGGAAGTACCCTTACAGAAAGCAAAGAGAATCCCGGTAAAGAAAAGCAAAAGACGAAAGTCTCTTCCGGAAGTAAAAAGAAAAAGCAGGAAAAACCCTATAGACTTTTGATTTTCCGAAAGACCGGAGAGAAAATTCTGGACAAACCCATAGACTTTATGGGCAACAACATGGAGTTAAGTCAGGACAAGGTGATTCTCTATCAAGAGAAATATTTTAAAGTTTATGATTTTCAAGGCAGACTGCGTTATAATGGGGAGACTGAAGAAGGTTTGCAATACATTCGTTCTTTGTCAAAAATTCAGTTCGGAGGAACGGATTTATTCTTGGCCTATCGAAACAGGGAAGAGGCTATTCGGGTAAAATAAGAGAAGAAGCAATTCGGGTAAAATAGAAAAAGCTTCAGCTATGTGCTTTTAGAAATATTCAGAAGAGTAAGGTGTGTAGCTAGCTACAGAGGAGGGGTAAGATGAATCAATATTGCGTAGGCATTGATGTAGGGGGAACTTCCGTAAAATGCGGTATCTTTACCTATAACGGCGTACTGTTGGACAAGTGGGAGGTACTCACCAGAAAGGCGGAGCAGGGAAAGTATATTCTTCCGGATGTGGCTGAGGAGTTAAAGAAGCATTTGGCGGAGAAGACCATTGCCTATGAGGATGTGGCAGGGATCGGAATCGGTGTTCCCGGACCGGTAGAGCCGGACGGCCATGTGCCTGTTGCGGTAAACTTAGGCTGGAAGGACATTTATCCGGCAAAAATCATGAGAGAGCTGATGGGAGGAAAGATTCCCTGTGCAGTAGGAAATGATGCCAATGTGGCGGCCCTTGGAGAGCTTTGGCAGGGCGGAGGAAGAGGTTTCTCGGATTTACTGATGGTAACTTTGGGAACCGGCGTAGGCGGCGGTTTGATTCTGAATGGAAAAATCGTTACCGGAGCTCATGGTGCAGGAGCGGAAATCGGACACATCCATGTGCGGGATGTGGAGGGAGAGCGTTGTGCCTGCGGCGGTATGGGCTGTCTGGAGCAGGTGGCTTCCGCTACCGGAATTGTGAAGGAGGCAGAGCGTTTTCTTCGGATGTTCAGAGATCCTTCTTCTCTTCGTATCTATGGAAAAGCCCTTACCGCAAAGATTGTTTGCGAGGCGGCTAAAGAGGGAGACATTCTGGCCAGCACAAGTTTAGAATGCAGTATGCGTTATCTGGGGATTGTTTTGGCACAGGTTTCCATGATTGCTGATCCGGAGGTTTTCGTTATCGGTGGAGGCGTTTCCCGAGCAGGAGACTTCCTCTTACAGATTATTAAGAAGCATTACGAGGAGCACACCCCGATTCTCAATAAGAAGGCGGAGCTTATGCTGGCCAAGCTTGGAAATGATGCGGGAATTTACGGCTGTGCAAAGCTGATGCTGGATAAGGAATAAGTTCGGTAAAAAGTAGAAAGGGATAGAATGAACCAAAAGGTCTTAAAGACATTGGAGTTTTACAAAATCATAGACCGATTAGTGGAGGAGGCGGACTCTTCTTTGGGTAAGGAGAAGCTGAAGGCCTTGGAGCCTTCTTCTTCCTTTTTAGAGGTGGAGCAAAGTCTTTCGGAGACAGAGGCGGCTCAAGACCGTATTCGTTTAGGGGGTGGCATTTCCTTTCGGGGAATCAAAGAAATCCGCCCCTATTTTTCCCGTTTAGCCTTATCCACAGCCCTTTCCATTCCGGAGCTTTATGACATTATCCTGATTTTAGAAAAGACGAAAAAGGCGAAGGAACAGGGAGAAGAGCGGGAAGATGCTTTGCAGGAGTATTTTCAGGCTTTAGCGCCCTTGGATGAAGTTCGAAGAGAGCTGCAACGCTGTATTCTTTCCGAAGAGGAGCTGGCGGATGATGCCAGTCCGGAGCTTTCCCAGCTGCGTAGGAAGGAAAAGGGCTTAGAGGAAAAAATCAATCAGGAGTTAAATCGCATTTTACAGCATAACCGTTCCATGCTGCAGGATCCGGTCATAACCCTTCGAAATGGAAGACACGTATTTCCTGTTAAGGCAGAGTATAAAAATGCTTTCCGGGGAATTGTTCATGACGAAAGTAGCTCAGGGGCTACTCTTTTTATGGAGCCCTTCTCCATTGTCCAGCTGGAAAATGATATGCGGGAACTTTTGTCTTTAGAGAAAAAGGAAGTGGAGAAGATTCTTTTACGACTCTCCCTTTCTTTAGCGCCCTTTACCGAGGAACTGGGGGAAAATGTAAAGATTTTAAGTCATTTGGACTTTGTTTTTGCCAAGGCAAAACTTGCCAATAAGATGGATGGGGTAAAGCCTATCTTGAATCAGGAGAGAAAGACGGTACTTTTGGATGCCCGCCACCCCCTGATTTCCAAGGAGAAAGTGGTACCTATCAGCATCCGCCTGGGAGATGACTTCAGTCTTTTGGTGATTACCGGACCCAATACCGGTGGTAAGACGGTTTGCTTAAAGACTTTAGGATTGTTCCAACTGATGGGGCAGGCGGGACTCTTTATTCCGGCTTTCCAAGGCTCCAGCATTACGGTGTATCGGGAGATTTATGCAGATATCGGGGATGAGCAAAGTATTGAGCAAAGTCTCTCCACCTTCTCCTCCCACATGACCAATACGGTGCGGATTTTACAGGGGGCAAGGGAAGACTGCCTCTGCCTTTTTGATGAGCTTGGGGCTGGAACAGATCCTACAGAGGGAGCGGCTTTGGCATTGGCTATTCTGGACCACCTTTTCCAACAGGGAATACGAACCCTGGCTACCACCCACTATGCGGAGGTAAAGCTTTACGCCCTGTCTACTGAGGGAGTGGAAAATGCCGCCTGCGCCTTTGATGTGGAAAGTCTCAGGCCTACCTATCATCTCTTGATCGGTGTACCCGGAAAGTCCAATGCCTTTGCCATTGCGGAGAAGCTTGGTCTTCGAAAGGACATCATTGCTTCTGCGAAGAACCGTTTGGGAGAGGAAGACCTGCATTTTGAAGATGTAATTGCGGATTTGGAAAATACCAAACGCCTTGCCCAGAGGGAAAAGGAAGAAATCGAGCGCTACAAGGCGGAGGTGGAGAGTTTAAAGCAGCGTGCCAGAGAATCCACCAAAGGCATCGAAAAAGGAAGAGAGAAAATCCTGCAAAGAGCCAGAGAAGAGGCTGCTCAGATTTTACGGGAGGCGAAGGAAACCGCTGACCAGGTGGTAAAGGAACTACGTCGGCAGGAGGCAGGAAAGAGCAGTGCCTTAGAGGGAGAAAAGACCAGAACCAAGCTTCACCAAAAGATGCGGGAAAATGACGAGGCTCTGTCCTCCACCATGGTAAAGGGACCTTCCCAAACCATTTCCTTAAAGAAATTGGCCATCGGAGACAAGGTAAGGGTTTTAAGCATGCACGATATGGTGGCAACGGTTACCACTCTTCCGGATAAAAATGGAATGTTCACCGTTACTGCCGGTATGCTTCGCACCAAGGTTTCCGCCAAGGATGTGGAATTTATTCAGCATAAGGAAAAGGAAAAGCCGGAAAAGAATCAGGGAAAAGTCGCCTCCATCGGAAGAGGAAAGGTGCTTGGCATCTCTCCGGAAATTAACTTAATCGGAAAAATGACGGCGGATGCGTTGCCGGAGTTAAATAAATATTTGGATGATGCCTTTTTAGCCAGACTGCCTCAGGTACGAATCGTTCATGGAAGAGGTACCGGAGCCCTTCGAAAGATGGTGCAGGAATGCTTGAAAAAGAATAAGCATATCGAATCCTTCCGTTTAGGAGAGTATGGGGAAGGCTCTGACGGCGTCAGTATTGCTTTCTTTAAGAAATAAATGCCGGTGAAAGAAGAAAAAGCAGGAGCTGCTTAAGTTCCTATAAAGATTGAAGAAAAGAGTAGGTCTAGAAAATTTTAGAATATTGAATATTGGAAGATAGTAGAAAGGAGGAAGCATGGCGGAGAAACAAAAAATCTTGATTGTGGATGATGACAGCTCCATTGCAGAGCTGGTTTCCCTATATCTGGAAAAGGAGTGCTACGATACCCGAATCTGTGAAGACGGGGAAGAAGCCTTGAAAAGTTTGGAAAAAGAGCCGGTGGCACTGATTATTTTAGACCTGATGCTTCCGGGAATTGATGGCTACGAGGTTTGCAGAAGGATACGCACAAGCTCCAATGTGCCCATTATCATGCTTTCCGCAAAGGGAGAGACCTTTGATAAGGTGCTGGGCTTAGAGCTTGGAGCGGACGACTATATGCTAAAGCCCTTTGATACCAAGGAGCTGGTAGCCAGAGTGAAGGCGGTTTTACGAAGAAGCCAGCATGTCTTTTCGCCACCTTTGGAGGAAGAAAAGGAAAAGGAAGGGGGAGAAGACCTTTTACGAAAGGGCAAATACATCGCCTACGAAGACTTGGTAATTAACCTAAGTAATTATGCGGTGCATTATAAAGGAAAGGCTATTGATATGCCCCCAAAAGAACTGGAGCTTTTGTATTTCTTAGCCAGCTCCCCCAACCAGGTTTTTACCAGAGAGCAGCTCTTGGATCACATTTGGGGCTATGAGTTTGCCGGGGATTCCCGGACGGTGGATGTGCATATCAAGAGGCTTCGGGAGAAGCTTCCCCAGGTGGAAGAGTGGGAGATTTCCACGGTTTGGGGCATCGGCTACAAGTTCAGATTAGGATAAAGACCGTAAAACATAGCTTAGACAGGGATGGATATTACAGGAATCGTAGGGCGAGCTTAGGCCGGGATGGATATTGCAGGAATAAGTTTAGGTCGGATAGATAGAATAAGGCAGGAGGGAATTTGGGAAAACGATTATTTATCAAATTTATCATCACCTACCTGCTGTTTTTTCTCTTTGGCTTTCTTTTCCTTTATTTTTACGGAGAAAAGGCTATCGGGCAGAATCTATACCAAAGAGAGGGACAGGAGCTTTATAGTGAGGCTACCAGGCTTGCCAACTACTATTCCAAAGAGGAAAACGGAGCCCTTTCTCTGGATAGACTCAGTAAGGAGATGGAAGGAAACATCCATAGAAGCAACGTGGAATGGACCTTGGTGGATAAGGACGGGAAAATTCTACAGCATAAGGGGAAGGATAATCTGAGTGGAAAGACTGTGGGCGATTTTGATCCTACGGAAAATGGCGGTAAAATTGCTTTCCGGGGCAATCTCCACGGTTTGTTGCCCGAGGAACATATCTTGGCCCAGGCTCCGATTCAGAGAAATTACCAAAATCTGGCCTACCTGATTTTGCATAAATCCGTAGCGGGAATAGAGCAGGAAAAAGCCATGCTGCTCAGCATTTTCTATAGAGGCTTTCTGGCTGTAGCAGTCCTGTCTCTTTCCATTTTTTTCGTTTTTTATTTTTGGGTTTATCAGCCCTTGGGGAAAATTACGGCAGGAGCGGTACACTATGCCGCAGGAGAATATTTGTATCGGATTTCCGTCGGCGGAGGGGATGAAATGTCCTACCTTGCGGATACTCTGAATTTTATGGCGGAGGAAATTCAAAAATCCGATGACTACCAAAGGCAGTTTATTGCCAATGTTTCCCACGACTTTCGCTCCCCGCTAACCTCTATAAAGGGCTATTTGGAGGCTATGCTGGATGGAACTATCCCCAAGGAGGCGGAGGAAAAATATTTGCTTCGGCTGATTTCCGAGACGGAGCGCCTGAGTAAACTGACTCAGTCTATGCTGAGTTTAAACAAGCTGGATCAGGGAAGCTCCTTGAATCGGAGTAACTTTGATCTAAACCGAATGATTCGAGAGGTATGTGCCAGCTTTGAAATGCAGTGTCAGAAGAAAAAGCTGGGATTTTCTCTGGTATTTGCAGAGAAAAAACAGATGGTCAATGGGGATTATCCGAAGATACAGCAGGTCTTTTACAATCTTTTGGACAATGCGGTAAAATTCTCCAAGGAGGATTCGGAGATTCAGATTCGGACGGAGCAAAAAGGCACGAAGGTGCTGGTGGGCATTAAGGATCAGGGCATCGGAATTCCCAAGAAGGATTTGGGGAAGATTTGGGAGCGTTTTTATAAGACGGACATTTCCAGAGGAAAGGATAAAGCCGGTACCGGCTTGGGACTGGCCATTGTAAAAAGTATTATCACCGCCCACGGGGAAAATATTGACTGTGTTTCCACAGAAGGAGTGGGGACGGAATTCAGCTTTTCGCTTCCCGCAGTGGAACGGGTGGAAGAGTAAGGCAGCAGGGCTTTAGAGGAACGCAAGATGGAAGAACATTTTATTCGAGAGAAAATCGTAGGTCCTAAGGGAAAATGGAAAAAGAGGCTGAAGAAGGCTGTATTGATTTTGCTTTCCGGAGGACTTTTTGGTGCAGCAGCGGCCTTTTCCTTCTTTTTTATGGGAAAGCGCCTTTCCCAAGGAGAAAGAGAGCAACCGAAGGAAAGCATTGCCCTGGTGGAAGAAAGTTCTGAAGCGGCATCGGAAAGTGTGGCGGAAACCGAGGCCATTGAGGATGTAGTACAGTCAGAGCTTCAAAAGTTTGATTTCTCCGTTTCCAGCTATGACAGTCTGATGTCCAATGCCAAAACGCTGATTTCCGAAGGGGAAAAATCCTTGGTAGAGGTCAGTATTCATACTCCCGGAGAAGATTCTCTCAGTGAAGCAAACCAGCATTGTACCGGGGTGATTTTAAAAAAGACCAAAGAAGAGGCGGTAATTCTCTTTCTGGGAGAGGCCAAGGCCGGGGCAGGCTACGAGGTCACCTTTAATCGGGAAAAGAAGCTTCCGGCTACTCTACGGGGAAAAAGCGGCAGGGATCGATGGGTGGTTCTTACCGCAGAGCTTTCTTCCCTAACGGATAAGGAATGGGAGAAAATTCAAGAAATGCCCAGAGGAAATTCCAGACTTCTGCAAAAGGGAGATACGGTACTGCTTTTAGGCTCTCCCTTGGGACAGGCCTATTCCTCGGCTTTAAGCACCATTGGTGCTTTATCTTATGACAAGGCTTCGGAGGATAGGGTTTGGGAAGAAATCAAGATGCAGTTCTCCGGTGAAGAAAACAGCACTGCCTTTGTTTTAAACACAAAGGGAGAATGGGTAGGCTTCTACACAGAGGCGGAGGACAGAAAAGCAGGAAGACAGATTATCGGAATATCGGATGCTTTAGAAAGTCTGGAACGACTCAGCAATGGAGGAATTCTTCCCTATTTCGGCGTAAAGATTCAAAACAGTTCCAAGACCATGCAGGAGCTGGGAATTCCGGAAGGAGTTTATGTCACGGAGGTGGTGGAAGACAGTCCCGCCTACTCTGTTGGAATTCTCCCCGGGGATATTATCAAAAAATTGAACGGAAAGAGCGTTGACACCGGCAAGGCTTTTCAGGATACTTTGCAGGAACAGGCGGAAGGAGCGGTTGTTCCCGTGGAACTTCTCCGTTATAATGGTAAAGAGTATGTAGAGTTAGTGCTTTCTTGCCCTATACAGGCAAGGTAGGAAGGAAAAAATATGGAACGAGTTCCTAACCCAAATCGCTTTATTGAGAATTTCCGAGATGGGCTTCGGGTGAATAATGTGTATCTTGTGAAAACCAAGAATGCAGCGGTGACAAAAAACGGAAAGGAATACTTAAATGTCTGCTTGCAAGACAGAACCGGCACCATTGATGCCAAGGTATGGGAACCCAATTCTCCGGGAATATCGGACTTTTCTCCCATGGACTATGTGTACGTGGAGGGAAATGTCAGCATTTACAACGGGGTAAATCAGCTGAG
Organism: uncultured Oribacterium sp.; assembly: GCA_963545375.1. Lineage (GTDB taxonomy): Bacteria > Bacillota > Clostridia > Lachnospirales > Lachnospiraceae > Oribacterium. The sequence continues at coordinate 16,621 of CAUUJL010000002.1, forward strand.
TATTCAGCGCCTGTCGGTGGCTTCCGAGGGAACCTATGCGGCGGAGGATTTTTTACCGGTCAGTAAGCATGACCGGGAGGAAATGGGGAAGGAGCTTTTTGCTCTGATTAAGACCGTACAAAACCCATATTTGCAGAAGCTGTTACAGAAGCTTTTTGTGGAAGATAAGGCTTTTTACAAATGTTTCTCTTTCCACTCTGCGGCAAAGTCCGTACACCACGGCTATGTGGGGGGGCTTTTGGAGCATACCCTGTCTGTTGCCAAGCTTTGCGACTTTTATGCAAGACACTATGGGGATATCAATAGAGACATTTTGTTAAGCGCGGCTCTTTGCCATGACATCGGAAAGACCAAGGAGCTTACGCCTTTTCCGAAAAATGATTATTCCGATGAGGGACAGCTTTTAGGGCACATCTTAATCGGCTACACCATGCTTTCGGAAAAAATTCAGGAAATTCCCGATTTTCCGGAGAATGTGAAGACAGAGTTTTTACACTGTATCCTGTCCCATCACGGGGAATTGGAATATGGCTCTCCCAAGAAGCCGGCTACCATGGAGGCTTTACTCCTTTCTTTTGCGGACAATACGGATGCCAAGCTGGAAACCATGCGGGAGTTTATTGAGCAGGGAGAAAAGTCCGGAAAGGCCAAGGAAGCCAACGGTTGGGTAGGCTTTAACAAACTTTTGGACAGCAATGTAAAGAAGACTTTCAATTAAAAATTCTGTAGGCTGAATTCTGTAGGGTAAATTCTGTAGGGTAAATTCTGTAGGGTGAATTCTGTAGAGTAAATTCTATAGTGTATAGTCATCAAGAGTTTTCAGAGATTTCTCAGTTAGAATTTATATAGTATGTAAAAGAGGATTTTGTGATTCAATTATTTTTAGGAGATAAGGTTCTGCCCTTTGAAGCAGACATCCGAGAGCTTTGTAAGGCCTTTTATCCCGGGGAAGATTTCCAGATTCATAGCAGTCAGGGGATTCGCCTGATGGAAACTACCCAGGAGGAGAAGAATGCCTTTAAGCGGGCGAAGGAAGTGGGACAGCCCACAGAGGTAAATAAAAAGAGCTTAAAGCATAAGCCGGAAGAAAAGAAAAATCGCATTTTAACAGAGGAGGGGATTCTCGACCCTTCTCTGTTCCTCTTTTCTCTGGAAATCACCGGAGAAGAGCTTAGATTTACCGGAGATAGGGGAAAGGATAAGTCCATTTTAAAAGCTTATCTTTATGATATTTTGGAAAAACAAAGCGGAAGAAGCCTGCCTTGGGGAGACTTAACCGGCATTCGTCCTGTAGGACTTTGCCGGAAAATGCGGGAAGAAAAGGGACAGAGTCCCGAGCTTTTGTTCCCTGCTCTCAAAGAGGAATATCGCCTGGAGGGAGAGAAGGCGGAGCTTTTGTATAAGATTTCCTTGCAGGAGGAAAGCATTTTACAAAGGGCGGAAAAGGCCTATGGAAAAAGCATTAGCGAAGGTTACAGTCTTTATATCAATATTCCCTTCTGCCCAACCCGTTGTGCCTACTGCTCCTTCCTTTCCATGCCCATGGGAAGCTTTTCCGAGAGGATGCCGAAGTACCTTTCGCTTTTGGAGGAGGAAATGCTTTTTGTGCTGCGGGAAATGGGAGAGAAAAGAGGAAAACAGCTCCAAAGCATTTATATTGGCGGCGGAACTCCCACAGCCTTAACAGAAAAGGATTTGGAAATCCTGCTTTCCTTAGTGGAGAAACATTGTTTTTCCAAGGGAAAGGGCGCCATAGAATATACGGTGGAGGCGGGGAGACCGGATTCCATTAATCGGGAAAAGCTACAGCTTTTGCAGGATTTTTCTGTAGATAGAATTTCCATTAACCCCCAAAGTTTCCATCAGGAAAGTCTGGATATTATCGGCAGAAAACATTCCGTGGAAGAAGTAAAGGAAAAGTATGCCTTGGCAAGGGAATTAGGCTTTGACAACATTAACATGGACTTAATCTTAGGCTTGCCGGGAGAGCATTTGCAGCAGGTGGAGGAAAGCCTTTCCGAGATTTTACGCCTTGCTCCGGATAGCTTAACCGTACATTCCCTGGCGGTAAAACGAGCCGCCAGACTGAAGGCGGAGGAAAATCATTTCCGGGAAATCTATCAGGCAGGGGGAAAGGCGGAAAGCTTTTCCTTGGACAAAGAATTTTCCATTCCTTATCTGCCTTCCTTAAAGAAGCGACAGGAGAGAAGGGAAATCGAGTGGATGATGCTTTGCAGTATGGATACGGCGGAGAAATTGGATTTACAGCCCTACTACCTTTATCGCCAGAAAAATATGGCGGGGAATCTGGAAAATATCGGCTTTGCCAAGGAAGGGAAGGAGTGCCTTTACAACATTTTCATGATGGAAGAAAAGCACAGCGTCTTAGGGATAGGGGCAGGAGCTTCCAGTAAGATTCTCTTTCCCAAAGGTAGAATCGAAAGAACGGACAACGGAAAGGATATGCATTCTTATTTGGAGCGTTTTCCGGAGTATTTAGAGAAGAAGCGGAGACTTTTGGAAGAGGAGGAACTTCGGTAAAAGGGGCTGTAAAAAATTCTATTTCTTATTTTGATTTTTACAGCCCCTTTTATAGGCAAAGAGGATTAATAATCCGGAGTAAAGAAACTTTGAATATGGTCGAAATAGTAAGGGAAGGTATGTATAAAATGCAATAATTCCTAGATAATAACTAGGGATTAGTCTATACTACTCTTGTCCAAAGCTTTTAAGGAATGGGGGAAGAATTCCCGGAAAGGATGCAAAATGAATATTCAAGAGAGAAAAGTAGGGGTTATCGGTTGTGGATTCGTAGGAGCAAGCTCTGCCTTTGCCTTAATGCAAAGCGGACTTTTTTCCGAAATGGTTTTAAATGATGCGGATCGGGCGAAGGCGGAGGGAGAAGCACTGGATATCAGTCACGGACTTCCCTTTGCAAAGCCAATGAAGATTTATGCCGGAGACTATGATGATCTTATGGATTGCTCCATTCTTGTCATTACGGCAGGAGCAGGACAGAAGCCGGGAGAAACCCGTTTGGATCTGGTAAAGAAGAATGTGGGGATTTTTAAGACCATTATTCCGGAGATTGCCAAGAGAAATTATGAGGGAATTCTTCTGATTGTAGCAAACCCTGTAGACATTTTAACCTATGCGGCTGTGAAGCTTAGCGGCTTCCCGGAGAATCGGGTATTCGGTTCCGGAACCGTATTGGATACCGCAAGACTGAAGTATCTTTTGGGAGAGCACCTTTCCATTGACAACCGTTCCGTGCATGCCTTCATTATCGGAGAGCATGGAGACAGTGAGATTGCGGCTTGGAGCAGTGCCAATGTATCCGGTATTCCTTTGAACGATTTCTGTGAGCTTCGGGGACATATCGAGCATGATGAGTCCATGAGACGCATTGCGGAAAATGTAAAGAACAGTGCCTACGAAATCATCGAAAAGAAGAAGGCTACCTACTACGGTATTGCCATGTCTGTTCGAAGAATTTGTGAGGCTATTATTCGTGACGAAAAGTCTATTCTTCCGGTTTCCAGTATGCAGCACGGAGAGTACGGCATTTCCGATGTTTCCCTTTCCGTTCCTGCAATTGTTGGAAGAGCGGGAGTGGAGAGAGTGGTTCCCATCGGATTAAGCCAGGAAGAGCAGGATGCCTTACAGCACTCTGCGGATACTTTGAAGAAAGTTATTGAGGATGCCCTGTAAAAAAGTTTTCCTGAATCAAGCATTCCGGGAGACTTGCTAAAGAAAGCGATATTGATCGGCTAGGATATAAGCCAAAGAGGATGCCCCATGCCGGGCATCCTCTTTTCTTGCACTTTTTTTCAACTTCCTTTATACTTTAGCAGAAAAGAAAGGAGAAAGTATGGGATTAGAATTCATTCATAAGTTACCCTCTGCATCAGAGGTAAAGGAACAGTATCCGTTGTCTTCCGAGCTGATTGCTCAGAAAGCCAAAAGAGATGAGGAAATTAAGGCCATCTTTACAGGAGAAAGTCGCAAGTTTTTACTGGTGATCGGTCCCTGTTCCGCAGACCATGAGGATCCTGTACTGGAATACTGTCATAAATTAAAGGAAGTAGCGAAGGAAGTGGAGGACAAGATTCTTATTGTTCCCCGCATCTATACCAATAAACCGAGAACCACAGGAGAAGGCTATAAAGGAATGTTGCATCAGCCGGATCCGGAAAAACACTCTAACCTTATCGAAGGCATTTTTGCGATTCGAAAGCTCCACATGAGAGTTTTAGAGGAAACAGGCTTCAGTACTGCGGATGAGATGCTTTATCCGGATAACCTGTCTTATTTATCCGATATGATGTCTTATATTGCGGTGGGAGCCCGTTCCGTGGAAAACCAGCAGCATCGTTTGGTGGCATCCGGGGTGGATGTTCCCTGCGGCATGAAGAATCCGACCTCAGGAGACTTAGGGGTAATGTTAAACTCCATCTATGCAGGACAGCATGGCCATGAATTCATTTTCCGGGAATGGGAAGTAAAGTCCTCCGGAAATCCCTATACTCATGCCATTATGCGAGGCTTACAGAATAAGCATGGGGAGATGGTGCAGAACTACCACTATGAAGACTTAAAGCTTTTACATTCTCTTTATGAGGAGCGGAATCTGGTGAATCCTGCGGCGGTAGTGGATACCAACCACTGTAATTCCGGAAAAAAGCATAGAGAGCAGCTTCGTATTGCCCAGGAAATCATGCATTCCAGAAAGTACTCTCAGGAGCTGGCCAACTTTGTGAAGGGTCTGATGGTGGAGTCCTATCTGATTGAGGGCGCTTGTAAGGTGGAGGAACATATCTTCGGAAAGTCCATTACCGACCCCTGTATCGGCTGGGAGGATACGGTTCGTCTAATCTCTAATGTCTACGAGTACGAGCAGCAAACCAAGTATTAATACAGCACGCAAGAACAGTTTGATTTTTGAGGGAAGAAAAGGAAGGAAGCAGTATGGGAGTTTACGAAGAATTACAAGAGAGAGGATTGATTGCCCAGGTTACAAATGAAGAAGAAATCCGAAAAATGGTCAATGAAGGAAAGGCAATCTTTTATATCGGTTTTGACCCCACTGCGGATTCCCTTCATGTAGGACACTTTATGGCATTGTGCCTAATGAAGCGTTTACAGGCAGCAGGCAATAAGCCTATCGCCCTCGTTGGAGGCGGAACCGGTATGATCGGAGATCCCTCCGGGCGTTCTGATATGCGGCAAATGATGACCACCGAAATGATTGACCATAACTGTGCCTGCTTTAAGAAGCAGATGAGCCGTTTTATTGACTTCTCCGAGGGGAAGGCACTGATGGTAAATAATGCAGATTGGCTTAGAGATATGAACTTTATGGAGTTCTTGCGAGAGGTGGGTCCTCATTTTTCCGTAAATGAAATGCTGAGAGCCAGATGTTATGTGAACCGTCTTTCTCAGGGACTTTCCTTCTTCGAGTTTTCCTATATGCTGATGCAGGGCTACGATTTTTACCGTCTCTACGAGGATTACGGCTGTAACATGGAGTTCGGCGGAGATGACCAGTGGTCCAACATGCTGGCAGGAACAGAGCTGATTCGTAAGAAGCTGGGAAAGGATGCCCACGCCATGACCATCACCCTTCTCACCAATAAGGAAGGAAAGAAGATGGGAAAGACCGCCAGCGGTGCGGTTTGGCTGGATGCAGCAAAGACCAGTCCCTACGACTTCTACCAGTATTGGAGAAATGTGGATGATGCGGATGTGGGAAAATGTCTTCGCCTCCTGACCTTCATTCCGATGGAAGAAATCAAGAAGATGGATGCCTGGGAAGGAGCAGGGCTGAATAAAGCTAAGGAAATCTTGGCTTACCATTTGACAGAGCTGGTACATGGTGCGGAGGAAGCTAAGAAGGCGGAGGAAGCAGCCAAGTCCTTGTTTGCAGGAGGCGGAAATTCAGCAAATACCCCGAAGTGCGTCCTAAAGAAGGCAGAGTATCCTGAGGGAATCGACATCTTGAACCTTTTGGTAGTGAGCGGTTTGGCACCCTCCAAGGGAGAAGCCAGAAGAAATGTGCAGCAGGGCGGCGTAAGCTTTGCCGGAGAGAAGATTACGGATATCGGAAGACAGCTATCCCTTTCCGAACTGGAGAATGAACCATTGCTCCAGAAGGGAAAGAAGAGTTTTATGAAGATAGTGTTGGAGTAATAGCAAGTATAAAAAATAGATTAAAATGAAAAAAGATGAGGGACAAGGTTCCCTCATCTTTTCTTTTAGTAGAAACATTTTCATTAAGTGACTTTTCTTGGAGATTTAGGTCAATAAAGATTTAATATTTTAGAAAGCTTAATTATATTGCTATTTTTTTAGTTAAGTGCTAAAACCTAACACAATAGACAATAGCATACGGGTGAAAAGTACGGCAGACCATTGTCTTCATTGAGAAGGCATTGAAAGTTTGGATTATATTTTGGAAGGAAGGACATCTCCAATCTATTTCCACAAATTTGAAAGGGGTGATTCTTATGATTAGTTTCCTTTTGCAATATTCTTATAGTAGAGTATTCATTTTGGCTTTGGTAATTGGACTGATTTACTTTATTTCTCTGAGGAGAGCGTATAGCTCCGAACATCGCTGGGGATTGATTGGCTATATGGCATTGCTTGTGCTGATTTATCTTATTCCTCATAGCATAAGCCATAGGTATTTATCCATCCCGCAGATCCTTCAGAATATTGAGTTGAATCCGTTCTTGTTTTTGAGATACAACATGCTATCCAATCTTATAATTGTAGTATCATTTCTTCCCTTACCGGGACTTCTCTTTTCCGTAGTGAAGGAGAAAAAGAAGGTACTTCTTTATGCGGTATTGATTGGATTTGGTATTGAATGTATTCAGCTTCTTTTGAATATACTATTCCATTCCCCGATTTATGTGGTGGATGTTAATGATTTAGTCTTGTATACCTTAGCAATTTTTATCGGATACTCTCTGTTCCTTCTTTTACAGAACAGAAATATGTCCATGCCTCTGGGGACTCAAAAAGCTTAAGGTATAATGGACGATTCAAGAATTAGAATCTCTTGAATTCGTGAAGAACATTTCAAGATTCCAAGTTCTTACGAAAGTTTTACAAAACTCTGTATCTTTTCCCCTGTGGATTGTCATGATAACGAAAAACGGATATACTGATAAAGCCGGTGAGATACCGGCTTTATTTTTCATTGTGAGGGGTGTTTTCTCTATGTTAAAAAGAGTTTCATTGTTAATGATGTGCCTACTGGGCATTTTATTATTTTCTTTCTCGGCTTTTGCGAAGGAGCAGTTACAGCTTCATGTAGAATATGTGGAAGGAAAGGTAAACGATCCTGTCAGCAAATCTGCCAGAGTAGCTTACATTGTCCATGAGAATCCGGTATTCTCCGTATCCGGCAAGGGTGAGGTGGAAGTTGTAGCTTACAAGAACACCTACCTACAGGATGAGGACAAGGGTGTTCGCAATCGTTTATGGAAGAAGACTGTAAAGGACGGAGAGCAGTTTAGCTTTATTCCCGAGGAAGAGTTCCGAAATGCTGAAGAAGAGGGAACACTTTATGGACTTTCCGATTGCTATGTATTGCGGATTCAGGAAAAGGGTAGTTCAGACTATCAGGAAGTTTTCGTAGGTGTTGTAGAAGAGAATACCTTTAAGGACTTCCAGGCTAAGGCGAAGGAAAAGGAAGCTCGCTTAGAACAGAAGATGAAGGACTTAGGTCCTGCGGCTAAGAAGACCGCATAATAAAAGAAGGAAGAGAGGAAGCATATCCAATATGTATTCCTCTTTTTTTATAGTAAAATATATGTGAATCAGGAGTAGGATATCATATCAAAGTAAACAAGAAACACCTCCGAAGTCAGGTTAGAAGTCTTTTTAAATTTTATAGAACAAGATGGTATGATTCAAGCTATAGAACGCTCAAAAAAAGAGGAAATTCTTATGAAAAAAGTATTGCTTTTAATGAATGCACAGAGTGGACAGGGGAAGGGAAAGGAGCTTTGCTATCGGGTGGTAGAAGGTCTTTCTTTATTAGGCTGTATCGTAACGGTCTTTCCTATTCTTCCCAAGCATAAGAACTTACGAACGGAAGAGCTGATAAAAAAACTGGGTAAAGATTTCGACTTGATAGTTTGCGCAGGAGGAGACGGAACTCTACATTATCTTATGAATGCCATTCTGAAAGAGAAGCTGGATATTCCCATGGGCTATATTCCCTGCGGCTCCACTAATGACTTCGCCCATTCTTTAGGGATTCCCAAGGATTTAGAGGAGAATCTTCGAGCTATGGTGGAAGGAGAGCGTTTTTCTTATGATGTGGGGAATCTTCAGGGGAGATTTTTTAACTATATTGCAGCCTTTGGAGCCTTTACCAAGGTGAGTTACGGGACAGACCAGGAATTAAAAAACAATTTGGGACATTTGGCGTATTTGCTGGAATCCCTTCGTACCTTACCGGAAAATATGAGTCAGAGTATTCCGCTAAAAATTTCTGCTGAAAATTTTTCCGAAGAGGGAGAGTATATTTTCGGAGCCGTTTCCAACGCTTATTCCGTGGCAGGTTTTTCAGGGCTACCGGGACAGAACCTTCAGGAGAAGATGAATATAGATTTGGCGGATGGAGAATTTGAGGTTTTACTGATTCGCTCTCCGAAAAATATCGGTGAGCTGGGAGAGATTGCAGGAACCCTGCTTCGGGGAGATATTCCGGAAGATCATCCCTATGTGAGCTTTTTCAAAACCCATTATTTGGAGTTTCAGGGGGAAAAGCCGGTGGAATGGACCTTGGACGGAGAATTCGGAGGCGCTTATAAAGCAGGCAGTATCGAAATACATAAAAAGGCAGCAAGGATTATGCTTCCGAAAATAGAGACTTAAATAAAGAAGAGGTAGGCACTTTTGTAGATACCAAAGAATCCCCAAAACCAGGCAGACATGAAATCATACCGCTTGATTTTAGGGATTCTTTTATCTCGTAAAACTTACATTTTATACGGAAATATTAATATCCTTATTGTCTTTTCCTTCTTCCTGATTAATGTACTCCTGCACAATAGCCGGATCATAGGGCTTAGGATGATGCCATCCAGGAACCTTACTTTTAATATATCCCATGATTTTATCCATTTCTGAAAACTTTAACTCCTCTATGGTATAAAGAACGGACATTCTTTCCGGGCCGTTTCTGGTCTTTGCATAGGCCTTGTATTTTTCGTTATAACTATGGACTTTCTCGAAGGAGCTTCCTCCCTGTTCCTTTAAATATCTTTCTCTGATTTGGTGTTTCACTAAATCTTCAATATCTTTACTTAAAGGTACAATATGCTTCGGCTCCACATCGGGGTTCCAATCACACAACCATCTGTCTCCACCGGTAGCTTCTGCATTTCGATAGGAGCGTTCCAAGTCGGAAATAGATTGATTCCCATCGCTATCGGAAGAGCCTTGTTTAGAAGTGGCTTTTTCATAATCCTGTTTTTTAAGGGCATAATTCGCCATTTCAGTTACTGTCATAGTTTTACCTCTTAACCCATCTCCCTTTCTTTTAAACAATTTCATGCGGTTTTTGCATGCTATTTCATCTATAGTAATATCGGTATAATAAATAAATAAATAAATAGAATGCGTTCCATTACTGAATATTCTTTAGGAAAAAGAGGCGAAGCTAGCGGTGTATCCCGATTCAGACCTATATTGCGTGGAAAATATATGATTTTATTTTATAATCCCTTTTTATCGTGCAAATTCCTCCAATGCCGCCGGCATAGTGGATTGCAGGTACCGCAAGATAAATCGAATACATTCCTGCTTATTAAAGGGGGATTTTTTTTGAAGATAAAGGAGCAGGATTTGTGCAATGCTGGCGATATAGCTGTCTACCAAAGTATCCAAAAACTTCTGCTCAATGCTCAAAGGATTGGAAGCTTCCGTTATTTTCCCCCCATTCCTCTGTAAGACATCCTCCATACCCTTTTCCATGGCCCAGGAAATGACCTTACGAAAGTCCTTATTTAAGAAGCGAACCAGAGCATCCCTACCCATGGAATCATAAACGCAGTTTACAAAATGACGGTTCTTCTCAATGGAATCAAAAACCAGGGAAAGGGAATTTTCATAGTCCTCCTGATTCTGAATTTCAAAAATTAATCTTTGGCTTTCTTGTGTTACCATCCACTCCAGAAGTCCGTGAATATCCGGAAAATAATAATAAAAGGTCTTTCGATTGATACCGACCTTCTCAATCAGCTCCCGAACCGTAATCTTTTCCAGGGGCTTTTTTTGTAAATAAAATTCCAAGGCTTCCGCCAACTGTCTTTGGGTTCTCTCTCTACATTCTTGTTTTTTCATTTTTATACCACATTTGTCCTATATTGACCGTTTTTTTTCCTTTGAAAAATGCTTAGGATATCTACTGTTGTTCATGACTTAGCTTTTAGTATAGCAAAAAAAGGAGAAAAACAAAGAAAAGAGTATTGAAAACAGTATGGACAGATAGCATAGGAAGCAGTCTTGAAGACAGTATGAGCAAAAGTATGGAGACTTGTCTTAAAAACTGTCATGAAAGAAGAACAGTTTTAAAGACAAAAGTAGAGTAGGAATTTTATAGAACAAGGAGGGTACAATCATGAAAAATCAGAAAATTTACAATAGAGCAATAGTAAACCATCAAAACGGTAATCAGAATGACAATCAGAAGAATACTCGAAATGCTAAGCAAAGGAGCAGTGAAAGGAATAAGCAATGGAAAAGAGCAGTTTGTATTGCTCTTTGTTTAAGTCAGGTACTTGCCCTGTCCATGTCAGCTTTGGCAGAGGTACAAAAGCCCCGCTATCATGAGAATTACTATGCCTTATTAAGCCCCACCGGGGAATTCAAGCAGGGCTCTTTGGTAAGAGAGTATGAAACCAAGGGCTATTCCAGTCTTACAGATTACGGAACTTATGAAAATGTAAAAAACCTTAGCAACAGTGTAGCGGTGCAGTCCAATGGAAATCAGCATACCTTGGATCTGTCCAAGGGAAATGTGGATTCTCTCTTTTTGGAGGGAGAAACTGCAGAACCCTATAGTCTCTTGCCTTGGAGTATTCAGATTCGCTATGAGTTAAACGGGTTAGAGGTACAGCCGGAAACCCTTGCGGGAGAGAAGGGTTTGGTGAAAATTCATGTGCAGTTTACAAAGAATCCCAATGCTCAGGATTATGCGGCGAAAAACTATGTGATGATGGCCAGAAGCAGCTTTAATGCGGAGGACATTTTATCCCTAAAGGCGGAGAAGGCTCAGGTAGTATCCCTGGGAGAGAAGAAGGAAGTGATTTTTGTCCTTCTTCCCGGAGAGGAAGACGACTTTACCATTGAGGTGGGAAGTAACTCCTTCAGCTTTTCCGGCTTACAATTTCAGATGGCACCCCTTCGTTCTTCACAGGTGGACAAAATCACAGATTTACGAGAGGCAAAGGAAGAGTCGGAGGACTCCTACCATGCCCTAAAGGATGCCGGAAACAGTCTTCTGGATTCCTTGGATGCTTCTCAGAAGTCCTTGGAAGCAATGCGGAAAAATATCAATAACAGCGAAGCTCTTCTTCGGAAGACACAGGAAGAAGGAAGAGCTTATCAAAACAGTAGAGACCAAATCTATCAGGATATGGAGACGGTAAATAACAGCATTAGCCCCCTTACGGGAAATGTGGAGGACTTTAACGGACTGAGCCGGGATGCCAAGAACAATATCAGCGAAAGCCAAAGCAATATGAACCGTTTGCAAAATGCCATGCTGGAACTGGAGGATTCTTTGGTGGCTCTTCGAGGAGATGTTCCAAGTCAGACAGAGATTGATAAGGCGCAACAAAGCCTTAGTCAGGTAGAGGCATTGCTTTCCGCTAAGAAGCAGGGGACTGTGCAGAACAGCTTAGCGAACTTATCGGCTAAGCTGGAGGGCTCTCCCTTAAAGGATCAGATTATGGCTATGGTGCAGGAATATATTTCTATGCAGGCAGAGGAGGCCGGTACAGAGGCGGAGATGCAGAAGCTTGCCATGGAAAAGTTAAATCCGGCATTGAAGGAATTTTCCTCCAATGCCCATTCCGGATTAACAAATTCCAAGGAGAGCCTTTCCGTCTTGGAAGACAACATTGAGGATGTGAAGAGATTACAGGAGACCTTGAAAAGCTTTGCGGAGAAGGGGGAGGAAACAGGAAGAAACTTAAACACCCTTTTAGAAAATAGCCAGAAAACCATGGAGGATTTACGGGGAAGCCTGCAGGAGCAGGATGCTTACCTTCGGAGCAAGAGAGAGGAGGCTTATACTTCCATTGAAAATAATTTAAATGCTACCGATAAAATGCTGAAAAACGGAGAGGCTGTACTGGACTCCACCGGGGCTGTTCGTAATGCCAAGGGAGAGCTGGAAGCTCTTGTAGAGAAGAAGTGGGATGAAAATGTAGGAGAAAAGTCTTCAGTTTTGGAAATTGATCCAAACAGACCCATTGAGTCCTTAATGCCTTCCGAAAATGACAATATTGTGGATGTGGCTGTAACCTTACGTACCGAAGAAATCAAAGAAGTAAAGGAAGAAAAAGTAAAGACTAAAGAAACGAAAGAGCCTAGCCTCTGGGACAGACTGGGACAGGTGGCGCATAAGGTATGGAAAGGAATCACCTCTATTTTCAAAGGAGGGAAGTAAATGAGTATAAGCGAAAAATGTGCAGATTTTATAGTAAAATATAGAGAAAAAATCAGTCGTGTTTTCTGGGGACTCTTAGGCATTTCCCTGATTCTTTGCCTCTTTGTGCAGGTAAATTACGACTTAAGTAAGTATCTTCCGGAGTCTTCTCTGACGCAGCAAGGAATTCATAAAATGGAGGACAGCTTCGGCTATCCCGGGACAGCAAGAATCATGCTGAAGGACGTTTCCATGGGAGAAGCCCTTTCTTATAAAGAGCAGATTGAGCATATTCCCGGAGTGGACCGGGTAAGTTTTTCCACAGGCTCCAAAAGTGCCTATGCTCCTGAATTTATGGAAGAAAAGGAGAAGGAAAAGGATTTAGATTATAAGGATGGAAATGCCTTATTTCATGTGGTTTTTGTAAAGGGAGATAGCGATACGGAAACCAAGAAGGCTCTTACGGAAATCGAAAGCCTTTTAGGAGACAAGGCGGTGTATGCAGGCCTTGCCGTACAAAGTAAGACGGTGCAGGAACAGGTGAGTAGCCAAATGGGCTTGATTTTAGGCTTGGGCCTTGGCTTCATTTTCCTGATTCTGATTGTGATGACCAATTCCTACGGAGAGCCCTTCTTATTCCTGATTACCATTTTGCTGGCGGTGGGACTAAATCGGGGCACCAATGTGTTTCTGGGGCAGGTGTCCTTTGTCACCAACAATGTAGCGGCAATTTTACAGATTGCGGTTTCCATGGACTATGCCATCTTTTTACTACATAGTTTTGAGACAGGCTTAGAAAAGGGAATGGATAAGGAAAAAGCTCTATCTTATGCGGTAGGGAAGTCCTTAAGCACGATTTTAGCATCTTCTCTAACCACTGTAGGAGGTTTTTTGGCCCTATGTGTCATGAGCTTCGGCATCGGTAAGGATATGGGAATCGTGCTGGCAAAGGGTGTGGTATTCAGTCTTTTAACCGTTATCTTCTTTATGCCGGCTCTTTTGCTTAGGATGTGGAACTTTGTGGAAAAGACCAGACATAAGCCCTTTGTGCCCTCCTTTAAGCCATTGGCAAAGCTTGCTTATAAACTTAGCCCCCTTGTTTTGATTCTCACCCTTATTTTAGTTTATCCCTTGAACATTATGCAGGGGATGAATGACTTCCGCTTTAGTAATGGTGCGGTGGTAAAGGGAGAAGGTACAAAGATTTCTGAAATGGAAGAAGAAATCAACGGAGTTTTCGGAGAAGAAAATCTCTTGGTTGCCATTTATCCGGAGGGAAGAAACGACAGAGAGAAGGCATTGGGAAATCTTTTAACTTCCCTTCCTTACGTGGAAAATGTGCAGTCCTTAAGTGCGTTGTTACCGGAGGGAGTACCGGAGTTTATGGTACCGAAGTCCTCTTTAGATTTAGTCAGAAAAGACGGCTACAGCAGAATGGTTATTACCCTAAATCTTCCCGGAGAAAGTCAGGAGTCTTATAAGGCGGTAACCACCATTCGACAGATTTTAAAGGTTTACACCGGAGAAGACAGTTATCTGGTGGGGGATACCACTGCAACTATGGATATGGAAAATATTCTTCGAGCAGACAATGCCAAAGTAAATACCCTATCCATGATTATCATTTTCCTGGTGGTAATGCTTTCCTTTAAGTCGGTACTCTTTGCCATAGTGGCCATGATTCCTATCGAACTGGCCATTATGAGCAATATGTCCTTCTCCTTCCTGGAAGGCACCAATATGATTTTTATCGGCTATGTTATCGTGTCCAGTATTCAGCTGGGAGCAACAGTGGACTACGCCATTTTGACCTTGGATCACTTCAAGGAAGAAAGAGAGAAAAAGAGCAGAAAGGAAGCCATTATTGCCTCCATTGAAAAGAGCCTATCCTCCCTCTTTGTTTCCGGAACCATCCTTGCGGTGGTAGGCTATGTGATTTCCTTTATCTCCTCCGTTCCGGCCATCGGACAGCTGGGAAAGTTGATCGGAAGAGGCGCCGTATGCTCCCTCTTCTTTGTAATCTTCCTCATGCCCTCCTTGTTGGGGATTTTGGATAGAGTACTGATTTTTGCAGAAAAGAAAAAGAAGGCGGCGAAGAATAAAGTTGCCGGTGCTGTTGCAGTATAGACCTGTATTGGGGGCGCTCTTGCCAACCTAGTTTGTCGTAGTGAAAGTCTATACATTATAGATCTTCGCTCTGATGCCATATAGACCTGTGAGTGGGGCACGCTCTCGCTAACCTCGCCCTTTGTCGTAGTGAAGGACTATAATTATATAAGATACGCTTTGATGCAGCATATCCCTGTAAGTAGGGCACGCTCCCGCTAACTTCGCCTTCGCAGCGGTACTAACTTCAAGCTTCGTTTTACTCGCTTTCAGTAAGTACCGGCGGGCTCAGATTGCCCCTTTTACAGGGATATGCTGCATCAGTCGCTGAAACTTGTTGTTTTGTATAGTCCTTCACTTCCTCACTTCCGACAAGTACCGACGGGCTCAGATTGCCCCTTTTACAGGTCTATATTGCATCAATCACTGAAACTTGTTGTTTTTTATAGTCCTTCACTTCCTCACTTCCGACAAGTAATGACGGGCTCAGATTGCCCCTTTACAGATCTATGCTGCATTAGGCGGCTTATTACAGCCCTTCAATTTGTCGCGGAGGATTTATAAAGGGTATGAGACTTTTGTTATAGAGAAAATAAAATGAATTTTGTATAATACTGTTGCACAATCAGTGAAAAGTTGTATATGCACAGGAGATTCGTTATGACAAGAGAAGAAAGAGCAGAAAAGTGGTTTTCCAATATACCCGGTGCAGAATCCATCAGCTTAGAAAGAAAAATAGAAATATGTGATAAGCTGGCAAAGAAAATGATGATTATTATTTTGGGTTTGTTGAGCTTAGAGTTTATTTTGCTTTTTATGGTAGGAGGAGAAATCTTCACTAAGGGAGCAGACTTTTTGAATCGCATTTCGGAAGGAGGACGTACAGGAAATCACTATCAAGGTCTTGCTCTTGTAGCAATCATTGTGTTCTTACCTGTTTTCATTATCCCTTTGACGGCTGCTTTTAGCTATAAAAACAACTGTCTTCAATCTGAATTGGCTAAGCTTGTGCCAAGTAGGAAAAATACTGATATCAAAGAGTCGGCTTCGGCAAGCTTTCAGGAGGGACGTGAAAGCGATATTCTTCATTTTGATACTTTAAATTTTAAATTAGCGATTATTCAAGTGTTGATGTATGACCTGCATTTACTAAAGCCGGAATTTGATATCTATGATTTTGCCGAACATTATGAAGGAGAAAAGATCGATACGGATAGCGATATCATTATTGAAGCTGCGATGAATTTCTTTAAGGAAATGGAAATTCCAAAGAACTTTGCCCCCTATGTGGAAATGCTCTACATGGACGGCGGTAATGATTTATATATGAATATCATTCCCCAGTGGGATGGAGAAGACGAGAGTTTTGACCTAAACGAAATAACATTGGTAGAACTACAGCAATTTCCAAATCTCAAAAAAGCAACTCTTATGAGCAGTAATTTTGACAAGGTAAAAGAAGTCTTTGATGCTGCAAATATTGCAGTAGAACTGCTTTAACAATGAAAACAAATGATAGTATTAGCAAAGTTGGAGATAAGTAAAGTATGGGAGCGTTCTAAGCTCTAAGGCAGTGAAGGACTATAAGAATCCCAAAGCTGAAGTGATTGATGAGACATAGACTGGTAAGTGGGGTAATCTGATTCGCTATACTTCCTAAAGTCTAGGGCAGTAAAGAACTGTAGGAATCCATAAGTTGAAGCGATTGATGCAGTACAGACCTGTAAAAGAGGCAACTGATTCTGTTGGAACGTTTCGGAAGCGAGGAAATGAAGGACTGTGAAAAACGACAAGTTGAAGCGACTGATGCAGCATATCCCTGTAAAAGGGCAATCTGAGCCCGTCAGTACTTACTGAAAGCAAGCAAAGCGATGCTTGAAGTTAGTACTGCTACGAAGGCGAAGTTAGCGGGAGCGTGCCCTACTTACAGGGATATGCTGTATCAAAGCGTATCTTGCATAATAATTACAGTCTTTCACTACTACGACGAGCGAAGTTAGCGGGAGCGTGCCCCGCTTACAGGTTCATACTGCATCAGAGCGTAGCCTTTCATTGCTTATATTCCTTCACTGCGAAGCTCCCACCTTGATTCGTTTTGCAAAACCCACTATAATACGCCTTGTGCTTTAAGCGAGCTTAAGAATAGAGAGGGTATGACTATGTGGTTAATTGCTGGACTGGGAAATCCGGAGAAAAAATATGTTGGTACAAGACACAATGCCGGCTTTGCGGTGATTGATGAACTTTGTAAGGAGCTGGGTAATCTGTCTTTGGAAAGCACCAAATTCCGCGGTGCTTATACCAAGACCAGAATCGGCAGCGAAGAGGTGCTTCTTTTAAAGCCCCTTACCTATATGAACCTTTCCGGGGAATCCATCGTGCCCTTGGCTCAGTATTTTAAGATTCCCAAGGAGCAGATTTTGGTGCTTTCCGATGAGATTTCCTTTGCCCCCGGAGACATTCGCATCCGGAAGAAGGGTTCTGCCGGAGGGCATAACGGGCTGAAAAACATTATCGCCCACCTGCACAGTGAAGAGTTTCCCAGAATCCGTTTAGGGGTGGGTGCCAAGGGAGAGAAGGAAGATCTTGCCCACCATGTGCTTTCTCCATTTTCCAAGGCGGAACAGGCGGAGATGGAAGATGCCTATGAGAGAGCGGCAAAGGCCTGCATTGCCATTGTGGAAAAGGGCATTGATCAGGCTATGAACGAGTTCAACCAAAAGAAGAAGGGAAAGGAAGAGGCTGATGCATAATCTGGAAAAAATGCCGGAGGAAGGCATTCTTCTACCGAAAAATCCGGCGAGTAAAACCCGGATTTTTTTTGAACTTACGGAGGCTTTGGAAAAGAAAGAGCTCTTGTTTGTGGAGGGAATTTCCGACTCCCTAAAGTCCCTTCTGGCTCTTTGCTTTCAGGGAAAATGGATTCTTTACCTTTGTAAGACGGAGGAGCGGGCAAAGGAGATTCTTCAGGACGGTAAGATTTTTGCAGAGAACTGCGTCTTATTTCCGGCGAAGGACTACCTCTTTTATAAGGCGGATACCAGAGGAAACTATATCAGTAGAGAGCGAAGTGAGTGTCTTAGGCAGCTGGTGGAGGAGGAAGAGGGAGTGCTGGTGACCACTCTTCCGGCAATGCTGGAAAAGTTGGAGGGAAAAAATGCTTTCCGTCAGGCGGTGTTTACGGTGCAGCTGGGACAGACACTTTCCTTGGAAGGCCTGCAAGACAATCTTCATTCCCTCGGATATCAAAGGGTGGATCAGGTAGAGAGCAGGGGGGAGTATTCCCTTAGGGGAGGAATCCTGGATGTCTTTTCCAATCAAATGGAGGAGCCCCTTAGAATAGAATTTTTTGATGATGAGGTGGATAGCCTTCGGTATTTTTCTTTGGAAAGCCAGCGTTCTTTGGAACAGGTGGAGGAAGCCAACATTTATCCGGTTTCCGAGCAGGGAAAGCCCTCTTCTTTAAAGGCTTTTTCTCTTTTAGACTATCTCCCTAAGGATTGCCTGGTGATTGTGGATGAGCCTGCGCGCGTTTTGGAAGAGGGAAAGAGGGTAGAGGAGGAATTTATCGCCTACTTTTCCCAAAGGGCTGAGGCGGAAAAAGAAGAAGCGAATCAGCAGGAAGATAAGGCAGTAAGCAAAAAGAAGGGAGTTAAAGGAAGAAAGAACGCAGAAGAGGGGATTAACTCCATTTTGGAATCGGAGAACAGGGAGAAGGAGCAAACGCCATTAGATCTTTTCTCTGTTAGAACTCTCATGGAGGAATGTGCCTCCCGCCCCATTTTCTTCTTTTCCAGCCTTGGAGGCATTTCTGAATGGGGAGAAGTCTTTGAAAATCCGCTAAAATCCATTTCCGTGGAATGTAGAGAAATCCCCTTTTACGGCAAGCAGTTTGCCCAGTTTAAGGGGGATATGGAAAAGTATAAGAAGGAGAAGGTTCGGATTTCCCTGTATTCTCCTTCTCAAAGCAGAGCCTCCCGTCTTGCGGAAGAGCTAAGACAGGAGGGGCTTTCCGCCTACTGTCCGGATACTATGTCGGAGGACAGGGAAGAAGAGGAAAATCCGGGAAGTATTCGGGTCTTGCCCCAATATCTTCGAAAGGGCTTTTATTTGCCTCAGGAAAAAATCCTGGTAATGACGGAGCAGGACCTATATGGACAAAGTCTTGCAGGGAGAAAGCGTCGTAAGAAAAAGCAGGTGGAAAGTCTCCACATCGGTTCTCTAACGGAGCTTCATAAGGGAGACTATGTGGTGCATGAAAGCCACGGCATCGGTATTTACGAGGGAATTGAACGAATCGTAACAGACGGAGTCAGCAAGGACTATTTAAAGATTCTCTACGGAGACGGGGGGAATCTGTATTTGCCGGTTAATAAATTGGACGGTATTGAGAAGTACGCCGGAAAGGAGGCGAAGGCTCCCAAATTAAATCGTTTAAACGGTTCCGAATGGCAGAAAACCAAGTCCAAGGTGAAGGGAGCGGTGCGGGAAATCGCAAAGGAGCTTTTGGCCCTCTATGCCAAGCGGCAGCAGGAGCGAGGCTACCCCTTTGGCAAGGACACGGTTTGGCAGAAAGAGTTTGAGGAGGCCTTCCCCTATGAGGAAACCGGAGACCAGCTTCTGGCCATTGAAGCCACCAAGGAAGACATGGAAAGTGAGAAAATCATGGACCGGCTGGTTTGCGGGGATGTGGGCTACGGAAAGACGGAAATAGCACTTCGGGCGGCCTTTAAGGCGGTGCAGGACTCCAAGCAGGTGGCCTACCTTTGCCCCACCACCATTTTGGCCCAGCAAATCTACAACGGCTTTGTGGAGAGAATGAAGGGCTTTCCGGTGGAAGTGGGAATTCTTTCCCGGTTTCAGAGCCAAAAGGAAGTCCATAAGACGCTGGAACAGCTTGCAAGCGGAAGAATTGATATCTTAGTGGGAACCCACAGATTGCTTTCCAAGGATGTGCATTTTAAAAATCTGGGGCTCCTGGTGGTGGATGAGGAACAGCGCTTCGGGGTACAGCATAAGGAGCGCATCAAGTCATTAAAGGAAAATGTGGATGTGCTTACCCTTTCCGCAACCCCTATTCCCAGAACCCTCCACATGTCTTTGGTGGGAATTCGAGACCTTTCTATCCTGGAAGAAGCCCCCATGGACAGACTTCCCATTCAAACCTATGTGATGGAAGAGGAGGAGGGCACCATTCGGGAGGCCATTTCCAGAGAGCTTCGGAGAAACGGACAGGTTTACTATGTGCATAATCGGGTAAAAAGCATAGAGGATACGGCTCTTCGCCTGCAGAAACTCCTTCCGGAGGCCCGTATTGCTTATGCTCACGGGCAAATGGGGGAGAAGGAGCTGGAAGAAATCATGCTTTCCTTTATTGCCGGAGAGATTGATGTACTGGTTTCCACCACCATTATCGAAACCGGACTGGATATTCCCAATGCCAATACTCTGATTATTCAGGATGCGGATAAGATGGGACTTTCCCAGCTTTACCAGATTCGAGGCAGGGTGGGAAGATCCAACAGAACCTCCTATGCATTTTTACTGTATAAAAAAGGAAAAAGCCTTACGGAGGAGTCGGAAAAGCGCTTAAAGGCTATCCGGGAATTTACGGAGCTGGGCTCCGGCATTCGTATTGCCCTAAGAGACCTGGAAATCCGTGGGGCGGGAAATGTACTGGGCGCAGAGCAGCACGGCCACATGGAGGCGGTGGGGTATGAGCTCTATACCAAGCTTCTCCGCCATGCAGTGCTTTTGGAAAAGGGAGAAAAGCAGGAAGAGGAGGACTTTGAAACCCAGCTGGATGTGGATTTGGATGCCTTTATTCCGGAAAGCTATATGGAAAATGAAGAGCAGAAGCTGGAGGCTTATCAAAAGATTGCCCTTTTAAGCAGTGAAGAAGAGAAGATGGATTTGGAGGATGAGCTGACAGACCGTTACGGAGATCTTCCCTATCAGGTGGAAAATCTCTTCCAGGTGGCAAGTCTAAGAAATTTGCTTCATAAAATAGGAGTAACGGAGTGCAAGATTAAGAGGGGAGAAATTCACTTTTTATTCTTTCCTAAGGCGAAAATCAATACCGCTGCCATCCCTGCTTTGATTTCCGAGTCCCAAGGGGAGATTCGATTTGTAAATGGAGAGAGTCCCAAGCTTTTATATAAAAAGAAGAATTTACGGGATTTACCCAAGATTCAGGAAAGCATGGAAAAGGCAAAGGAAATAGCGGAAGCCCTGCTTCTCCCACTTTCCCCTTAAAAAGAAAGAAAAACTATCAAATTTTTTACAAAAACAGAGAAAAAACATAGGAAATCCATGGAATTACAAGGCTTTCATTGACAGGAGAATAGGAGAAAGTTATAATGCACTCGTATGTGGGGCTTTGTGCCCTAAGTAACAAGACTACGCCGAAGAATCGGCGATTATGGAGGATGAAAGATGAATAAAGTTGATTTGGTTTCCGCAGTAGCAAAGCAGGCAGAGTTATCTAAGAAGGATGCGGGATTAGCAGTTGAGGCTGTTTTTGATGCCATTTCTGAGGCTTTAGAAAAGGGTGATAAGGTTCAGCTTATCGGTTTCGGAACTTTTGATGTTTCTGAGAGAGCTGCGAGAGAGGGACGTAACCCAAGAACCGGAGAGACTATGAAGATTGCTGCTTCTAAGGCTCCAAGATTCAAGGCAGGTAAGGCTTTAAAGGATCGCGTGAACTAATTTCATGCGACTGGATAAGTATTTGAAGGTATCTCGTCTCATAAAAAGGCGCACAATTGCTAATGAAGCCTGCGATACCGGTCGAATATCTGTTAACGGGAAAGTGCAGAAGGCTTCCTACGACGTGAAGGTAGGAGATGTCATCAGCATTCGTTTCGGAGAAAAAGCAGTAGAAGCCAAGGTATTGTCGGTGCAAGAGACTGTGCGAAAGGATGAGGCGGCAGAGCTATTTCAATATCTATGAGAAAGCAAGAGAAACAGAAAAGAAAAGTGTTTAAACATGGGGTTACTGTCCTGGGATTGTTCATGGTGGTAGCCCTTCTTGCTATTGTTATTTTTGTTCGTGGCAGAGAGCTTACGGAGAAAAATAAAAACTATCTTGCTATGGAAGAGAGTTTGGCTGAGGAGTACAGTAAGGAAGAGCAACGGGCTAAAGCTCTGGAAGAGAAAAAAGTCTATGTGAAGACCAAAGAGTATATCATGGAAGAAGCAAGAGAGATATTTGGATTGCAGATGCCGGATGAGATTATTGTAAGGCCGAAAGAGTAAAGACTGAAAGAGGAAAACTCTATTTCATAGATTTTATCTATGCCATAGGGTTAGGATTAGAGAAAAGCGAAAGAGGAAGATTCTTCTTTCGTTTTTCCTTTGTATACAGGGATAAAATGAGAAAAGGAATCGATACCGAGCTATTTTTACAAGTAAAAAAACAGCATTGGATAGGAGAAGGGGAGCAGATTTTGCTGGCTCTTTCCGGCGGTGCGGATTCCATGTATCTTTTGTATTTTTTAAAGGAATTACAGAAGCATCTTTCTTTTTCTCTTAGAGCCATGCATGTGCAACACGGTATCAGGGGGGAAGAAGCTGTAGAAGATGCCACATTTTCAAGGCAGCAGGCGGAGCTATATCAAGTTTCTTTTTTGGAATATACTTGTTCCGTACCGGACTATGCCGAGGAAAATAAGCTGGGAATAGAAGAGGCGGCAAGGACACTTCGTTACAAAGCCTTAAAAGAAGAAGCCCTTCGTTGGCAGGCGGAAAGCGACCGAAAAACAAAAATTGCCCTGGCGCATCATATGGACGATCAGGCGGAAACGATATTGTTTCATTTGATTCGAGGGGCGGGATTTTCCGGAATTAGCGGCATGAAGGCGGAAGAGCTTCTCTCAGAGGCTGAAAAAGAAGCACATTATGCAGTCAATCAAGAAGCCAATCAAGAACCCCATCAAGAAGGCATTACCCTTCTTCGCCCCCTCCTGTCTTTACGGAAAGAGGAGATTCTGAAGCGGCTGGAGGAATTGGGGATTCCCTATCGGGAGGATAGTACAAACCGGGACAAAAGCTATGCCAGAAATTATCTTCGTTTGGACATCTTACCCGCTTTGGAGAAGGTTAATGCCGGAGCGGTAAAGCATTTGCTGGAGGCGGCAGAACTTTTTTCGGAAACGGAAGCCTTTTTTCAAGAGAAGACGAAAGAATGGATAGAGCAATACGGAGAATGGGAGCAAAGCTCTTCGGGAAAAAGCATTTCCCTGTCCATTCCCCAATTAAAAAAGGAAAATGCGCTTTTTCGCAGAGAAATCTATAAGGAAGCCATCTTTTTGTTAAGGGGCAGTACCACAGAGTTTGGAAAGCTGCATTATCATGGTATTGACCACTTGTTGAAAAGGGGAAACGGTGGAAGGCTTTCTCTTCCGAAAGGTGTACAGGCAAGAGTGGAGCAAAAACGACTGCTTTTAGAAAAGTTTTAAAATCATGTAATCCGGAATTTTATAGGAAAATAGTAAATGGGGGACTCAATATGGAAAAAGAAGAAAAAATCCGAGTACTGTTTTCGGAGGAGGAAATTGAAAAGCGGGTAAGTGAACTGGCGGAGGAGATTGGAAGAGACTATGCCGGAAAGGACCTGCATTTAATCTGTATTTTGAAGGGGGCGGCTCCCTTTATGTGTGAGCTGGCGAAAAAATTAAACAATCCCCGAGTTTCCATGGATTTCATGGCAGTCAGCAGCTACGGTTCTCAAACCCAAAGCTCCGGGGTAGTAAAGATTGTAAAGGATCTGGATGAACCCTTGGAAGGAAAGGATGTTCTTTTGGTGGAGGATATTATCGACACGGGAAGAACCTTGCATCATTTGGAGCATATGCTTCGGGAAAGACACCCGGCTTCTCTGGAAATCTGTACTCTATTGGATAAGCCGGAGAGAAGGGAAGTTGAGGTAGATGTAAAATACAAGGGCTTTTGTGTTCCGGATGTTTTCGTCGTAGGCTACGGCATTGACTATGCCCAGAAGTATAGAGCATTGAACTACATTGGAGAAGTGATTCTTTAGCTTTTTAGAAGCTTTGATTGGAATTCGGGAAGGCGATATTGCTTTTTTAGGATTGGGGGAGTAAAGGAGGATTTCCGTAATGGAGGAAAGAGGAATCAATCGAGAGGCCTTATACAGCATAGGAAAGGGGTTTTACCGGGAACCGGAGGAAAGCCCGGCCTTTTCGGATGTGACCATTCGTTTTCGTACCCTAAGGGAGGATGTAGACAGGGTTTTGCTTTATCTTCCGGATGAACAGCAGATTTATGCGATGAAGCTGGAAAGCAGCGACCACTATTTTGATTACTATGAAATAGAAATCAAGCTGAAGGATAAACCCTTACATTATTATTTCCGTATTGAAAAGGGAGAAGAGGTCATCCATTACAACCGTTTAGGAGTAACGGAAGATTTAGATATTCAGTACGCTTTTTCCGTTTTTCCGGATTTTTTTGTTCCGGACTGGATTAAAGGCGCCACCATGTACCAGATTTTTGTGGACCGTTTCCGAAACAGTGACGGAAAGAACAATGTAGAGGACAGGGAGTATATCTATCTGGGACGTCCCGTGGTATCGGTTTCGGATTGGGATGCCCCTGTAGAGTCCTTTGATGTACATCGCTTTTATGGCGGCGATTTGGAAGGGGTTTGGGAGAAGCTGGATTATCTGGAGCATTTGGGGGTAGAGGTTCTATATTTCAACCCCCTCTTTGTGTCTCCCTCCAATCATAAATATGATACCCAGGATTACGATCATATTGATCCCCATTTGGGAAGAATTGTGAATGACGGGGGCAAGGTTCTACCAAAGGGGGAAACAGACAACAGAGAAGCCTCCAAGTACAGCATTCGCAGTACGGATAAAGAGAATCTGGAGGCCAGTGATACCCTGTTCTTACTTTTTGTGGAGGCCTGCCACAAGAGGGGGATGCGAGTAATCATCGACGGCGTTTTTAACCACTGCGGTTCCTTCCATCGCTATATGAATGCTTCCTATTTCTACAAAACCGGGGAGGGCTCACCCTATCCCAAGGGAGCTTATGAAAGCTATTACAGTCCCTATCTGGATTACTTTCATTTTGCGGAGGAAGAAGAGAGCGATTGGCCGGAAAATGACAGCTACGAAAAGTGGTGGGGAAACGACACTCTGCCGAAATTGAATTATGAAAATGCTCCCAAGCTGGAGGCGGAAATCTTAGGGATTGCCAAAAAATGGGTTAGTCCTCCCTTTTCCTGTGACGGCTGGCGTCTGGATGTGGCGGCTGATTTAGGGCACAGCGAAGCCTATAACCACAGATTTTGGAAGAAGTTCAGAAGAGCTGTGAAGGAGGCCAATGAAGAGGCGGTAATTTTAGCAGAGCATTACGGAAATCCCAGCGCCTGGCTGAAAGGGCAGGAGTGGGACAGCATTATGAACTACGATGCCTTTATGGAACCGGTAAGCTGGTTTCTTACCGGTATGGAAAAGCATTCCGACCGGGCTGAGCCGGAGAAATTCGGAGATGGAGAACTGTTCTTTAACACCATGCGTTATAACATGGCAAAGCTTCCGGAAAATGCTTTGGATGCTGCTATGAATCAGCTGTCCAACCATGATCATTCCCGCTTCTTAACCAGAACCAACAGAAGAGCCGGAAGAATGAAGGACGGCTTTGATGATGCGGGAATCGGCATTGACTTCGGTCTTTTCCGTCTGGCCAGTATGCTATTGTTTACCTGGCCCGGAGCCCCAACCTTGTTCTATGGGGATGAAGTAGGCGTATACGGATGGACTGAGCCGGATTGTCGTAGACCTTACCCTTGGGGCAAGGAAGATTTGGAGCTTTTAGAATATCATCGCTATTTGATTTCTCACAGAAAGGCATCCAGCGCCCTCAGAACCGGAAATCTTATGCTTCTGAAAAGCGGAAGAAACTGGGTTTCTTATCTTCGATGCAGTGAAAATCAAATCGCTCTGATTATTATATACTGCGGAGATGAGGACTGTACTTTGGATATCCCCCTTTGGAGAGCATCCGTTACGGATAAGATGGAGATTAGAAGAGTGCTGAAAACCGATGGAAGAGGCTATAATGCAGGCCAAACCAAGCGCTACACGGAAAATGGCATCCTTTCCAGTAGACTGCGCGCTAAGACGGGGAAGATATACCTTATCGACTTTTAAATTACACAAGAATTAGAAAACGAGATATCCCACACTAGCGTGCGATACTCGTTAAGAAAACAAAAGAGCTACAGAAAAGATTGTAATTCAGTTCTGTAACTGTATAGCCGGTCTACCGATAGGGGTAATCTGAGCCCGCGGGTACTTACGAAAAACGAATATTATGAAGTTTTTCGTCTAGTACCCCTGCAGGGCGAAGTTAGCGGGAGCGTGCCCCTAAGGTAGACCGGCTATACAGTAAAGAACAAAAAATCTCCTCTGTAGCTCTTTTTGTTTTCTTCATTTTATTTTATTCGGATACCACAAAGGGTGCCAGTTTATCTTCCACGAACTTAAGGCGCTCTTCAGGTACGGAAAGCTCATGAACCTTTCCCACTCCGAGATACAGAATTCCTAAAATGGATTTTGCGTCTACGCAACGGTTTCCGTCGCATAAATCCATATCAAAATTGAAGTCTCCTGTAACCTCCACAAATTCGTTTACACTGTCCGCATTGGGAATCATAACGTGTAATGTTTCCATTCTTATCCTCCTTGATGAAATAGACCCTTATCCTGCTATTTTTTCTTTAAAATTAAAACCATATTGTATTACGACAAAGTGCTTGAAAAAAATAATAGTATTGCATTATGAATTTTATCACGGCTTCTTTAGGAGAACAAGAAAGATATTCTAAAAATTCCGGGACAATTCCTAAAAAAACTATTTTTGCTTTTCTATATGCTTTCTCAAAATGAATCCTTCAAGATTCAAAAAGATATGCCTTCCCATTCAACTATTTTTTTGTCTCTTTCGCTTTTCAAACATAAGGTCACGTTTCGCCTTTTGTTCTCGGCTAAGGTCCTTTGTGTGCTTTAACATTCTTTTTCTTCTTCTGGCTCTGTAGAATTCTTCCCTTCTTTGGAAAAGATAGAGGAAGAGCAGAGAAAGAAGCACCAGAGCAAAAATGGCAAAAAGAATCTGAAGCACCCGTACAATAGGCTTTTGCAGGATGATTTTTCCTGCCTTCTTATCGAAAACAATGGGGGCGTGGTTTGTTTTTTCCACGGCTGTGGATTCTTCCGCTTTGCTTTCGTTTTCCTGACTCTCCATGGCTACAGAAATCTGCTTTGGAATATTTTCCGCCTTCTTTAAAGAAGTATTGGGAAGGTCCTTGCTGTCTTCCTCCCTTTTGGAATCCTCAAGATACACATAAGCCGTGCCCACGGTCCTTCCATCGTACTGATAAAGGATCTTGGCTACCTTTCCGCTGGCTTTTTCTGCCTCACTGATATCGTAGGATAGGGTAGAGGCGATATCCGTTATGGGAATATTTTTGGGAAGACAGATTTGCTCATCTCTTCCTACGGTAAAATGCAAAGCTTCCACCAAGGGGAGCCCGTCTACCGTCCAGGGATTTTCCAACTGGGAAAAGCGTGGATCATTGTTTTCCGCAGGGTAAGAGTTAAAATTGGCAAAGCCGAAATCAAAAAGTTTTTTGCTGTCCCTATATTGGGAGTTATGACCATTTAAGATTACGCAAATTAAGGTAGTATCCCCTCTTTTGCAGGCTGTTACCAAGGTGTTTCCGGCCAGAAGGGTATATCCGGTCTTTCCGGCAAATACACCGCTGTAATACTCCTTGTTGCTTTTTTTCATCATCTTATGGTGGGCATAGATGGTATTTTCCGGGGCATTGGGATCCGGATACTTAATCAAGGGACCGTGGGTGTAAACCTGGGTAGCATCAATCTGGCAAAATGTCGGATTGCTTATGGCGTATTGCATGATTTTTGCCATATCCAAAGCACTGGTGTAGTGTTCCGGATTGTTCAGTCCGGAAGGATTGGTAAAATGAGAATTCGTACAGCCGATTTCCGCAGCCTTTTGGTTCATCAGCTCCGCAAATTTTTCGTTGGAGCCGGCCACATGCTCAGCCAGAGCATTGGCACAGTCGTTGGCAGAATGAAGCAGCAGGGAGTAAAGACAGTCTCGAACACTCAGCTTATCTCCCGGAGATGCGGCAATGACAGTGGAATTGTTTTCCAGATTTCCTCTGGTGGCTTCCTGGGAAAATGTGACCTTTTCTTCCAGATTTTCTACATGCTCCAAGACAACGATGGCGGTTAAAACCTTGGTGATGGAGGCGGGAAAGTAGTGGGTATTCTCATTTTTGGCATAGAGAATAGTGGATGACTTGGCATCCATCAGCAAAGCACCATCCGCTTCGATTTGATCGGTGCAAGCAGGCCAGGTATCTGCAAAAGCCTGTTTGGAAAATACAAAAGAGAAAAGCATGGAAAAAAGCAGAACAAAATAGAGGCTTTTTCTACTGTATCGACACAGGTCATTTTTCAGAGATTGTTTTATCTTCTTCAATTTACAATTCCTCTTTCAGAGATTGTTTTATTCTTCTTCAATTTACAATTCCTCTTTAACTAAAGGGAAGGAAAGGGAAACCTTATACAAATCCCCGTCAATTTCAATCTTCATTTTACCGTTCATCAGCTTGGTCAGGCTTTTCGCAATGGACAAGCCAAGGCCTGAGCCCTCTGTGCTTCGGCTTACGTCTCCTCGAACAAAACGTTCCGTTAACTCTTCCGGAGAAACGTTTAAGGGGGCTTCTGATATATTCTTCATGGTAAAGGTAGCCTCTTCCTCATCCTTTTGCAAATCCACATAGACACGGCTTCCCTGTAAAGCATATTTACAGCAGTTGTTCAAAAGATTTTCCAGTACACGGAAAAGCTGTCGACCGTCCGCCAGAATCAGAATATCCTCCTGGGGAAGGGTGGTTAGCACCTGTAAGGAGCGGGCCGCCAATTTGTCTTCGAACTCCCCCAGGCTTTGCTGCAATATCTCCGTGTAGTGAATCGGGATAAGCTCCAATGAGACATTTCCGGAGCTGGCCTTGCTGGCTTCCACCAAATCCTCCGTCAGATTTTTTAAACGTGCGGACTTTTGCTCCAAAACGGCGATATATTCTTGGACTCTGGGACTTTCAATATTTTCCCGCTTTAAAAGATCCACATAGCTGATAATGCTGGTAAGGGGGGTCTTTAAATCATGGGAAACATTGGTAATCAGGTCGGTTTTTAAACGCTCCGCCTTTACCTGCTCCGTTACTGCCGCCTTTAAGCCTCTGCTGATGGAGTAGGAATAGTAGTCGATGGAAATCAAAAGGAAGAGCAGTAGCAGGCTAAATCCCAGATGCAAAAGGCTTTTTTGGTGGAAAAAGCAGTAAAGATTATAGCCGAAAAGTCCGATGCCCAGGAAATTCGGAAGGACGAAAAGAAGGACACTGTATAGCCTGGAGCGGGCAAAGCCGCTGGCGGAGAGGGTACTTTCCAGAAGACTCCAAATTCGTCTGCTATAGGAAGAAGAAAATAAAATTCCCTTTCGCATCTGCCGTACCAAGGAAAGCAGCAAAGGCAGAAAAACTGTGTAACGAAGGGCGAAAAGTCCCATCCTATGGAAGAAGAGGGGTTCCGGTAATTTTCCCAGCACCAGAATCAAGCTGTCGAAAAAGTATCGATTGAAGATCTCCGCAAAGAAGAACCAAAAGACAGCTATGGCTAAAATGCCTTCCAGGGGCACCCGGTCAATGGCATAAAGAATCATTTGCCGATTTTCTCCCCGACCGGTATGTAACAATAAGGAAGCAAAGCTCAGCACAAAGGCCAGTAAACTTCCGAAGAAAAGCACCACCCCCAGAATACTCAGGTTTCTTCGAATGCTATATTCCTCCATCATGGTCTTATATTGATCATGAACCGGAAAGGAGGTATCCACTCCTGCTGCAAAGACATAGGAACCGTCCTTGTAGGGGTCTCTGGCCTCCAGAAGAGGCACCAGATTGGAGGGAATCGTTTTTAAATTGCTTTTGATTTCCAAAGAAGAGGAGTCTGTAAAAACATATTTTCCCAGCTTTTGAATTTTTTCCGCAGTGCCGTCATTTTCATTATTATAATAGGTGGAATTATTGCCGTTGCTATAGGCCACATAAAAATGGAAATTGGAGCCCTGGTCAAAATATCGGGAGCGAATAGCATAATATTTTGCCAAATAGCTCAGCGCTTCCTTTGACAGTCTTCCCAGACTCATAAAACCGTCAGCGGGGCTGGCAGGCTGATAATCCGGAAGATAGGCACGGTAAATGACTTTAATCTGGTGCTCTTTTTCGTCCTGTTCCTTGGTGACGGTGGCGGGACCGTCCTCCATGATTTCATTTTTCTCATTTAAATAGTAGCCCATGGAACGGGCATACTTAATCAAATAGTCCAGACTGTAGGAACGGGTAGCGCCGTTACTTTCACTCTGGGCTATGGTGTGGTTTAAATCCAGGGTACCTCTGGTTTCAAAAAGATCCCGAAGATCAATATAATCGAAGATATCGTTGATGCTTTCCGAAACCGCACTGTCGAAGCTGGAGGAAGAAAGGTAGTTCTTCTCCTGCAAAAAGGCAATGGTATCACTTCCCTTAGGGGCAAAATGCAGCAGCACCAGACTGATGGAAAAGAGAAATAAAATGAAAAAATGGAGCAAAAAGGGGAGAAGACGTTTCATGCTTAGTCCTCGCTCTTTCCCTGCTTTTCAATTTTATAACCCACACCCCAAACCACCTTCAGGTATTTGGGTTTTCTGGAGTTGATTTCGATTTTTTCCCGAATATGACGGATGTGCACCGCTACGGTGTTGTCCGCTCCGATGGCTTCCTCGTTCCAGATAGAGGTATAAATTTCGTCAATGGAAAAGACTTTTCCTGCATTTCGAACCAGAAGAAGGAGAATATTGTACTCAATAGGTGTAAGCTTTACCAATTCGCCGTCTACGGACACCTCCTTGGTATCATCGTTAATCACCAGACCGCCGCAGCTGTAAATGGCTTCTCCCTTAGACTGTTCATTCATATTGCCAAGCTGGGTGTAGCGGCGAAGCTGGGACTTTACTCTGGCCACCATCTCCAAGGGGTTAAAGGGTTTGGTGATATAATCATCCGCACCGATATTTAAACCGAGAATCTTATCGGTGTCCTCGCCCTTGGCACTTAGGATAATGATGGGGATAGAGCTTTTTTCCCGAATCTTCAAGGTGGTACGGATACCGTCCAGACCGGGCATCATCACGTCCAGGATGATAAGATCCACATTTTCCTTTTCCAAAATCTTTAAAACATCATATCCGTCAAAAGCCTTAATCACCTGATATCCTTCTCCGGTAAGATAGATGGAAATGGCTTCTACAATCTGTTTATCATCATCGCAAACTAAAATCTTTTGCATAAGAATCTCCTTTACTCAAAAGTTATTTCCTACAGAGTATAGCAAAGCTTTTAAGAAAGAGAAAGGACAAGCAAAAGTCTTTAGAAAAAAATAAAAAAAAAGAATGTTGCTCTTCCAACATTCTTTAGAACTGCGCCCTCAGGGACTCGAACCCTGGACAAATAGATTAAGAGTCTACTGCTCTACCAGCTGAGCTAAGGGCGCTTGTTTCTGCCGTTTTCGCGGCACCCGTACAATATACAAAACTTCCGAAAACTTGTCAAGAACTTTTCTAAAAAAATTTTTTTTAAGAAAAAAGAAGGCAAAAGAAGGGCAATAGCAAGGCAAAAGAAAGGCTGTACTACCGGCTTTTTGGAAGGCAATTCTTCCGGTAAAAGGCTTCCATCAAAGAGCTGTCTTCGTTACTGCTAAAAAGCTCTACCTGACCCTTGTGCATTTCCTCCTTCAAAAGACTCCTCTCCTCCAAACGGTGCCGGGTTTCCTTGGCTGTGCCCTCCGCTCCGTCAAAGAAGCGTACAGGATAGGGCAGGGCGATTTGAATCTGTTCCTTTACAAAGGGAAAATGGGTGCAACCCAACACAATAGACGAAACTGCTTCATTCCGATAGGGGAGTAAAAGCTGAGAAAGATAGTCTTCCATTTCCGGACTGTCTCCCTTTCCTGCTTCCAAGAGGCGGACGATGCCGGGAGAGGGGAGGAGAAGAAATTGGGAAGGATCTCCAAAACGGGAAATCAGCTGGTGGAGACGCTCTCCCTTAAGGGTATGCTCCGTAGCCATAATCAGAATCTTTTTTTTCGTCTTACCCGGTTCGGCTTCATCCTGTAATGCTTCAACTGCAGGCTTTACCGCAGGTTCCATACCGATAATGATATCCTCCGGAAACAGCTCCCGAAGATAGGGGGCAGCTGCGGAGGTGGCGGTATTACAGGCAATAACGGTGGCTTTTACCCCTTTTTCCTGTAGAAAGCGATAGGCGGAAAGGGAAAGAGAACGTACTTCTTCTTCTGTTTTTTCTCCATAGGGGGCATGCTTTTGGTCTCCGTAGAAAATAAAGTCTTCTTCGGGAAGCTCTTGCTTAAGCTTTCTTAAGACGCTAAGTCCGCCAAGACCGGAATCAAAAATACCGATAGCCTTGTCCTTCTCCATCTTTGTCCTTTGCCTCCTTCCCCGGTATATTCTTTATCTTTTTTATCTGCTGATGAACTATTTCTTCTAAAGCAATGGCGTATAAACGCCCGGGACATCTTATTCATAACGAGTATCGTGCGCAAAGCGTGCGATATCTCGTTTATTAAGACTGTTTTGAAGTGTAGCATAGCTTCTTTGGGATTGCAATTTTAGCCTGAAAAACCTATACTGCAAAAGATAGAAAAACAGTGGGACAAGGCATCCCCCTAAAGCAGGAGGTTTTCATGAAAAGTGCGGAAAAGGTGAGTGTATCGGAGTTAATCAAAAAAGAGAATTTAAAGAATCTCACTCCGGAAATAGATACGGATCAGATTTACATGACGATTCCGGACGTAAACCGTCCTGCCTTACAGCTTGCCGGCTTTTTTGCCCAGTTTGATTCCGAGCGTGTGCAGATTATCGGAAATGTGGAGACGGCGTATTTGATGCGGATGGAAAGACCGGAGAGAAGGGCAAGGTATAATGAGATTACCAAGTATCCTATCCCCTGTATTATTTATGCCAGAGATATAGAGCCGGATTCCTGCATGATTTCCGCCTGCCAGGAGGCCGGAATTCCTCTTTTGTCCAGCCCCAGGCCTACTACGGAGCTGGAGGGAGAAATAATCCGCTGGCTAAAGGTAAAGATGGCACCCATGATTACCGTCCACGGCGTGTTGGTGGATGTGTACGGAGAGGGTGTCCTCATCATGGGAGACAGTGGAATAGGTAAGTCCGAGGCTGCCCTGGAGCTGATTAAGAGAGGGCACCGTCTGGTCAGCGATGATGTGGTGGAACTAAGAAAGGTTTCCGATGAATCCCTGGTAGGAACGGCACCGGATATTACCAAGCACTTTATTGAGCTTC
This sequence comes from uncultured Oribacterium sp., assembly GCA_963545375.1. Lineage (GTDB taxonomy): Bacteria > Bacillota > Clostridia > Lachnospirales > Lachnospiraceae > Oribacterium. The sequence continues at coordinate 49,883 of CAUUJL010000002.1, forward strand.
GTGGAATCGGCATTATCGACGTGAAGCAGATGTTCGGTGTGGAATCGGTAAAGGATACCCAGACGCTGAATATGGTCATTAATTTGGCGGAGTGGTCCAAGGAGAAGGACTATGATCGTCTTGGATTAAAGGATAATTATATAGAATTTTTAGGAAACAATATTATCAGCTATGATATTCCCATTCGTCCGGGAAGAAATGTGGCTATCATTGTAGAGTGTGCCGCCATTAACAACAGAGCCAAGAAGATGGGTTACAATGCGGCACAGGTGCTGTATGAACGAGTGACCGCCAACATGAAGAAACAGGAAGCGGAAGATTTTTAGGGGAAAGTGAGCAGGATGGAGCATAGAACGGAACAGAGCTTAAAGGACTATACCAGCTTTAAGGTTGGCGGAAAGGCAAAGGACTTTTATATTCCCTCCGGCGTAGAAGAAGTACAGGAGCTGGTAAAGGAATTATACAAGGAGAGCCGCCCCTATCTGATTTTGGGGAACGGCTCCAATCTCCTGGTTTCTGATGAGGGCGTGGAAGAAGCTGTTATTTTATTAAAGGATAACTTATCCGCATGCAGCATAAAAGAGCAGGAGGACGGCCGGGGACTTTTGGAAGCGGAAGCAGGATGCACCTTAAAGAAAATGGCGGAGGTCGCCATGGAAGCAGGCTACACCGGCTTTGAACCCCTTTCCGGTATTCCGGGAACCCTTGGGGGAGCGGTGAAAATGAATGCCGGGGCCTACGGAGGGGAAATCAAGGACTTCTTTTATCAGGGACTTCTTTTAAATGAAAAGGGAGAGCTTCAAAAGAAAGAGCTTTCCGAAATGGACTTTTTCTATAGACATTCCTGCCTTTCGGAAAATGATATTTGCTTAAAAGCAAGCTTCCTTCTGGAAAAGGGGAATCCTGCGGAAATCCGGGAAAAAATGCAGGATTTTCAAAGAAGGAGAGAGGAAAAACAGCCTTTGGATATGCCTTCAGCAGGATCCACCTTTAAAAGGCCGGAGGGGGACTATGCTTCCCGCCTCATTGAAGTCAGCGGCCTAAGGGGCTTTCAAATGGGAAGAGCGGCAGTGTCCGAAAAGCATTGCGGCTTTGTGGTGAACCTGGGGGATGCCGATGCCAAAGAGATTTACCGACTGATCAGGGAAGTAATTCGAATCGTGGAAGAAAAGCAGGGAGTGCGTTTAGAAACAGAGGTAAAGCTGTGGGGGAAATTTTAATTGTAACCGGTATGAGCGGGGCGGGAAAAACTGTTTGTCTGAAGCATTTGGAGGACTTCGGTTTTAACTGCATCGATAACCTGCCCATCGGGCTTATGAATTCATTTTTGGAACTTTTACTTTCCAGCAGGGAAAATGAACAGAGGACAGCTTTAGGAATCGACAGCAGAAACGGAAAAGAGCTTTCGGAACTGGAAAAGATTATTGAAAACTGGCGGGAAGAAAAGAAGGTGCCCTTTCGTATTCTTTTCCTGGATGCCGGGGATGAAGTACTGATTCAGCGATATAAGGAAAGCAGACGAAGCCATCCTTTGGCAAAGGAAGGTCGTATTCAGGACGGAATTGCCAAGGAAAGAGAAAAGATGGCCTTTCTTCGGAAGAAGGCGGATTTGATTATCGATACCTCCAGACTCTTAACGAAAAATCTCCGGCAGCAGTTAAAGGAGATTGTACAAGAGGAGAAAAAATATCAAAATCTTCAGCTGTCCATTCTCTCCTTCGGCTTTAAATATGGTATGCCGGAGGATTTGGACTTGCTTTTTGATCTTCGATTTCTGCCAAACCCTTATTATGATCCCAATCTACGGAATCATACCGGGGAAGAAAAGGAAGTGCAGGATTTTGTGTTTTCGGATGGAAATGCCCAAATCTTTTTAGATAAGCTGGTGGATTTGTTTCAATTCCTCCTTCCCCTTTATGTGGCGGAAGGGAAAAATCAGCTGGTATTGGGGCTGGCCTGCACCGGAGGAAAGCACCGTTCCGTCACTATGGCGGAAAAATTGTATCAATCCCTAAAGGAACATGCAGATTATGGGATTCGACTGGAACATAGGGATATAAGGAAATGATATAAGTCCTCAAAAATATAAAAACTTCATAAAAAATAGAAAAAATAACGAAAAACAGCATAGAAAATTACCAAGAGACAAAAGTGATGGCAGAAGAAAAACAAGCGAAAAAAGCTTCTTTTTCCCGGAAAGTGAAGGAGGAGCTTAGGAGAATAGACTTTACAGCATTGGAAAAAACCTTTAAAATTAGGGCAGATGATGAGAAGGGAAGAAGGGAAAAACTGCGACAGATTTTTCTTTCCAACGCTTCTTTAACTAATCCCCAAAAAGAATATCATTTGGAATTTGTTTTTTCCGAAGAAGAGGAGGGCAGAGAAGTAGAAGAAATTCTACGGCATTATTCTCTACATCCAAAGCAGGGAAAAAGAGGCAAAAACCGGATGGTATACCTAAAGGATGCTTCGGAAATTGCAGATGTTTTAAAGCTCTTAGGGGCAGTAGATGCCTTGATGGAATTGGAGAATGCCCGCATTTTAAAGGAGGTCAGCGAAAATGTTAACCGGCGCGTGAACTTTGAAGCCGCCAACATTAATCGCACCGTGAAAGCCAGTTTAAAGCAGCAGGAAGAAATTCAATACATCGAGGAAGTCTTAGGACTGGATCAACTGGAGAAGGCCCTGCAAGAGGTGGCAAAGCGTCGTTTGCAATATCCGGATGCTTCTTTGGAGGAGCTTGCACAGGGATTGGAGCCCCCTATAGGAAAGAGCGGGGTGAATCATCGCCTGCGTAAATTGGCCAGAATTGCAAAAGAACTTCGGGAGGAACAATCCGCTACGCATAAGAAATAGGATTAAAAAAATAAAATATGCAAAAGAGGAGCTTTCCTCGCAAAGGTACATTGGTTAGGCATGCATTTTCAAGACAATTTAGACAGACAGCTTTGGAACTGAGGATGGAGTGAGGACACTCTGCGTTTAGGGAGCTCAAATGCACCAGGGAGGCACAGACCATGAAAGACAGTAATGTAACCGTTAACTTATCAAACAAAACAGATGATCATCCGGTGGCGATGCTCGTACAGATTGCCAGTCGCTTTCAATCCAGCATCTATATGACGGAGGGAAGCAGAAGGGTAAATGCAAAATCCATTATGGGGATGATGGCACTCGGCATTAATAACGGCGCAGAGCTATATGTATCTGCAGAGGGAGAAGATGAAGAGGATGCGATTTCAGCAATCAGCGGATATCTTCTTGGAGAAGCGATTTAAACAGAGGAGCTCGGAAACGGGCTCCTTTTTACATAGAAGGATAGAAAATGGCATTTACACACTTACATGTACATAGCAGTTATAGTTTGTTGGACGGCTCCGGAAAGATTCCGGAGATGATTGCCAGGGTGAAGGAGCTGGGGATGGACTCCATTGCCCTTACAGACCATGGGGTTATGTACGGTGTCATTGACTTTTATAAAGAGGCAAAGAAACAGGGGATTCATCCGATTCTGGGTTCGGAAATCTATTTAAGTCGTTCCATGGAGGAGCGTTTTATCCAAAAGGGAGAGGCCAGATATTATCATCTGGTGCTTCTTGCGGAAAATGATACAGGCTATCACAACCTGATGAAGCTGGTGTCCCTGGGCTTCACCGAGGGCTATTACTATAAGCCCAGAGTGGACTACGAAGTTTTGGAAAAATACCATGAGGGAATCATTGCCCTGTCTGCCTGCCTTGCGGGAGAGGTATCCAGAAATCTGCGGCTTTCTCAGTATGAGGAGGCAAAGCAGGCGGCACTCCGCTATGAAGGCATTTTCGGAAAGGGGAATTTCTTTCTGGAAATGCAGGACCACGGCTATGCGGAGCAGAAGCTGGTGAATCAGGGCATGCTTCGTTTGCATGAAGAAACCGGGATTCCTTTGGTAGTGACCAATGATATTCACTATACTTATAAAGAGGATGCCAAGGCCCATGACATCCTGCTTTGTTTACAGACCGGAAAAAAACTGATGGACGAGGATAGAATGCGCTATCCCGGAGGACAGTTTTATATCAAAAGCGAAGAGGAAATGGAAGAGTTATTTCCTTATGCCAAGGAAGCTCTGGAAAATACCGCAAAAATTGCCAAGCGTTGTCAGGTGAATATTACTTTCGGGGAATATCATTTGCCGAAATATCCTGTGCCGGAGGGCTATACCGCCTACAGCTATTTGGAGGAGCTTTGTCTTAAGGGGCTGGAGAAACGCTACGGTGAGAGCCGGCAGGAAAATAAGGATAGGCTCTACTATGAGTTAAATACCATTTCCGATATGGGCTTTGTGGACTATTTTTTGGTGGTTTGGGACTATATTCATTTTGCAAAAACCCACGGCATAGCGGTGGGGCCGGGAAGAGGCTCCGCGGCAGGCTCCATTGTGGCCTATGCTATAGGGATTACGGATGTTGACCCCATGGAGCATCAGTTGCTTTTCGAGCGATTCTTAAATCCGGAACGTGTAACCATGCCGGATATCGATGTGGACTTTGAATACGAAAGACGGCAGGAAGTCATTGACTATGTGGGAAAGAAGTACGGAAAAGAGCAGGTCAGCCAGATTATCACCTTCGGAACCCTGGCGGCAAGAGGGGTCATCCGAGATGTGGGAAGAGTATTGGACATTCCCTATGCCAAATGTGACCAGCTGGCAAAGCTTGTGCCAAACGAATTAAATATGACCTTGGAAAAGGCGCTGAGTGTCAGCAAAGAGTTAAAAAATCTCTACGATACGGAGGAGGAAACCAAGCAAATGATAGACATGTGTCTTCGTTTGGAGGGGCTTCCCCGGCACAGCTCCATGCATGCGGCAGGAGTGGTGATTGCCGGAAGTCCGGTTTCCGATTATGTGCCCCTGTCCAGAGGCTCCGACGGTTCCATTACCACCCAGTTTACCATGACTACCATTGAGGAGCTGGGACTATTAAAGATGGACTTTTTAGGCCTTAGAACCCTGACGGTGATTCAGGATGCCCTTCGATTTATAGAGGAAAATCATGGGGTGAAGCTGGACTTGGATAAACTGCCCTATGATGATGCCAAGGTTTACGCCATGCTTTCCAAGGGGGACTGTGCAGGAGTCTTCCAGCTGGAATCTGCAGGCATGGTTAATTTTATGAAGCGATTACAGCCCTCCTGTTTGGATGACATTATTGCAGGAGTGGCTCTGTATCGACCGGGCCCCATGGACTTTATTCCGGATTACATTGCCGGAAAGAAAAATCCCGCTACGGTACATTATGATTGTAAGGAAATGGAATCTATCCTGCAAAATACCTATGGGGTAATCGTATATCAGGAGCAGGTTATGCAGATTGTGCGAGACCTGGCCGGCTTTACCATGGGTGGCTCGGATCTCTTACGAAGAGCCATGTCCAAGAAGAAGACCTCCGTCATGGAGGAGGCAAGGCAGAGCTTTGTCTACGGCAATGAAAAAGAAGGCATTGCAGGTTGCATTTCCAAGGGAATTTCCGAAGAGGTGGCCAATCGGATATATGACAAGATGATTGACTTTGCCAAGTATGCTTTCAATAAGTCTCATGCGGTAAGCTATGCCCTGCTTTCCTATCAAACCGCCTATCTAAAGTATTACTATGCCCCGGAATTCTACGCCGCCACCATGAGCTCCTTTATGGATAATACGGTGAAAACCGCTGAGTATATCGAGGTGGCCAGAGAACAGGGAATAGAGATCCTGCCACCGGATATTCAACTGGCGGAGGTGGGCTTCTCCGTGAAGGATGGGAAGATTCGTTATGGCCTTTCCGCCGTTAAGGGAGTGGGAAGATCCGCCGCTGAGCAGATTATTCTGGAAAGAAAGAACGGTCCCTTTAGAAACTTTGAAGATTTAGTTCAGCGACTAAGCCAAAGAGGCATTAACCGAAGAGCCATGGAGTCCTTTATCCATGCAGGAGCCTTTGACAACCTGGAAGGTAACAGAAGGGAAAAGCTGGTGATGCTTCCGGAGGTTTTGGAGGATTTGCAGAAGGGGAAGAAGGACCAGATTGCAGGACAGATGAGTCTTTTGGATCTTTTGGGAGAAGAGGCTGAGGAAAGACAGGAATTTGAGCTGATTTTTCCGGATTTGGAAGAATTTCCAAAGGCTGAGATTTTACGAAATGAAAAGGATGCCCTGGGAGTATATCTTTCCGGACACCCCTTGGACAGTGACAGAGCCCTTTTAAAGCAGCTTTGCAGCAGAAGAGCCAGAGACTTCTCCCTGGAAGCGATTGAGGAAGAGAAGAATCTTGTGGACGATGAGCATTGTACCGTAGGAGGGATGATTACCGGCATTAACAGGCGGATTACCAAGAAAAATGACATGATGGCCTTCGTGACCTTGGAAGACAATACCGGCTCCATGGAAGTGGTGGTTTTCCCTAAGACCTACGAGCTTACGGAGGAACTGATTCAGGAGGATAAGAAGGTCTTTGTCTACGGCAGAGTGCAAATGAGCGATGAAGCCAACGGGAAATTGATTGCGGAAAAAATTATAGCTTTTGAAAATTTGCCGAAAGAAATTTGGTTGCAATTTTCCGACAAAGAGGCCTATCTGGAGAAGGAAAAGGAAGTTTTGGAATGCCTGTCTCAAGAGGGGGGCGAAAGCACCGTGGCCATTTACCTTAGAAAAGAAAAGGCTATAAAACGCTTAGGGAAGCTTTATGCTGTACAATCTTCCCAAGAATTGCTGGAAAATCTTGCAAAAATTGTAGGTCCGGAAAATGTGAAAGAACAGCTAAAATCCTTGAAAAATGCTTAAGGATAGAGTAATATAATGTACTCGTTCAGAAATAAATACATGGCGGAACAGGTGGTAAGACCGGTATAGAGAAACGGTAAAGAATAAAATAAAAACAGTAAGGTAGATTGGAGGCAGTTATGGCAGGGAAAGCAGTAAAAACAATTGGTGTTTTGACTTCCGGAGGAGATGCTCCAGGAATGAATGCGGCGATTCGTTCCGTGGTAAGAACCGCGATTCACAATGGCTTAAAGGTTAAGGGGGTTATGCGTGGCTACGCAGGACTTTTAGAGGAAGAAATCAAAGAATTGGACAGCCACTCTGTTTCCGATATAGTAAGCCGTGGAGGTACTGTACTGTACACTGCAAGATGTAAGGAGTTTACCACTCCTGAAGGCCAGAAGAGAGGTGCGGAGATTTGTAAGAAGCACGGTATTGACGGCATCGTGGTTATCGGAGGAGACGGTTCCTTCATGGGAGCCGGAAAGCTGTCCGCTTTAGGCATTAACACCATCGGTGTTCCCGGAACCATTGACCTGGATATCGCCTGCACAGATTATACGATTGGATTTGATACTTCTATCAATACCGCTATGCAGGCTATTGATAAGATTCGAGACACCTCTACCTCCCACGAGCGTTGTTCCATTATCGAGGTAATGGGAAGACACGCAGGCTATATCGCTCTTTGGTGCGGTGTGGCAAATGGTGCAGAAGAAATTCTTTTGCCGGAGAAGTATGATGGAGACGAGCAGGCCATCATTAACCGCATTATCGAGAGCAGAAAAAGAGGAAAGAAGCATTACATCATTATCAATGCGGAGGGAATCGGACATTCTTCCTCCATGGCAATGAGAATTGAGGCGGCAACCGGTATCGAAACCAGAGCTACCATTTTAGGACACATGCAGAGAGGCGGATCTCCAACCTGTAAGGACCGTTATTATGCTTCCATTATGGGCGCTAAGGCGGTGGAACTGCTTTTGGCAGGAAAGTCCAATCGACTTGTGGCTTACAAGAAGGGTGAGTTCGTGGATTACGATATTCAGGAAGCACTGCGCATGAAGAAGGATATCTCTGAAGAGCAGTATCGTATCGCTCAGCTCTTGGTAAGATAAGAGGAAATCTTTAGAATAAGAGGGAAGAAGTCGGAAGAAATTTCGGATTCTTTCCCTCTATTTTTTTAACGAGTATCGCCGATGTAGTGTGCATTGTCTTACTTTATTCTCAATGATTATCCCTTGCGTAGTGTGCACTATCTCATTTTATGCTATGATGGGACAGGCAAAAATCCGAAAGGAGCAAAAAATGGACGAAAAAGCAATGAATCAGGAAGCGCTAAAAAAAGAAGAAGATAAGGTGCTCTGCGGCGCCAATTCCTATAGAGAACAGTATTTTTTTAATCCCCGCTTTTCCCTCCTGCCCAAAGAGGTACAGGAAAGTCTGCAAAAAATAACCGTTACTTATACGGAGGAAATCGGCGGCGTGTTTCTGATGCAATTCGGAGAAGAAGGAAGGCTGGAGCTTATCAGCATTGCGGAGGAGACGGACTATCTTTATGACCCCATAGGGGCAGAGCTAAAGAAGAAGCAGATTCAAAAGGACTATAAGGAGCTCTTTTCCAAGCTGGAAGAGTATTATGCAGGATTGCAGAATCTAGAGAAGAAGTAAGAGAAGTCGATGCAATGCTTCAAAATATAGAGAAAAAGTAAGAGGAGTCTATGCATTGCTTTAGAGTAGAAAGAAGGACAGTATCGAATATTTTGTTGAAAAAGAAAAAATAGAAGAAATCGTGAGAAGTCACGGAATATCCGACTTTTCCTATGAGGAGGCCTTGGAAAAAAGAGAAGAAGAGGGGGGAGAAAACCTCTTTCGGCCGATTTCCTTAAAGGATTGTAAGCTTCCCGGAAATATCCTGATGGCGCCCATGGCAGGGGTGACAGATCTTCCTTACCGTATTCTTTGTAAGGAAATGGGCTTAAGTTTATCCTTTACGGAAATGGTGTCGGCGAAAGCCATTTACTATGGCAATCAAAATACCGATTCTTTGCTTGAACACAAAGGAGAACCGGGGCTTGTATCGGCACAGCTTTTTGGCTCGGATCCGGCCTTGATGGCGGAAATGGCCTGCCGAATCGAAGATGACTTTGACGGCATTGATGTCAATATGGGCTGTCCTGTGCCTAAGGTGGTACGGAATCAGGAGGGCTCAGCTTTAATGACCAACCTTCCATTAGCGGAACAGGTTTTAAGCACCATGGCAAAAGCCTTGAAGAAACCTCTTACAGTAAAGTTTCGCATCGGCTTTACAGACGATGCCATCAATGTGGTGGAATTTGCGAAAATGGCGGAGGCCTCCGGGGTGGCTTCCGTGACCATTCATGGCAGAACCAGAGAGCAATATTATAGAGGAAAGGCCAATTGGCAATATATTAAGGAAGCCAAGGAAGCCGTGAAGATTCCCGTCTTTGGAAACGGAGACATTTTCCAAGAAGAGGATGCTCTGGCCATGCTCCTTTCCACCGGGGTAGACGGTATTGCGCTGGCTCGGGGAATCCAAGGGAATCCCTTTTTGATACGAGCCTGTGTCAGCCTTCTCTCTGAAGGGAAGAAGCTTCCGCCGGTGAGCCTTTCGGAAAGAAAGGAAATGATGCTACGGCACCTAAAGCTGATGGTGGAGATTAAGGGGGAGCATCTTGCCCTCTTGGAAATGCGAAAGCACCTTTCCTGGTATATGGAAGGCCTGGAGAATGCAGCCCGCTGGCGACAGAGGGTGAATACGGAAAATGATTTGGAGAAGGTGTTCCAAATGGTTAGGGAACTATAGAAAATAAAAAATTTTGTGTGGATTTATGTAAACAAGCTTTCCACACATAGCTTGAATTCGAGGCACGCTCTCGCTAACTTCGCCTTCGTAGTGGACACTAAGCGAAAAACTTCATTTCATTTGTTTTTCGCAAGTGCCAACGGGCTCAGATTGCCTCTCCTTTAAGCTATGCTGTGGAAAGCTTTTATATTTGTCAAAAAGATGGATTGTTTCTATTTCATCTTAGTAAATAAGCATTGGAATCTGCTCCTTCAAAGCCCTCTGTAAGGAGGGGGAGAAGGGGGCATCCGATACCAGACAGGACAGGGCGTGAAAGTCTGCCAGCTTAAAGAAGCCAACAGCATTTTCCTTTGTGTTATCACAAAGCAGGATGGTTTTTTCCGTATTTTCCATCATGCTTTTTTTGACTAAACCCTGGGAATCATCTCCTTCGAAAATGCCCTTTTCCTGAATAGCTTTGCAGGAAAGGATGGCAAGCTCTGCATGGAAGTTCTTGATAAATTGGGAGGTGAATTCCCCCACAATTGAAAGACTCTTATGCTTTAGAACGCCCGGACAAAGAAAGCAGGTCAGGTTTTGAGCATGGGATAATTCATTGGCAATATTGATACCATTGGTGATGATGGTAAGGTGTTGCTTCGTCTTTAAAATAGGAGCCAGCTGACAGACGGTGGAAGAGGAGTCCAAGAAGATTACCATTCCGTCTTTGATTAGCGGCTCCATTTTTCTTGCAATGCTTTGTTTTTTATCCAGATTTTCTATTTGCCGCATACTGATGGGGCTTTCCTTCGCAGACTTTACCACCAAAGAAACATAGCCGTGGGAACGCTTCAGTATGCCATCTTCCTCCAGAGACATCAGGTCTCTACGAATCGTAGAGCGAGAAGCATAAAGTTTCTTACAAAGGTAATTTATACTGGCAAAGCCGTTATGTTGGTTCAGGCTTTCCACAATTTCTCTTTTTCTTTCATTAATCCCCATTTATTTCTCCTTATCCATCGTGAACAAAAATGTTCATTCTTGGACAGTATAGCACAGAAATAGGAAATATTTCCAACAAAATGTTCAAAGATACAATTATTTTATGAAATATGCTATATTCTGGATATTAAAAAATGACTTGAGAAATCATTTATAAGGAGTAGTGGAGAGGGGAGTACTCCTAAGTGTTTATAAGATTTAGTATAAGATTTAGGGCTATTGTTTGGAGATAGGATTATGAAAAAGGTTCTGGCGTTTGATATGGGGGCTACCTCCATCAGAGGGATTTTAGGCTATATAGAAGATGGTAAGTTTTGCACCAAAGAAGTCATGCGAATGTCCCATAAGATTCAAAAAAGGGACGGAAGACTCTACTGGGATTGGGAAAGCCTTGCCGGAAAGATTGAGGAGACTATCTTGGAAAACCCGGATGTAGCCTGTATCGGGATTGACACTTGGGGCGTGGATTTCGGCCTCATCGACAAGGAGGGAAATCTGCTACAAGCCCCCCATTGCTATAGGGACGATAAGTTCTCCGAGGGAAGAGAAGAAGCCAAGGCCTTAATGGAGGAATTTGAGCTTTTCCAAAACAGCGGAAACCAGATTATGACCATCAATACAGTCTATCAGCTTCTGGCTTTAAAGAAGCTGGAACCGGAGCTTTATGAGAAAGCTGATAAGCTCTTAATGATTCCGGACCTTCTTTTCTACCTTTTGACAGGAGAAAAGATTGGAGAGGAAAGCATTTGGTCTACAACAGGTTTATACGATTTATCGAAAAAGGCCGTTTCCGACCATCTTTTTTCTAAGCTTCAATTAAAGAAGGAGTTGGTTCCCCGGATTGTGCGAGCAGGAGAATGGAAGGGAAATACCAAGAATGCAATGCTGGAGAGGCTTAGAAGCTTATCCATAGATGTGATTCCGGTTTGCGGACACGATACAGCCAGTGCTCTTTTGATGACGGAAAGAGATGCAGAGAACAATTCCTTGTTCCTAAGCTGCGGTACCTGGTCTTTAATCGGAACTTTCGTAGAGAAGGCCTTGGTCAGTAAAGAAGCCTATGAGAGGAATCTTACCAATGAGCTTAGCTATCAGTCGGAAACTCTTTTCTTTAAAAATATCACAGGACTTTATCTTTTGGAAAAATACAAGGAAGAGCTGGAAGAAAGACTGGGAAGAAAGATTGCTTTTTCAGAAATCACAGACTTTGTCAAGAAAGATACAGAACCCGGCTGTCTACTGGATATGGACGCAGAGGTTTTCGGAAGAGAAGGCATAAAGGTAAAGCAAGAAATTGATGCCTATCTCTTAGCCAAGGGGGGACAGCCTCCCAAGGAAGACTTTTCCTACTTTACTCTGATTTATGCCAGCATGGTGGAAAAATACAGAGAAGTAAAAGAGGATATTGAGAGCATTTTAGGCAAGACTTTCTCCAAACTTCAGATGATTGGAGGAGGAGCAAGGTCAGAGTACCTGGCGGGAAAGATAGCCAAGAATTTAAAGCTGAAGGTCAAGGCAGGCCCTTATGAAAGTTCCGCCCTGGGAAATATTCTCCTACTTTTATTGAAAGAAGGGGAGATAGATAGTCTTGAGGCAGGAAGAAAATTGATTTACGAGGCATCGGAAATTCGGGAGTATTCTTTCTGACAAGGAAATCTAAGGTAATAGAGTGTTTTAACTATAAAGGAGGCAATATGAATCATCCAAGAATCGGTATCAGACCCACCATTGACGGAAGATGGGGTGGAGTAAGAGAGTCTTTAGAAGAACAAACCATGAACATGGCGAAGAGAGCTGCACAGCTTATTTCAGAGAATCTTCGTTATCCTGACGGAGAGCCTGTGGAGGTAGTGATTTCTCCCACAACCATTGGCGGCGGTGGAGAAGCTGCTATCTGTGAGGAGTATTTTTCCAAGGAAAATGTAGTGGGAACCCTGACGGTTACTCCCTGCTGGTGCTACGGAACAGAAACCATGGACTTAAATCCCAATACCATCAAGGCGGTTTGGGGCTTTAACGGAACAGAAAGACCGGGAGCTGTATATCTGGCAGCAGTTATGGCAGCTTACGCACAGAGAGGTCTTCCTGCCTTCTCCATCTATGGAACCGAAGTACAGGACAAGGACGAAACCAGCATTACAGAAGATGTGCAGAAGAAGATTTTGGATTTTGCCAGAGCTGCGGTTGCAGTAGGCATTATGAAGAACAAGTCCTATGTGAACATCGGTGCGGTATCCATGGGTATCGCAGGTAGTGTGGTAAATGTAGACTTCCTTCAAAAGTATTTGGGAATGAGAACAGAGTGGGTAGATATGACAGAGGTTCTTCGCAGAATTAATCTGGAAATCTATGACCATGAAGAATATGAGAAGGCATTGGCTTGGGTAAAGGAATACTGTAAGGAAGGTATGGACATCAATGCCGGGAAGAATTTCCCCGAAGTTATCACTAAGTCCAGATATATTCCGGATGACAAGCAGTGGGAGTTCTGTGTAAAGCATGTGTTGATTGTCAGAGATATTCTCTACGGAAATCCAAAGTTAAGTGCCCTTGGCTGGCATGAAGAGGCCCTTGGAAGAAATGCCATTGCAGGCGGATTCCAGGGACAGAGAATGTGGACAGACTGGCTTCCCAATGCGGACTTTACCGAGGCAATCATGGCTTCCGGCTTTAACTGGAACGGAAAGAAGATGC
>CAUUJL010000003.1:0-55709 GCA_963545375.1 uncultured Oribacterium sp.
CAAGAACGAATCAAAAGAGCTTATCCCTATAGAAATTGACTTACTGGGAAAAAGCGGCAAGAACATTCTTCTCCTTGGTGAATGCAAGTTTAAGAATTCCCCCTTTGACAAGGCGGAATATGAAAAGCTTTTGGAAAAAATTAAATATATTCCTGCCACTCATCCCTTAATCTGTATTTTCTCTCTGGGAGGATTTACAGAGTATATCAAAGAAAATGCAAAAAACTGCAAGCTAATTAGCATCGAGGATATGTATCGTTTATAGAATAAAATAGCTATACAACTCAACAATTATATTGGGTCTGAAATCGGGGTTCGCCCTCCCTAAGATTTACTTAGCTGAGATATTGCCCTATTTCCAGACCCTTTATACGTTAAAATCTGTTTTAGCTTCTTTTTATTTCGAACTAAGACCATCTTCCTTTCCTTGCTCTTTTAAAGCTAAGATGAGCTCACGTTCAGCTTTTAATTTTTCAAATTCATTTTTAAATACTTTGTCTTTTAACAACTCTTTTGTTAAATCTTGTAAATCACTCATAGTTTATCTGATTCCATATCTCTCTAAGATATAGTCCATATCCTTATCTCCTCTTCCGGAAAGGTTGATGAGGATAGAGCCCTTATTCATCTGCTTTGCCAGCTTCATGCCGTAGGCCACAGCGTGGGAACTTTCAATGGCGGGAATGATTCCTTCCATTCTGGAAAGGGTGAAGAAGGCATCAATGGTTTCCTCATCATTGACCACATCATACTTCACTCTGCCAAGGTCATGTAAGAAGGCATGCTCAGGACCGGAGGATGGGTAGTCCAAACCGCTGGCAACGGAATAAACCGGTGCAGGCTCACCCTTTTCATCCTTTAACATAATACTGTTAAAGCCGTGCATAACCCCCTCTTCTCCGTAGGTAAGGCTGGCTGCATGGTCACCAAGAGCTGTTCCTCTGCCCAAAGGCTCCACACCATAAATGGTCACAGGATCATTTAAGAAGCCGGAGAAAAGCCCCATGGCATTGGAACCACCGCCCACGCAGGCCACGATGACATCCGGCAGTTCTCCCGTCATTTCCAGGAACTGCTCTCTGGCCTCGATACCTACAATACTCTGAAAATCTCTTACCATCATGGGGAAGGGGTGGGGGCCAACCACGGAGCCGATGCAGTAGATAGCATCCTTATACTCCTTCATATACGCAGCAAATGCAGCGTCCACAGCCTCCTTCAAAGTAGCCAAGCCTTCTTTAACTTCCACCACTCTTGCTCCCAGAATCTTCATTCTGGCTACATTAGGGGCCTGCTTCTTTATGTCCACAGCCCCCATGTAAATGTCACATTCCATACCGAAGTAGGCTGCTGCGGTAGCCAAGGCTACACCGTGCTGTCCTGCACCGGTCTCCGCAATCACCTTTTTCTTGCCCATGTACTTTGCCAAAAGCACCTCACCCATACAGTGATTTAACTTGTGGGCACCGGTATGGTTTAAATCCTCACGCTTTACATAAAGCTGTACCCCGGTGTTGATCTTCTCGGAGAGTCTTTCCAAATGGGAAATGGGTGTGGGTCTTCCCTGAAATTCCTTACGGATTCTTCTTAATTCCGCAATAAACTTTCTGGACTTGGAAATGGTTTCATAGGCATGGTTAATTTCCTCCATAGCCTTCTTTAATTCCTCGGGGATATAGGCTCCTCCATACTTTCCGAAATAGCCATTGGCATCCGGGTAGTTCTTAAAGTAAGTTTCAAAATCCACATTATTCAGCTGCATCGTTTTTTCCTCCTCTTTCTCTCCTGCCTTTTAGCAGGGCGGTGAATGGTGAATTTCTTAGCCAAAGAGCTGATAGTATTTACGGAATCGTCGCACTCCCAAGCCGATACTCGGCTTTCCGTGCTCATGTCAGGGGCGATTCATAAAAGTCTGCGTTGTTCATGCAAGCAAGCTTGCAGAACATCTTAGACTTTTATGTCTCGCTAAATACAAAAAGTCCCCAGCAAAGAAAATAGTCTCTGCCAAGGACGAATAAGATTTAATTTATCCGCGGTGCCACCTTGTTTCACAGCTTTCGCCGTGCCGCTTAGCAGGATACAAACATATCCCCGGGAACTCACGCATCCCTACGCGTTGCAGAATACTCCGGAAGTTCCGTTTCCCTGCACCCTCAGTGGCCCATTTGACAAGTTGTTTCTTACCCGATTCTCAGCATCGCGGGTTCTCTGTAAAGGCATCATTGCCGTTATCTCCACCTCAACGGTTTTCGATATTCAGTTATGCAGAAAATTTACATGGAAAAGAACTATATGTCAAGTTGGATATTATTACAAAATTTTTACTAATTTCCTTTACATTCTATAAATAGCTTCATTTCCATTTGACAATAAATAAGCTCTTTGGTTGGAAGCAATGTTAAGACAGCCTTCTGAAAGGTTTAAAACGTAATCAACTACCGCTCTAAGCAGATTGAAAACGCAATGAACTACCGTTTTAAGCAGATCGAAAGTAGCAAAAACTACCGTTTTAAGCGGATTGAAAGTAGCAAAAACTACCGTTTTAAACAGATTAAAAATGCCACAAACTACCGTTTTTAGAAGATTAAAAGCAGAAAAAGTATATCTTATAAAAATGGAAGCATATATACCGGAATATAGTTGATTCCATTCTCCCACTTATAATCCTTAGTATGAACCAGATATTTATTGGCTATACGGCTTCTAAACTTGTCACAAAATTGGTCCAATGATTTGTGGCATCTGTAATTTCCCGACTTCACCTCTATAGGACAAATCTTGTTTCCTGTCGAAATTAGAAAGTCTATTTCATATAAATGATTGGACGAATGGCTTCCCATTGTGTAATAGAACAAGTTGTTTCCCTTAGCAACAAGCATCTGCGCAACAGCATTTTCATATACATACCCTAAATTGGCTTCCATTTTATCGGAAAGCAGCTTGTTGTAAATGACATTCTCAATATAATTCTTATCTCTGAATGCAAGGGTCACAAACAATCCAACATCAGAAGTAAATAACTTGTATTTTCCCACATCCTTTTCTAATGCCATGCCAACCCCGGGATTATTTGCATGATATGCTATATTAACCGTGTAAGAACTTAAAATATCCGGCAAGAGGTCACGGACCCGCTCCGACCGAGTTCCTTCTCTCGCATTCGATAATATATATCGCGATGCATTACTGCTTAGATTTGCAGGAATAGCATCATATATATCGCCGGCCAGTCCTGAAGCATCAATCTTTGTAAAATCTTCTTCATAAAGGTCCACTATTGCCCTTTTAATTTCATCTACTGCTTGCAAATTATTCTTTTCCAGATATGTTTCTACAGCCTGGGGCATCCCCCCAATCAGCATATATAATCTGAAAATTCTCATAAGATTTCTATGAATTGCATTCCCAGCAGGCCTCTTTTTTTCCAAAAGTATCTTGATTGTTTCGATGGAAACCTCATCTCCGATCGCCCATAAAAATTCTTCAAAATCCATCGGATACATAGAGATTTTATGTTCTTCACTCGGAATCAAAATATCCTTTGTATTCTTCTTAATCGAGAGTAAAGAACCTGTCTCAATATATTTATATCTACCATCTGCAACAAGATACTTGATGGCCTGTCTCGCTTTAGGGAGCAACTGAACTTCATCAAAAATAATGACTGACTCTTTCTCATATAATTTGGTACCGCTTAATTGCTGCAACTGTAAAAAGAAAAAATCCAAATCATAAGTGTCTTCAAATAAATCTTTTATGCTTTTACTTACATGAGCAAAATCTAGCATGATATAGGATTTGAACTCTTTTTTCGCAAATTCTTCT
This sequence comes from uncultured Oribacterium sp., assembly GCA_963545375.1. Lineage (GTDB taxonomy): Bacteria > Bacillota > Clostridia > Lachnospirales > Lachnospiraceae > Oribacterium. Next base: position 3,826 of record CAUUJL010000003.1, read on the forward strand.
ACTATTGTAGATTTACCGACTCTTCGTGCTCCCTTGATTAACAATGCATATTTATCGCTGCGATTCTCTTTCCATTCAAGAATTTCTCTATATAGTTTTCTTGCAAATACAGATTTTTTCATACTGAAGTCCACCTTTCCAAAGAAAGTATATCGTAAATCCCCTTTCAATGAAAGCTAAATTCTACGCAAATCCCCATTCAAGGAATACTAAACTCTACGCAAATCCCCACTTAAAGAAGGATAAATGTAGCAGTCAATATAAGTAGACACACAAAATTGTAGTAATCAAGAAAAACGAAGCACTTAATAGCATCACCTTCTTCAATTCGGCAAGCGAAAACTCTTCTTCTCTCCTCTTCCTTCTATTACAATCAAGCCTTCTTCCTGCATCTCTCGACTTAACAAGTAGGCTCTTGTCTTTCGAATCTGCAGGAGTTCCTGTAGCTCTTTTTCACTCATGCTCTTATGCTCTTCAAGATATGAGAGAACGGTTTTTTTCTGTAAAGAGAGTGCTTTATAGCTGCTTTGCTGCTCCATAAGAAAACCGTGGTTCATTTCCTTAGGAACGGAAAGATAGGAACAAGAATTCTTTGCTTTCTTGTCCTTCTCGTTCTCTTTCGGCTCACTATTTCTATTGGGTAAGATTACTTTAAAAGTGTTGGGGGTAATGATAAACTCCGGTTTTTGATCGCAGTCTTTATATGCCCGATACATCTTTCCAATTCCCGTACCATAGGACTCTATCAACTTAAAACGAAGGCAGAGCTCTGCAAGCTTTTTATTTCTGGGTAGAGAAATTCCATTGCAAATATCTTCTTTACTCAGACCTGCCAGTAAACCGCCGAGAGAAATAAATTCCATATAAGCATCATTTGCATTGATAATAATGCTTCCACTAAAGCTATAATCTCTATGAATCATGGCGTTCAACAAAGCTTCCCGCAAAGCTTCTTCCGGATAGTCTGTTAAGTCAATCCTTTCTAAGCCTGAAAATCTCCCCGCAGTTCGATTCACCAGCTGTAGATAGGCATAACCCTCCTCTAATTGCCGAAATATGGATCCTGAAAATTCCCTCCTATCCTTAAATATACTTTTGTCCTCTCCGTCAAATACAGCAATCTTCAGGGTATGTTGGCATTGATCTGAAAGAATCCATGCCAGATTGGTATACTGCTTATCTGCCGGATTCCTTAATCCAAGAGAAACAAATTCTTCTTCAGAAAAAGGAATATTTCTCTTTTGAAAACTTTCTTCCATTGCTAAAAAAGTCAAATTCTGATTCATTGCCTGAAGCTCTTCAAAGTCATCTGCATCTTTAAAAATCAATCTATTTTCACTTTCATATGCCACGGAATCACCTCCTTTGCTCCCTATTATAATCGCATTTTTACTATTATTCAATCATAAAAATGAATATTCATATTTATGATTGAATATCAAAAAAGAGAGAAGCCTTTCGACTTCTCCCTTAGATACAATCTTTTATTCCGCCGTGAATCATTCTATCTTACTGTGATCTCTTTCTTCTCTTCTGAACAAGCACAAAGCCTGATCCTAAGATTCCTAAAAGAAGAATAAGTCCAGGAATTGCTGTTACATTTACGTCCGTTGGTGGAACTGGGTTTTTCTCATTTTTGAAGGAAATCACTTCATCCTGAGCCCGTCCTCCAACATTGGGTTTTTTCGCAAGCTTGGCTTTGTCCGTTAATCTGAAGCCTTGATTATTCGCCCCTCTTAATACCGGTGTAACTGTGGATCTTGTGGTATCAATATAAGGCATATAGCCGTCCGGATTTTCTCCTACTTTGTAAGAGAAGTTCTCCGGAAGGACAAAGGAAAGACTTTGTCCATGTGCCAGTGTAAAGCTTAGATAGCTGTCCTCTTGACCAAGCAAACCGGTCTTTGCCGGAGTAAACTGTACTTTGCCATTGGTTGTCGCATCAAAGAAGTAATCTCTCAATCTCTGATACTCCGTCTGATTAAGACTGGTACCCTTCTTGTTGTAAAGATAAAGTCGGAAAGCAAATTGCTTACTGTGATCCGCCATCTCTCCACTTACCCGCTTTTCAATCTTAAGAACCTGTTTGTTCTCTTCCTGATAGTTGTTGGTGAAGGAAACTTCCGTATTCTGCACCTGTCCATTGGCTTTTCCAATCTTCATGGTGGTCTTCATTACCTTAACGGCTTTTCCGCCTACAGTAATGTTGGCCTCTGTTGCTCCGCTGTTAATGCTCCAATTTTGGAATAAGTAATTCTTGTTGTTACCACTGTATTCCGCATCCGGAGTATCCATAAGCTCTTCTACATAGTAGATATCTCCCGGCATTAATTTGGGAATTTCAATGGAATATTCCATTGCATTTCCTGTACCTTGAACCTTGGCATAAGTTTCCAATACCGGACTGGCACTGTTTCTGGAAGCCTCCGTATAGAAGCGATAGCTTCCCAATGCCACCTGCTGTCCTGAAGCAACACCGTTAATCACCTTTTCCTGATAAATCTTAAAGGAAATGTTTTTTGCTGCTGACTGAACGGTCTGGGTATTATTCGGCAAACCGTTAAAACGTTTCTTTAATACTAAAGAACCTGGCTGAACCTGCAATACAGGCTTTTGATATACTTTTTCTTTTTCTCCCGGCTTCCTTCCCGGTCTTTGGGACTGGGGATCCGAAGGAACCGGAATTTTCGGATTAAAGTATACTTTAGCAACAGTGTTGGAGAACCATCCATTTTTCCAGGAAGAAGTATTGAGTTCCGCTTCTTTTCCCACATATTTGTCCGGCTTCCACTGATATACATCGGATAAATCAGTTTTTTTGTCTCCGGTATTTTGATATCCTGTTGCCAGATACTTTTCATAAGCCTTTCTACTTGGCTTAATTTTAGCCTTAATCTGGTAACGATAACCGGGGGCAAGTTCATAGTTAGGATCAACGTTTCCATGTTCATCTACAAATTCCAGCTTTAGTTTTGTTCCCTTAATGGCCTTATCCACCGGATCCATAGTTCCCGGAACAACGGTTACTTTCATGGACGCTAAGCCATTTTTCAAGCCAATTGCCTCAAGCTCATCAGCGTCTGTGATTGGGTCACTGTAGGAAGTTACTTCTACATTTCTCCCACCTTCTTGAATCGTTGTTGTTTCTAAGCGTACAACTTCTGCATGTACATCCGTAATTGATGCAGGATCCTGATCTACATTTTCTGACAAAGTATCTTCAATGCTAACTCCGGTAACCCCTGTAGAAGTCATATAGCTCGCAATGTTATCAAATGCCTTAGCCAGCGCCTTAGGATTAGAACCTTTAAAGTATGGTTTTGTTTCTGTATCTACCGGCAAAGCAATAGGATTGGTTAATCTTCCAAGGTGGGAATATCCGCCTTCTGTTCCCACACCTACCGCATAGAAAGCATCCATTTTACTAATCTTTCGAAGTGCAATTTCTGCATGCTGCATAGCTTCTTCTTCGTAGTCGAAACCGTTACCGATTTCTTCTCCTTTTAAGAAGTTTCCGGGATAAGGGTTTACAGAACCGGTCTCGCTATTATAAAGACGGTTTAAAATTCTGGTATAATCGGGTTCATCTTGATCACTAGCAATCTTATCCCTACCCTTATCATTAATCCAAGCTGTTGGATCTCCATCTGTTACGAAAATTACTACATTTTTTGCGTCTGTTCTCGAACCGGAAATTCCATCTAACGCTTTCGCCGCCTTTTTAAAGCCAGCTTCATAATTGGTACTGCCTTTATAGCCGGATTCTCTACCGATTTTTCCTGCCGGATGATAAGGTTTTAATCCTGTTAAAACATCGTATATCTCTTGAGGATTTTTGGTCCACCATTTCACAATGCTGGATGGTCCGTTATCCTTGCTTGGATCAATAGTAGCACCCTTATTATCATGGTTTTTCCAGTTTTTCATAGTATCTCTTTTTTTCTGAAGAGCATCAGGATTACGAACACTTAACGCAGCAGTATGATCCACATTTCCGGAGAAGGTTACCATAGCATATTCCACATCCAGATCCGTATTGTTTCTTAACTTTCTAAGTAAAGCTCTGATATTGTCTGTGGCATATTCATAGCGCCTTCTTAACTTTGCTTCTACCGGATGTAATCGTTTGGCCTCATCTCCAATCTCTTCTTCCTTACCCCAAGTCGCCTCAACATTGTCGTAAGGAGGATTTGCAGAAATTTTGCCACCACTCAGTGGTTCCATAGTCAAGTTCATACTTCCGGAAATATCATAGACAAAGAGGACGTTCAACTTTTCTTTTTGTCCCAGCTTGGAATTGTGTCCTTCTACCGTCAAAGTTAAATCATAACTGCCATCCTTGTTGTCATGAATATACTTATCATTATTGACTGTACTTTGGGGCAAGGACCAGCCTGTATGCTTGTTGACTCTGTTATCCGGCTCGTATACCGCATAAACAGTCTTTTCACCGACAGCTCCTTTTTGCTCACCTCCTGCTGTATCAATCACCCATTCTGTCTTTCCGGCATTGGCTCCGGTAGATGGAAAGTAAAACTTACTTACTTTATCCGAGTAACTAAAGGTACCATCACTATTTCTGGTTTGCGTACGGTAAAATCCCTTTAAGCGATACCCACCCAGTGTTAATCTTGGATTATCCTGTGCAAAATACTGATTGGAATTTAAAAATCCTTCAAAAGGAATACTGTATTTTAATTGAGCTCCTGAAACCTCCGCAACGTTCTTTAAAACAACATTATCGGATGAGATCGGATATCTCACATAGAAGACATTGGGTACGGAAATTTCATATACCGGGCTACCTTCTTTCTCATCCTCTTTGTACTTTGCAGTGTTTTTCAAAGGATGCTGTACATCGTTTTCATCCATCCAAATCGTACCGGTATAAGCGGAATAGTTAAATACAAAACGCTTTACACGGTGTTTAAAAGAAACCTTATTTCCACTGACTCTAAGTCCCTGATATACCTCCGGATCTCCATAACCACGTATTTTCTTGGTTAATTTATATACATAGTCATCAGCTGTACTCGTTTTTCTTCTTTCGGTAAGGTCTAAGTAGAAATCTTTTCCGGAAGAATCTCCCGCCAAAGTTGTTGTTTGTCCTGCAAAATCACTTTCTGCTTTCCACTTTTTCTCAACTTCATCAAACCACCTATATTCTGTAATTCGGAATCCATCGTCATCTATGGGAATCAATACAGCTTCTTTCGCTGTTTCTGTTCCTGCTGTCCAGTTAAGTACAAAAGAGGAGAAACTATTTACTTGGAACTCTTTAACCAGCTTTTCCGGGCGATTTTCCGCCTGATCCAAGATTGATTTTCCTAATTCTTCTTCCGTAAATCCATTTCCAACAAATGCTTCTCCGGATATGGAGCTACCTTCTCCTGCTTTTAGAACTTCTTCTATACGGAAATCCTTGTAGGTTTCCGGTGTATCCTCTTGAAGATGCATCTCCCGTTTTACTTTCTCTTTAGCAATTTCCTCGCTATCCATCTCCTCTTCCACCAGATGGTATACGGCAATTTCTTCTGCCTGTACTTCTTTAGGAATAAATTCACTATCTACACTGATGCGGACTCCAACCGGTTTGGTAGGTTCTATTTCATTGCCACTACCTCCTTTTTCCTTGAAGCTAATATCTACAAATAAAGAATTATCATAGATTCCTTTTTCCCGAATTCTCTCAACCTGCTTATCAGTAAGAGACTCCAACTCTGACGCGGAAGCTTCTTCCGGCTTTTTCATCAGCTTAGCTTCCATCTTTACAGGTACAGGAAATGCATCTTTGTCATAAAATACTTCTACAGTACCAAAACCTTTAACCTCTTTAAATTGGTTTTTTCTTCCCAATTCATTCAAACTATACTGTACATATCCTGCGGTTCTCACTTTGGATAAATCTAATCCGCTAAAGGTAAATGCAGTTTCTCCTGCAACTACATTCTCGGAAGTTAAAATGCCTGTTGCAGAGCTCTGCGTAGCTTCTGCTGATACAGAAGCCCCGGTTTCCTCTGATGTAGTTCCTGCTGTCTGAGCACCTACTGCACTAAGCTCAGCATTTTCAGCCTCAGCTTCTGCTCCCGCCGGCGCCTGCGCTTTGCCGGCTTCAGGAAGAGCTGTGGTGTTTCCTTCTGAAACAACTGTCTCATCAATATTATCTGTCTTGGCGGCTTCTGCATTTTCCTTCTTAGGGAACTTTGCCTCTCCATCCTTTTCCAAGGAAGACAGAATTTTGCTTCTATCCTGTACAGTCACACTTGGGTAACGGTTATCTTCTACCTGCAACTGGAAGGTCAAAGGCTCTTCTCCGGTATTCTCATAAACGAAAGTAAGAAGCTCAGAGCCGGTCAGTTTGTAATCTTCCTTCTCTAAATCGCTGGCACTGGCCTTTTCGCTCTCCGGCAACATATCATCTAAGGATAACGCTTCAGCTAAACTCATTCCCTTTCCAAAATGAATCAATTCAGGGTAAAGTCTCTGAAATTCCTTTCTAAAATCACTTTCTGTATCGAAAAGCAAAAGGCTATCCTTCTTCTTTTTCTGTACTTCTTTTCCCTGCTCATCTCTCCTCTGCTTTTCCACAAAGACATGCACATTTCCATCTAATGAGAAAATCTCGGATTCCAAGCCGGTTTCGATTTTTTCCAAAGGAATTTCATAAATCTCCGCGTCATCGGAAAAAATCTTTCTATATTGATTCATCAAGGCGGTATTTTTGCTATAGGCTTGAACGGACATAGCATCGTAAGGCTTTTCGGTCTGCAAAGTTTCTTCTGCTGCTCGCCGTAAATCCTCACCCTTCAGGCGTATATTCACCTGATTACCTTCTACAACTATTTTGTTTTCCGGAGAACCTCCCTGTTCTTCCTGTGCATCTGCCGATAGCACGAGTCCATGAGAACCTGTTAAAACAAGGCAAAGTACCATAAGCATGGAAAGCTTGGCTTTCCAATTCATTTGGCCCTTATTCCTTTCTTTTTTGCGAAGTACTCTCATTGTCATCCCTCTTTTTTCTCTATTCTCTCCGGCTTCACGGGATTTTCCGGAATTTCTTCCAAAAAAATGGGCCGTATTGCCGTCTGAGAAAGTACTAAATAAATACCCTATTCTTTCTCACACTACAATATCGGCCTTTTTGAAAAAATTATAATATAAAGTTTTTTCGCAAAATGCATTTTTATTTTAATTTTTATTTTTTAGAAAAGCATGCAAAGGAATCCTTTCTTCTCGATTAGTCTTTCCTCCACAGTGCCTTATTCTTATTAAGTAGAAATTTTTTCAACGAAAGTATTTCGACAAAAAAGAGGGATGGTATTAATTTTTAATAATTCATCCCTCTTACAACTTAGTCTGATAGTTTTCCAACATATGAAAAAAACCAACTACATAGACTGTATTATCTTTTACAAAGTAAACAAGAAGGTAGTTATGCTTTTTTAACGAATACTTTCTATACCCTTTTGCAAAGAGATAATAATCCTCGCAATAAGCAAACGATTCCGGATAACTTTCTAACAACTGTAATGCGTCATCTAAATCATCTAAAATACTATTTGCTCCTTGGTAGCTCTTTAGATTATTGGTAATATATTGCACTGTTTGATCAATTTGTTGCTTTGCTCTATATGAAATATCCAATTTATAAGCCATATTTTTCCCTTATTTCTTTCAGAGCTTCTTTTGCAGGTGTAGTCCTTCCTGCCGCTACATCTTCCTCAGAAATTTCTAATTCTCTATATATTTGATTCATGCGATGTAATGCTTCATAACTTTCTATGCTCATTAAAACCATATCTCCATAGCCATTTTTTGTCACATATATGGGATCCTCATTTTCATGACACATTTCTGAGATTTTAGCAGTATCTTTTAACTCTTTTATTGGAATAATTCTAGGCATAACGCACCTCCTTTCTCTCCCATAATAATGACATAATTATCATATCTAAGCAAGCAATTTCTATACTCTTTCTTTCCGCTTCATAGTAGTTTTAAGAGAACGTTTACTTTTTAATTACCAGCTTTTATATTGGGAAAAATTGGGAATTGAATAAAAGAATCAAAAAGTACGAAGCATACCAAAAACAGAAAACGCCATTGGCATAGTAGTTACCAATGACGTCCCAGCACATCCTTCTACAACTTGGTAGATGATTACCTGAACTATAACATTTATGTTTAAATTGTCAAGGAAAAGCTAAAACAAGCCATACTTTTCTCTTATCTCTTCTAGTGCTTCATTTGCAGATGTAGTTCAGATTTATAAACCAAACTCCAAAAGCAAAGATTGTAGATACTCCTGATCTGTTGAAGATTTCTTAATATCATCAATTCTACCATGTTCTGCCAACAGTCCCATTAATTGTATTACCTTTTGTTTAGCTATAATTTCTTTTTCTCTACCTTTTTCTATTCCTTTTTCTATTCCCTCTTTTAGCGCTTTTTTCCTATAATTCTCTAATAGAACATTCATTTCTTTGCCTCCTTTCTCATTGGGCTTTGCATTTTTTAGTAGTGCAACTCTCCTTGATAATATACCCGAATTCATTTGCTTTGTTTCTGTTGCATGAAAATCTTCGGCTAATTTTCCCAAGGGACTATTATCCACATAGGATGTATTAAAATAAATAATATGCGAGTCATCCCAAAACAGCTTTCCGGATTCTTGTATTGTTCTTTCTATATGATAAATCTGACGTTCCCCATAAAGCACATCATTTGCTGTAATAAATATAACATAGGATTTGGGTAATTGCGAAAAATGATTTCCTTTTTTTAGATAATGCATGTCCATTAGACCGGCATGATAGCGTGCTCGCTTAGGATCGGCTCCTGAACTGCTATTTTGAATTTCGATATTGTAAATATTATTATTCCCATCTTCACAGAGGCAGTCTAAAACCAAGGAATGTCCATGGAGATTTGATAAATTCTTTTGAAGGCTTTGTCTTTTCAGCTTTAATGTAGAATCGCCCATGATAGTTTGCAAAATATATTCTGTACATTCCTTATCTTGCAAAACCACTTTCATAAATAAATCATCCATGAGCGTAAGAGAAGAAATGATTTTTTGCTTTTCCACAATATCATTTTCAACTTTAGATTTAGGCATGAGTTCCCTCCTTATAGTGAAAAGAAATATTAGATTAAGAGAATACTATGAATAGAAACATGAACTTTATCCTAGTATACGACCTTCATTCAAAATCACCTATACTCCACATTCGGATAATATCCGTAAATGGAGTAGGTTTTTTGACATGGGACAGAAGCCAATAAATGGCGTAGTTATACCATTTATTGGCTTCTTACTCTTAATCTAATGCTATGACTGAAATTATAGAAAAGCAGAAAGAAATCTCACATTACCGCCTTATCCAAGAGGAAATCAATCAGATTGATATGCAATACTCCATAGTCATCGTACCAACGTTTTCCGATATCTCTTCGCACCAAAATTTTGGGAAAGGAGTCACCGGTAAGTGAAAACGGTCTAAGCTCTATCTCCGTCTTTTCTTCTGTGGGCATAGCGTAAGCGGATTGAATATAGGTTCTCTTACCGCCGGAATTTACCACAAAGTCAATCTCTCGAGCCGTCCGAACAGAATTACCTTTTTCATTCTTTTCTCTGGCATATACTACTCCCACATCCACGGAAAACTGCCTTACAATCAATTCGTTATACAGAATATTTTCCATGATATTAGTCATTTCCTGTTGCCGAAAACCGATTCTGGCATTTCGTAAACCGATATCTTCACTGTAATATTTATTGGGGGAGTCAAAGTAGGCTTTTCCTTTCACATCATATCGTTTACTTTCCGAGAAGAGGAAGGCATCCTCCAAGTGTCCGATATACGCTCGAATGGTGTTTGGGGAGACGGAGATGCCTTGCTTGGACTGCAAGGTGTTGGCCAGTTTTGCCGGATTCGTAAGAGAACCGATGGAAGAACAGAGCAGATCCAAAATCTGCTCTAGGATGTCCTGCCTTTCTATCTTCTTTCTTTCCACGATATCCTTAATATACACCTCCGAAAAGAGGGATTTTAGGTAATTCATCTTTGCGCTGTCATTTGGTCTGGATAAGATTAAGGGCATCCCTCCATAAAAGGCATAGTCGTCAAAAGCTTCATTTTTATCCCCTCCCTCTGCAGAATAGTATTCTAAGAAGCTTAAGGGGTGGACTCGGATTTCATCGCTTCTTCCCCGAAACTCCGTAAGAATATCACTGGAAAGCATCTTGGAATTACTCCCCGTCACATAAACATCCAGATTCGGAATGGAGCGTAAATCATTTAAGGCATCATAGAAGCTAATCTTCTTCCCCTCAGGGTTGTAGGGATTCGGGACTTCATCAGACATCTGTATTTCATCAATAAAAAGATAATGTTCTTCTCTTGTTCCGGAAAGCTTCTCTCTAACAAAGGAACTTAAGCGGAGAGGATCCCTAAATTGAATGTCTTTCGCCAAATCCAGTTCAATGCTGATGATCTGCTCTTCCTTCACCTGATGCTTCAACAAATAATCTTTATATAGCTTCTTCAACAAATAGGACTTTCCGCATCGTCTGATTCCGGTAATCACTTTAACCAAGCCGTCAAAGCGATAGGATATAAGCTGTTTTAAATAGCTATCTCTTTGGATTTCCATAAGCTCTCTCCTTAATTGAATTTTATTGCCCTAAAAGGCTTTTATATTCAATACTATAACTTCTATTCGACTCTTATACAAGATACTTTCTGTTGACCTGCCAGGAATACTCTACTGACTTCTCCGGAACATATCTTGCTTTCCTCCCTATATAGAACTTCTTACTTTTTCTTCCTGAAAGCCATTGCCCCGCCTTCTCTTCCGTGTTACACTTACACAGGCTTATGCGAGTTTTTACTTGCTAAAATTCAAGAGAAAGGAAGGAAAATGCAAATGAAAAGCGGCGACGACACGGATCCTAGTACTTATGATATTTCCATGGGGCAGGGATTTGTGAATTTCTATCAATCCTTCCTTCTGATCGGATAAATCGTGAAAATATCATAAGTTCTTTTCCCTGTGTCCATAGTTTTTTGGGAAGGAGCTTACATGAACGAAGAAGAGAGAGTTTTACAGGATTACCAGCAGGAAATTCTGGATATTTTGCGGGGTTCGGATGATCCCGCAGTGAAGAAAGAGCGTTTGGAAGACTACCATGCCAATGATATGGCCTCCTGTCTTCCGGAGCTGACAAAAGAAGAACGGGAAGTTTTCTATTCCTTATTAGATATGGAAAGCCTTGCGGAAATGATGGAATACGCAGAGGATGCAGGGCAATATCTGGAAGAAATGGATTCGCAAAAGGCTGCCGACATTCTGGTAAAGATGGAGCCGGATGATGCGGTAGACTTATTAAAGGAAACCGAACCGGATATCAAGAAGGCTTGGATTTCTCGCATGCCTTTGGAGAATCGAAAAGAATTGCAGTCCTTGGCATCCTATAGCGAGGACTTGATTGGTTCCCGTATGACCACTAATTTCGTTTCCTTGGATAGCAACCTGAACATTCGGGAAGCTATGCGTTCCTTGATTGATCAGGCTGCAGAGCACGACAATATTTCCACCCTTTATGTGGTGGATGAAAATGAATCCTATTACGGTGCTGTGGATTTAAAGGATATCATTATCGCCAGAAAGGATACCAAGCTTGAGGACATTACCGAAACTGCCTACCCCTTTGTCTATGCGGATGAGCGGATTGAGGATTGCTTGGAAAATATCAAGGCTTACTCCGAAAACTCTATTCCGGTACTGGGAGAGGCCAAGGAAATTCTCGGTGTTATCACTGCTCAGGACATCTTAGAGGTTTCCGATGACGAGATGGCGGAAGACTACGCTAAGTTGGGAGGTCTTTCTGCGGAAGAAGATTTAAATGAGCCCATTCGAGATAGTGTGAAGAAACGTCTTCCCTGGCTGATTATGCTACTGTTTCTGGGACTTTTGGTTTCCACTGTTGTGGGACTTTTCGAGACTGTGGTGGCGCAGCTCACCATCGTCATGGCCTTCCAGTCCTTGATTTTAGATATGGCGGGAAATGTGGGAACCCAATCTCTTGCAGTAACCATCCGTGTCTTAATGGATGAACAGCTAAAAGCCGGTGACAAGGTAAAGTTGATTTTCAAGGAAATGAGCATTGGCGGTATTAATGGCTTAGTTTTAGGATTTTTCTCCTTAGTGGGAATCGGGGCTTATATCTATTTCTTTAAGCATATGCCCCTCCATGTCTCCATCGGAATTGCCTTCTGTATCGGCATTTCCCTATTACTGGCTATGGTCATCTCCTCCTTTGTGGGAACCATCGTTCCCATCTTCTTTAAGAAGATTGGCGTGGACCCGGCAGCAGCCTCCGGCCCATTGATTACCACCATCAATGACCTGGTGGGAGTGGTAAGCTACTATGGACTGACATGGCTATTAATCTTGGAAATCATGCAGATTAAGGTAGCATAATAAAAAGAAGAATAGAGATGAAAAGCTACTTATTCCTGCTTTTCCACAGTATAGGTTTGTACACGGGGCACGCTCTCGCTAACTTCGCCTTCGTAAGGGTACTAAGCTTCAAGCTTCGTTTCACTCGCTTTCAGCAAGTACCCACGGGCTCAGATTACCCCGTATCACAAACCTATACTGTGGAAAAGCAAATAAAATAACTTCTCTTTCATCTCCATTCTTCTTTTTTATTTTGCCGAAAAGCGGGAAAATCTAAAACGAAAGTTAAAAACCTTAGATTACGCAATCAGCGCAAACCCGAAATGCCCCCTTAAAGCTGCATGATTCTATGTGCTTTACTCCCTATCATCTTACTTTTGATAATAACAGGCTATAGACCTCCTCTTCCGGGAACTCTTTTCCGGTCCATAGCTGGAAGGACTCCGCCCCTTGATAAAAGAGCATGGGTAAGCCGTTCATATAAGCTAATCCCTGTTCCTTTGCCTGCTGTAAAAGCTTCGTTTCCAAGGGATGGTAAATGCAGTCTGCTACAAATAGTCCCTTATGAAGCCATCGACTATCCTCTACCAAGGAACGGTCCTCTTTCATACCTACGGAGCTGGCATTCACCAGGATATCACTGCTCCCGCAGGCTTCTTCCAAATCCCTTTCCAGACTTTTTAAAGAAATCTTTCTTCCGGATTCCTTTTCGCATCGTTCTACAAAGTCTTCGTACTTTCCCTTACTTGCTACTCGCACCAATACTTCTATTTCCGAAAGCTCTGTTCCGATGCCATAGCTAAGGATGGCCTTTCCGGCACCTCCTAATCCTAAAAGACTGAGCTTCTTTCCTTTTAAAGCAAGTCCCTTTTCTTCCAAGCCCCGAAAGAAGCCCTTACCATCGGTACTGTGTCCCTCAATCTGTCCATTATCACGGAAGACCAAGGTATTTACCGAATGGGCAAGTCTTGCTTCCTTGGAAATGCTGTCACAAAGGGGAATCACCGCCTCCTTTAAGGGCATGGTGAGGTTACAGCCTTGCAGCTTCATTTTCCGAAAAACGGGTAATGCCTCTTGTAAATCCTCCTGCTCCAAATCAAAGGCAAGATAGCGGGCATTGATTCCCAACAAGCGGAAGGCTTCGTTATGCATGGCAGGGGAAAGGCTATGCTCTACCGGACTGCCCAAAAGGCCAAAAAGTCCGGTTCTTCCGTCAATTTCCCAACAATTTTCTTTGCTACAAGCTCTCATTAGCCCTACTTTCTTTTCCTTCCTCTTCATTCTATCTTTTTTGTTCTTCCTTTATCTTCTATCTTCTTTTATCTCGTTTTATATCTTGCTTTATCTTCTTCGTTCGCCCTTTATCTTTTTAGCTCTTCTTTTATCTGCCTTGTTCTTCCTTTAGCTTTTTTGCTCTCTCTTCATAGCTTTTATTGTCCAAATGCAGTTTGGCCCAGAGAAAGAGATGCAATATCGTCATTCCGAAAATGCAGTAAAGTCCGAAAACCTTTGACAAAAGCACCGCCGCCAAAACACCGGAAGCGAAGGCAAGAATCATCAGGCCGTGTCTCTTCGCAAGGCGTGCGGATTCTTCATTTTTGAAAAATAAGGCTTGGGTAAGATGACTTCCCATTTGTCGGATATGGTTGGTGCAGAAGGTGGTGGCCATGGGAATTCCCTCCGCTTTTCGGAAAATATTAAACTGCATGGCACAGATAAAGCTTAAGCTTAATTGACATAACTGATCCGGCCAACTCGCCGGCATTAGTCCCACAAGGAAGCAAACCAGCGACTCAAAAAGGAGAATTTTCTCTTCAAAATCTCTCTTCTTTAAATTTTTATGGTTTTGCCCAATATACTCCGATAAAATCACGCCTACCATATAGGCGGTAAAGGGAGCCAAAGAATACAGGGCTCTCCCCCATTTTCCCTTTCCCAAAGACAACATCATGATGACAAGATTGGCCGTCTGGGCATTGGCAAATACCTGTCCTCGTAGGCTATAAGTATATCCACCATAAAAGCCCCCCGAAAATATCAGGAGGGCAAAAAACCAAAGCTTTTCATGAATTTTCCAGGTTGCCTTAACTTTATCCATTTTGCAACAGCCTCTGTCTTACAATTTCATAAGCCAAAACACCGCAGGCCACGGAAGCATTGAGGGAATCCAGCTCTCCCTTCATGGGAATGGAGGCCTGCATATCACAAGTTTCCTTTACCAGACGAGAAACCCCTTCCCCTTCATTTCCCAGTACCAATCCAATTGAACCGGTCAGGTTCAGCTTATACATGCTTTCCCCACGCATGTCTCCGCAAACAAACCACATGCCTTCCTTCTTCAGCTCTTCCATGGTCTGCACCAGATTGGTCACCTTACAAACCTTGGTATAATTCAGGGCTCCGGCGCTAGTTCTGGCTACAGTTGCGGTTAGGCCTACCGCTCTTCTTTTTGGAATAATTACCCCATGGGCTCCCGCAAGATTTGCGGTACGAATCATCGCCCCCAGATTATGGGGATCCTCGATTCCATCCAACAGAAAGAAAAAAGGCGCTTCGCCCTTATCCTTCGCCACCTGTAATAAATCCTCCAAGGGCGCATATTCATAGGCGGAAAGATAGGCAATAACACCCTGGTGCGTTTCTCCGGAGGACATCTCATCCAAACGGGATTTCTTCACAAAGTCAATCACCAAATCCTGCTTCTTCGCCTCTCGAAGAATGCTTAAAATAGGGCCGTCCTTTAAACCATCCTGAATAAACAGGCGGTCAATGGTCTTTCCGGCACGAAAGGCCTCCAGCACCGGGTTTCTGCCGATTAGGGTATATCCCTCTTCTCTCATCCTCTTCCTCTTTCCTACTACTTCCTATTTCTATGCTCTGACACTTTATAAGTACTTTTCTATATAGCTTTTCTATATGGCTTTCTTTATAGCTTTCTCTATAGCTTTCTTTATAGCTTTACTTATAGCTTTCTTTATAGCTTTACTTATAGCTTTACTTATAGCTTTCTTTATAGCTTTACTTATTCCTTAGCTTCATTCTCTGCCAGTAAATGCTCCAAGCCCTTCTCCACCAGACTGATCAATCTGGAAATCTTTCCGGCATAATAAAGATAGCCTAAAAATGCCTCAAATCCTGTGGCTCTCCGATAATCCGTAATGCTGGAGTTTTTGGAATGGCTTTGGGACTTATGGTTTCTGGCTCTCCGATAAATGGAAAGCTCCTCTTCCGTTAAAAGCTTTTCTTCTATTAAATATCCCATCAAATCCGACTGAGCCTTGGCACAAACCAGCTTGGTCTTTCTGCTGTTTACCCGATTCAGGTTTTCCTGATATCTTCTGCAAAGGTAATCTCGCACCCGAAAATCATAGATGGAGTCTCCAACATAAGCTAAAGCTAATGGGGACAAGTCCGGAGCTTCACCGTTAATAACTTGTTGCTCGATGGATAATGTATTCTGCAAAAGTTCCGCTGTCATAGCACATTCGGTTTGTATTCTTGAAGAGCCTTGCTCCTTAACGCTTCGACTCTCCATTTTGCTCTCCTGAAAGCTTAGATTCTCTAAACTTTCTGCCATTAAATCTTCTGCCATTCCACACCGTTTCTTGTATCCTTCAACTGAATACCCATGGCCAAAAGCTCGTCACGAATCTGATCCGCTTTAGCAAAATCCTTGTTCTTTCTGGCATCCTGTCTTTGCTGAATCAAAGCTTCCACCTTGGCACCAAGCTCTTCTTCCTTCTTCTCGGTACGAATACCAAGAACAGCCATCAAGGTTTCCAGTTTCTGCAACAAAGCTTCCCCGTAAGCCTTGGAGGAATGCTCCTCCACAGTGGCATTGGCAAGACGTACCAGCTCAAAAATCTGTGTAATGGCATCCGCTGTATTTAAGTCATCTTCCATCTTCTCGGAGAAAATTGCTTCATAGCTTTCGGCAGTTTTCACATTTTCCTCTTCTTCCTTGGAAAATGCCTTCTCCTCCAAACGAGGGATGAGGTCCTGCAAACGCCAAATCGCGGTAAGAATTCTTCCCAAAGAAGTCTTGGCAGCTTCCATTAAGTCCTTGGAAAAATTCAGCGGACTACGATAATGGGCGGAAAGCATATAGAAACGAAGCACCATGGGGTCAAACTGGGAAGTTACGTCTCTTACGGTAAAGAAATTTCCCAGAGACTTGGACATCTTCTTATTGTCAATGTTGATAAAAGCATTGTGCATCCAGTAACGGGCAAATTGCTCGCCGTGAGCCGCCTCGTACTGGGCAATTTCATTTTCATGGTGAGGGAAAACAAGATCCTCACCGCCGGCATGGATATCCAAAGCTCCTCCGCAATATTTCGGTGCCATTACGCAGCACTCGGTATGCCAGCCCGGACGTCCTTCGCTCCATGGAGAATTCCAGTAAGGCTCTCCCATCTTCTTAGGTTTCCAAAGCACGAAGTCTGTGGGGCTTTTCTTCTCCTCTTCTCCGGAGACCTTCAACTCACGAAGACCGGAACGGAGATCTTCCATATTCTTATGAGACAACTTTCCATAGGAAGGAAAGGCAGTGGTGTCATAGTACACCGTACCGTCCACCGGATAAGCAAAGCCCTTCTTTACCAGCACATCAATAAGATTCACCATTCCCTGAATTTCTTCCGTGGCCTTGGGATGGGCGGTAGCCTCCATAATATTCAGATCCGACATGTCCTTTTCCACTTCGGAGATGTAGCGCTCGGTGATGGAAGAGCAATCTGTGCCTTCGTCCATGGCAGTCTTAATAATCTTGTCGTCCACATCCGTATAGTTGGAGACATAGCAAACCTTATAGCCCTTATATTCCATAAAACGACGGAAGGTGTCAAATACAATCATAGGACGGGCATTTCCGATATGAATTAAATTATAAACCGTGGGGCCGCAGACATACATCCGAATCTTCCCCTCTTCAATGGGGACAAACTCTTCTTTTTGCTTCGACATGGTATTATAAATTTTCATTTTCTTGCTTCCTTTCTCCGAAGACAATCTTCTCATAAATGAGGACAAAATACGGTTTTAGTGTATAGTTTTTCCCACGGTTCGTCAAGAAATGCAGGGAAATAATTGACGTTTTAGTTCTCTTACAGACCAACTAGCATTCTCTGTTTCTTTCTCATTAAAACTACGCTTGTCATTATCTTCTATAGACAAAAGTTCTAAATGATGTGACCAAGTTAATTTTCCAGACAGCGTCTGGAAAATTGGATATGTCAAATATCATCTTTGAACTTCACTTCTACCCAAGCTTGATGTTCACAATCCCAGTTCTTTGTATAAAGCGTATTTTCCAATATACATTGATAGATTGGCTCCAAATAATAAATCAACCGTTGAATTACTTCTTCAAAGCTTAGATTTATTTTTCTAGCAGGCTCAAAAGCTCTCCACTGTTTTAGCAGAAAGGCATTATCTTTAAAAGTAGAAATATCGTCGAACGCGTCTTGAGTCAATTCTCTTTCTCTCTGAATTAATGTCTTACTTATAGCTTCAGTAAGTATCTTCCCCTGAAAATCAAATATACCTGATAAATAATAAATATCATAAAAGTCTTTCATTCTGCTTGTTCCGGACATTCTCTGTAGTATTGCATCAAATTTCTCTGCAATGGTACTTTCTAAAGAATATGTATAAACCAACGGAGGCTCAAACTCCGGTAGTCTGGTCACTATATGTCTTTGTATTGGATTGGGAATTATAATGTCATCAATTCCAATATCTATCGAAAAAGGAATGCGAACTCGTTCAATTTTCCCTATAAAATTCGTCCTTATTCCCGGATATTTTTTCTCCACCGAAATTGGTTCTGTACCTATAACATCTAATATAATATAACTATTACCTGTAACAACATTACAAATATCTCTCATACTTTGTTCTATATTTGTCAAGCTTCCGTGAAGATTCCGTAGTAAAAAATCAATATCTCTTGTTGGTCTGGAATCAAACTCTGTTAATGTATAGATAAACATTCCGCCTTTTAGAATAAGATGATTAACATAGGTAGAGCGTGACAGCTTTCTCAAAAATTCTTCTTGTGCAAAAAGTTGAAGAATCAATTGAAATGGAATTTTCTCTTGTTTTGACTGGTTCTTAAGTCTTGTCAGAATAGAAGCCGCCATATTTTTCACAGCCATATCCCTAGCACCTCCTTAATCTTTTTCTCAACTCGTAGAAGCTTCGCATATTTCATTAACCTTGCTTCATTTTTTGAGGATTCTTTAACATACCGATGAATAGCTGTATTGAAAATTTCTGCATCCAACTTATTACGGTGAAACAATACATCGCAAATTGTTCGTTCTTTATCATATATTTGCATAATTGTTCCGTCTATCTCTACTTCAGCTATCCCAAGATTATAGCGATTCGTTCTAATAAAATGTGGTTTAACAATAGGATAATCTATATAAAATCTTGTTCGACCACTCTTACTGTCCACCGCCAAATGCCATGCAGAGGGCGTTTTATCTGTATATCCATAGTAGTCTAATGCCGATTCCATACACAGGACGCCATCAGGAAATAACGCTTTTAAAATAGGAATTTCTGAAAAGCTGCTTTCCTGTATGTATTGATAATATCCTCTTCTAATTTGCTCTATCTTATCTTGCTCCAAAAGATTTTGAATTCTTTTGTAATAAATTCCTGATTCTCTAAGTTCCGAAGTCTTCATTACTCCACCATATTGTCCGAATAGTTCTTTCAAATCCTCACTCATTGATATATCCTCATATTATGTTTTTGTACAATTTATTATATATAGTTGTATATTTTAGTAATTAAAGTATATCTCTCTAAATAGGAAAGTCAAGAAAAAAGGGGCTGTAAAAATCAAAACAGATTTTTACAGCCCCTTTACAATTTATTTCTAACTGTCTTTCGATATATGATTTTCTTCCAATTATCCGGAAACGCTTATCTCTTAACTACTAAACTTTATCTCTTATACTCGCTAAAGAAGTCCTGGAACTGCTTATAAAAATCCTCTTCCTCCTTGGATCTTCTCTGCTTTCCCTTGGATTTTCCTTCTTGCTCCTTGGATGGTGCGGAGCTTTCCCCATTGTCCCCGGAATTTCCTTCCGGTGCATTTTCCTGAGGAGCCTCTCCTTGAGAATTACCGCCTTGCTGTTGATCTCCGGAGGATGCTGAGCCGTTAGATGTTCCGTAATCTGTTGCGTTGGCTTTTCCAAGGGTAACGTGTACCTGCACTTCGTTGTACTTACCGCTGCCATCCTGACGCATTACAGTTAAAGTAACATCTTCTCCTATACGATACTTGGAGAGAAGGGACTTCAAATCTGCAGTAGTGGCAATGCCCTGTCCGTCCAGCTTGGTAATAATATCTCTTTCCTGGAGCTCACTGTTCTGTGCTCCGGTATCCTCTAAAATCTTAAAGATATATACACCCTTAGGCATTGCAAAGCTTTCTGCGGTCTGGGCATCAATATTCTTCACCTGTACGCCCAGCACCCCCTGCTCTTCCTTGGGAACATCCTCTCTGGTGGCCAGAGTGGAAAGGGATTTCAAAATGCTTTCCGCCTTGGAGGATGGGATGGAATAGCCCATACCCTCTACATCCGTATCGGAGTACTTGGCCACATTGATACCGATTAATTCTCCCTGCATATTCAGAAGGGCTCCGCCGGAATTACCGGGGTTGATAGCCGCATCCGTCTGTAATAATCCCTCTGCGGTTCCGTCTTCCGTCTCCACGTCTCTATCCTTTGCGGAAATAATTCCCTTGGTTACGGATTGACCATAGCCTAAAGCATTTCCGATGGCTACTACCTGGTCTCCCACCTCCATAGCATCAGAGGAGCCGATTTCAATCACTTTAATCTTGTCTCTGGTTTCCTGAGATAAGTCTGAAAGCTTCACGGAAACAAGAGCTAAATCCACCGTGGCATCGGTACCCTTCACCTGAGCCTTGGCGGTACTGTCGTCAATGAAGCTTACGGTTAAGGAATTGGAGTCCTGAATCACGTGATTATTGGTGGCAATCAAAAGTTCCGTTTCATTCTTTCCAACGATGACACCGGAACCGCTGGCAGGATACTCGGTTTCTCTCTGGATATCGCCGAAGATGGAAAAACCGTTTTCCTGATAACGCATCATATTGGTAATCGCTACAACGGAAGGCATAGCCTCCTTAGCCACCTGACTGACAGAGCCGGAATCCGCCTGCACCACCGTCTTTTCCTTCTCTACATCGGAAGCGCTGGTCTTTTTCTCCTGCTTTTCTTTCTGCTTTTCTTCCTTGGATTCCTGAGTACTGTCTTGCTTCGAATTCGTCTCATTATCCTGAGAAAGCTCTCCTTCCGCCAGAATATGATAAATCCCATTGGATTGAGCAAGGTAATTGATCCCCACCATACAAGTTCCGGCAATCACTCCGAAAAGCAAAGCTGAAAAAACTATCCCAATAAAACGTTTCATCTCTTCTCCCCCTTAAAACATTTTCCCGTTAAAAATATTGCAGAAAAACACTGTCTTCCGCTCACTGAAGTATTATCTTATATAAAAAATATCTCTTTATTCTAAAGAGATATTGTGTTCAATTTGTGACAATCCATAAAACTTCCGAAGAACTTTCCTTTTCCGAGACTTCCCTTCATTTTACCATAGTTTTAACGGTTTTCCAAAAGAACAATGGCCTTCGCCGCAATCCCCTCGCCCCTTCCGGTAAAGCCCAAGCCTTCCTCCGTTGTGGCTTTCACGGAAATCTGTCCTCTTTCACAATGAAGCGCCTTGGCGATGCATTCTTCCATCTCCGGAATATAATTCTTGATTTTCGGTCTTTCCAGTAGGATACAAATGTCTGCATTTCCCAGAGCATAGCCCTTCTCCTGTACCAAAGCATAGGCCTTTTCCAAAAGCAGGACGGAAGAAATTCCCTTATAGCGTTCCTCCGTATCCGGAAAATGTCTTCCGATATCTCCAAGAGCTGCTGCCCCCAGGATGGCATCGGTTAAAGCGTGCAGCACCACATCCGCATCGGAATGTCCCAAAAGGCCCTTTTCATAGGGAATCTTTATTCCCGCAAGAATCAAGTCTCTTCCTTCCACCAGCCTGTGTACATCATAACCCAGCCCAACTCTCATTTTCCTTTCCTTTCCCTAAGACCTTTTCATTTCTGCTAAAGCTTTTTATCTCTGCTAAACCCTTTCCAGAAACCTCAAGAAACAGTCTTTTATGTCTATCTTCTTCCCATCTGCTTTAAATTTGTAGCCGTAATCTTCCGGGCATACAGGAAATGGAGAGATCCTTTTGTTTTCCCAAGGATTCTCCATCCACATGGAAGGCCACCTCCTGCTCCAAATGAATCTCCATCTTCTTAAACCGGTAGCAATGCACCCCGGGAAGGCTTTTATGCTTTCCGAAAAGTGCCGCAAACATAATGTAAAGCAATCGAAGCTTTTTCTTGGTGCTGACCAAGCATAAATCCAAGACGCCATCTTCTCCGGAAGCTCCACATCCCAAGGCATAGCCGGATTCATAGGGGTGGTTATGAATGGACAAAAAGAGGATATGCTGGAATTCCACCCGTTCTTCTCCATCCAAGAGAATGCTTCCTTTGATTTTCTTTGCCCGTTTTAATTCTTTCACAAAAGCATAAAAATAAGAAAGGGCCTTGGAACGAATCCGCTGTTTTTCCTTGGGGCAAATGCTGCAACCCATACTAAGAAGCTCCTGTAATATGGCAGCCTCAAAGCCCAGTCCCACACTGACCACAAAACGCCGATGTCCTCTTTCACCCTCTACAATGCCGTAATCTACCTTTCGCTCTTCCTTGGCAAAAAGGGCAGAAAGACTTTCCGGAATCTTATAACCCTTTTGCAGCGCTCTGGCAAAGTCGTTGTCCCTATGTACCGGCAAAAAGGAAATCGGAAAGGAATTGTTATCCAGCATAGCCCCGTCAATCACTTCATTTAAGGTGCCTGTTCCGCCGATGACACAAATCCTATCCTCTATAGAGACAGCTTTTGCTTCTCTGTTCCTTTCTCCGGAATAATCTCTATGAAGCTCTTTTGGGATTTCTTTATGATTTTCTCCGCTAATTTCTTTATGAATTTCTTTATGTATGTCACTATGAATTTCTTTATTGATCTCTCTGGTGATTTCTCTGGCAAAGAGTCTGGCATCTCCCTGTTTTTCCGTAAAGAAAACGGAAAAGCCTTCCTCTCCCAACAAAGACTTTCCCTCTTCCTTCATTTTCTCCCAAAGTCGTAACCCCATTCCCTGTCCCGCTCGGGGATTAACGATAAAAAATACCATGCCTCACCATCCATTACTGTTCATCTTCTGATGAACTGAGTATATCATGGGCTGTTTTTATCGTGTATAAAATTAATATAAAGACTCTCTGCTGCTTTTCTTAATTGCAGGTCTTTTGTTCTGTCCCGAAGATAAGTGAATTGATCCGCCTCCGGCATTTCCACCGTAAGATCCGGTGTAATTCCCTTCTTATGGATGTTTCGTCCTGCCGGCGTAAAGTAGTAATGGGTGGTAAACTCCACCGCAGAGCCGTCCGGGAAGCTTCGTACCGTCTGCACAATCCCTTTTCCGTAAGACACGGTTCCGAAAACCCAGGCTCTGTCATAATCCTGCATGGTTCCTGCAAAAAGCTCCGAAGCGGAGGCGGAGTTTTGATTCATTAAAATGATGATGGGCAGTCCCACTTCATGTCCATCCTTGGCATACCAGTCCTTTCCCTTTCCCCACTTATCTTCCGTATAAAGAAGAAGGGTCTTATCCTTTTCAAATTGACGATTGGGGTTGGGAGTGACTTCCAAGACGGAGGAGGAAGCACTTTCGCCACGATTTTCCGTCTGTATAGTTTTGTTTTCGCTGTCCTTTCTCTTCGGCTTCTGCAAATGATCCGGCAGAAAGTAATCCAGCAGTTTGGTTGCCGCTTCCACGTCACCCCCCGGATTTCCTCGTAGATCGATAATCAAAGCCTTCTTCTTTCCGTCAATATCGGATTCATACTGGGAAATGAAAGAATCCACTGCCTCCATATAGAAGCCCCTTAAGGAAAGGTAACCGATATCTCCAGGCTTTAAGTTTTCTAAAACGCCCGCGCCGGCATCAGTCTGCTTTTCGCCGCCATTCTGTGACGTTGCTTCGGATTGCTGTTCTGCACCGCTTTGCACATCCGCTACTGCTTGCTGTTCTGAGCCGCTAAGCTTCAACATCTCTGCCACATCTCCAACTTCAGAGCCGGGAATGACCACCTCTCCTCTGGTAATCCGCAGAGTGACTTCCTCACCGTTTCGATTTACCACCATTTCCAAAGAGCTTCCCGCCAAACCTTGAATCAGATTCTCCACAATATAGTTTAGGCTGAGGCTTTCCACGGAAATGCCGTCCACCTTCAGCACAATATCTCCCGCCAAAAGGCCTGCCTTTTCCGCAGGAGATCCGGGATAAACATACTCTACCAAGGGGCCGCCTTCCTTTTCGGATACCGCCGCACCGATTCCTTTGTATATTCCCTTTTGACGATTTCTGGTCTCCTCTATCTCTTCCTTTGTATAGTAAGCAGCGTAGGGATCCTCTTGCAGAAGGCTTGTCAAAAAGCCCTTGTAAATCATCTCCTCCGCATCTTTTCCATTTTCCTGATAAAGGTAGCTGTCCGTCAGCAAATCCTGAATCTTCCTAAGCTTCTCCGTAACTCTTGGAAGGTTAATGGACTCCAAGTTCTCCAGATTGGAGTCGGAAAGGGTGGAAGAACTGGCCGCTCCATTATGAATGGCCTGATTTTCTTGTCTTTTCGGAAATCCGAAGAAATAAAAATAGCACAAAAGCGCACCAAGAACAAAGGAAAGGGTAAAGCAAAGGAAGAAAAATACCACTCCCTTCCAAAGCCCTTTTTTATTCTGTTCCGGCCCAGCTTTCTGCGCTTCCTCCGTCTCCTGCCCCGATGTCTCTATCCGCACTTCTTCCGGTTCCAATTCCAATGCTTCTTTCTCAGGTTCCTGCCTTGATTCCTCTTCCCTCAAATGCTTCTCCTCATTTGCGTCCATCTATTTCTCCTAACTGCCTTTTTACTCCATTTCAGAAACGAGATATCGCACACTACGCGTGCGATACTCGTTAAGAATAAACGCCAAAAGCTTTTCAGCTCTTGGCGTTCTTGGGAAAACCTGCTTTAAAAATCAAGAGTTTCCATATACTTCATATACTTTACAACCATGAGGGCAATCTTGAAGGTAATGGCG
The DNA here is from genome assembly GCA_963545375.1 of uncultured Oribacterium sp. Classification (GTDB taxonomy): domain Bacteria; phylum Bacillota; class Clostridia; order Lachnospirales; family Lachnospiraceae; genus Oribacterium. The sequence goes on from CAUUJL010000003.1 coordinate 28,536, forward strand.
TCATCAAAGACTCTTAAATCCAGTCCTGTGGAACGGTCCAGCTTATCCAATCGATACACTAAGGTATTTCTATGGATATACAGCTGTCTGGAAGTCTCGGATACATTCAGATTGTTCTCAAAGAACTTGTTGATGGTGGACAGGGTTTCCTCGTCGAAATCGTCCGGGGAAACGTCTGTAAAGATTTCCTTGATAAACATCTTACAAAGAGGAATCGGCAACTGATAAATCAAACGACCGATACCAAGGGCATTGTAAGCAATAATCTCCTTGTCCACAAAGAAAATCTTACCCACTTCCAAAGCCATCTTTGCTTCCTTATAAGAACGGGAAACTTCCTTAATCTCGTTCACAATGGTACCGTAAGAAATCTTTGCTGAAAGCATAAGCTCGGAAGACAGCATATCCATCATGCTCTCCGCAACCTTCTGCACCTGCTTATAATCATCTTCAGGAGCAAGCTCCTTCACCACGATAATGTTCTTCTCATCTACAGCAGTCACAAAATCCTTGGGCTCGGAAGAGAAGAAGCTCTTTAAGGCCTCCTGTGCGGAACCGTCCAGGTTGTCCTTCGCCTCGACCATATACACTACTCGACGTACACCCACTTCAATATGAAGCTTCTTCGCTCGGTTATAAATGTCTACCAGAAGCAGGTTGTCTAAAAGAAGGTTCTTAATAAAATTGTCCTTATCGAACTTCTCGCGGTAAGCCACCAAAAGAGTCTGAATCTGTAATACGGCAAGCTTTCCTACCATATATACATCATCCGTATCTCCATGGGCAATCAGAACATATTCCAGTTGGTGCTCATCAAAAATCTTAAAAAACTGGAAGCCTCCTGCTGCCTGAGAATCCGCCTGAGAGGCCGCAAAAGAGACGACCATCTCGGATACATCCCTATCCTCTTGGAAAGTTGTGGCTAATACTTTTCCGTCAATGTCTGCAATGGCAATATCCAGTCTGGCGATTCCCTTTAAGGAATCAATTGTACTTTGCAAAACTTGATTTGAAATCATCTCTACTCCATTCTTTCATGAACTACACCGGGGGGAAGAATGCAGTCTTTCCAATCACGTCTCATCCTAACCTCTTCTCCCAACCTTATCGTTTTTCCCCATTACTATAATCAGTTTGTTTCTAATTTTCAAGCATTTTAAAAAAAGACAGGGAAAGAAAAGTTCTTTTCCTGTCTTTTTTACCAGTTTTTTAGAAAACTTTTATTGCTTTTCTACAAAGCCGGATTTCTCTTAGTTTGTAATGGTCTGCTCTGTTTCCTTATCGAAGATATGAATCTTGTTCTCATCTAAAGCAAAGCGAACGGTATCTCCTGTTCTTGCCTTGGTCTTGGGATTCACTCTTGCAGTCCAGGAAGCATCTCCGATATCGAAGTAGAGTAAGGTCTCCGCACCAAGCATCTCATAAACACGGATTTCTGCGGAAATCACGGACTGTCCGTGCTGAGAAAGATACTCTTCCTCGTCATGTAAATCTTCAGGACGAATTCCTAAAGTAACGGTCTTTCCGATATAGCCCTTATCCTTTAAAGCAGCTGCCTTCTTTTCATTTAAGGTGATGGTGTTTCCTGCAAAGCTTAACTTTACAGCGCCGCCCTCTTCGGAACACTCCGCATCAATCATGTTCATCTGAGGAGATCCGATAAATCCTGCTACGAACTTGTTGCAGGGCGTATCATAAAGATTCTCCGGAGTATCTACCTGCTGGATATAACCGTCCTTCAAAACTACGATTCTGGTTCCCAGGGTCATAGCCTCGGTCTGGTCATGGGTTACATAGATGATGGTAGTCTCTAAGGACTTGTGGAGCTTTGCAATCTCTACACGCATCTGTGCCCTTAACTTTGCATCCAGGTTGGAAAGAGGCTCATCCATCAGGAATACCTTCGGGCGACGAACGATGGCACGACCCATAGCCACACGCTGTCTCTGTCCTCCGGAAAGCGCCTTGGGCTTTCTGTCCAGTAAGTGCTCCAAATCCAGGATTCTTGCCGCTTCATGCACCTTCTTGTCGATTTCATCCTTCGGTACTTTTCTCAGCTTCAGTCCGAAAGCCATGTTATCGTATACAGTCATATGAGGATATAATGCATAGTTCTGGAAAACCATGGCAATGTCTCTATCCTTCGGTTCTACATCATTCATTCTCTTTCCATCGATGAAAAGGTCTCCGGAGCTGATGTCTTCCAGTCCTGCCACCATACGAAGGGTGGTGGACTTACCGCATCCTGAAGGTCCTACGAAAATGATGAATTCCTTATCTTCAATCTCTAAATTGAAATCTTTAACTGCCACAAAGCCGTTGGGGTATTTCTTTACCACATTTTTGAGCTGCACACTAGCCATGCTAATTCTCCTTCTATAAATCTAATTTATGCCTTCTTTTCAGCAGAAATCCAGCCTCTGTAACCCTAGATTTTCGCATACTTATGCTAATAGTATTCTATCTACTTTCCCTCTTTCTGGCTATAGACTAAGTTTCCGAAAAAATGCTCCTAATTTTGTACAAGATAGAGTTCCTTTATTAAATTAATGTCAATCTGCCCAAAAAGAGAGGGGATTTTTAGCAGAATCCCCCCTCTTTGTTGCTAATCCTGATAAATTTTAAAAATTGCCGTTCTGGTGATTTTAATCTTTTTTTCCTTTAAAAGCTTGCCAATAGCCTTTTTAAAGGCGGCTTTTGACACGCCGAAGTCCTTTTTCACCTGCTCCGGATCCACGGTCTTATCCGTATAAGGGATATGTCCCTCAAACTTCTCCTCAATCAGCCGTTCAATCTGCTCTCCCAACTTTTCATAACGGGAAGCATTCATTTCCTCCTGGGTTAAATGCTTGGCATCCTCTTTTTTCTTGGTATACATAGTACCGGCCAAACGCTCGGTCTTGTCCACATAGAGGTAAATCTCCACCTCCATATCCTTCTTTAAGGCATAACGCATCTCTCTGTGGGGCACCAAAATATCCTTCTCCAAGCCGATATCCACAAAGGCGCCGATGGTATTTACATCGCTGACCCGCAGTCTTCCGATTTCTCCTACTTCAAGATAAGGTTTTTTTGTGGTGGCAATTAACCTGTCCTTGGAATCCTTATACAAAAATACGGAGACCTCGTCCCCTATGGTCTTCCCTTTGGGAACCTGGCGGATGGGGAGAAGTACACTGTCTCCCCCTTCCTCCCCTACAAAAACGCCAAAGTCCTTTTCCCGAAGAATCTTAAGCGTCTGGATTTTTCCTAATTTCAACATGGCAACATAACTCCTTATTCTGATTATAAAAGGCTACAAGCTTTCTTCCCTCTTCTAGCGCCACCCTTGGGAAAATGCTGTCCCCTAAAGTATAGGCCTTCACATATTCTGCTCGAATGGAATAAAATTCTCTCTTGGAATCGACTTTTTCTTGTTTTTGCACTTCTTCGGAAGACCCGAATCTTTCTCCATTATCCGTAAATTCAATCGCCGGCTTTCCTGTACATTGGAAAATAACTTCCTCCGCTAAAGCAATGTACTTGGCGTTGTTCATATGGTGGTTGGTATCCAGAAAGTCCTGCACAACGGGAATTAGCTCTCCCTCCTGATAGATTTCCGGAAAAGCAATTTTTCTTTGCAGGGGAGGCAAATGTAACACATCCTCCCGTTCCTTAAAGGGCGCAATCAATTCCTCCGTAATCTTTCCGGGACGTCCCTTCTCCAAATCAAAGCTGAACCACTCGCTGTCTGCTTTCACATAGAACTCTCTTGCTTCATTTTGAATCCAGAAATTCCTATAGGCGAAAATCCCACGGAAATTGTGGGGCGAAGTGCCGATGGAAAGTTTCTCATAAAGCTTAGGCAGTGCGTAGAGTTCAATATTCCAAGCGCTCAAAAGCCATGCTCTATGCTTTTTTTGTAAAACTTCAATGGACATTCCCACATCATGAGAATGAAAGGTAGAGCAATCCTGCAAAAGATTCACCACGGAAAACAGACTCATTTCCCCCTTCTCCGTTACCTCGGAATAACGAACTCTCTCTTGAATCTCATACATCCTTTGACACCCTTTCTTAATTTCCCCTTAAAACCTACTCTATCTTACTGAATCCGGAGTCCCATTTCTCACTATTTTATTGCGCAGATCCGAAAATAGCTTTTCCTTCTGTTTTATAGCTTCCCTACGGAATTCTTTCCGCACTATTCTACTCTATTTTTTTTATTCTGCATACAGTTTCTATAAAACAAAGCTTCTCCCCAAAGCTTCTCCGGCAGAAAAGAATCGTTTTCCCTTACTTCCTTCCTGTAGCAAGTTTAAAAGGAAAATTCCATTTTTACAAAAAAAGAAGAGGTTTCCCTCTTCTTCCCGTATTCTTAAACGGACTCTGCGTATCCTGCCAACTTGGATGTGCAATGAGGACAACGTGTAGCTCCGATAGGAATCATGGTCTTGCAGTACTCACACTCTTTCTCTGTAGGTGCTGCTTCCGGCTCAGTCTTCTTTAACTTATTCATCTGCTTAACGAAGATAAATACAACCAAAGCCATAATCAGGAAATTGATTACTGCAGTGATGAAAGAACCGTAAGCCAATACAGCTCCCTGCTCAACAGCTTCAGTGTAAATTTTGGTAGTCTGTCCTGCTAAAGGAATAAACATGTTTTCAAAATCAAGCTTTCCTGTTACTAAAGAAAGCAATGGCATAATCAGGCTGTCTACCAGCTTGGTTACCAAAGCAGTAAATGCGGAACCGATAATCATACCGATTGCCAGGTCAATCATGTTTCCCTTTAAAGCAAATTCCTTAAACTCTTTTAAAAAACCCTTCATTTGTCTCTCCTTAAAATATAGAATCTCCCTTTTAGAACTTCTCCCTTTCCGTCCTAAAATCCTCAGCTACTCTATTATAGAAGAGAGTATTTGGCAAGTTCTATTTTTCGAAAGTGACAATATTTATTGTTTTTTTATTTTTAGGCTCTTATTAAGCCATTAATTCTGCCGATCTAACCCTCATTTTTCTTCTTTTTGAGAAGAACTATTGCCGGAAGCTCCTGGTTCTATTTCCTCTTTATGAGAAGAACCACCGCCCATAGCTCCTGGCTTTGTTTCCTCTTTTTGAGAAGAACTATCGCCTGAACCCCTAGTTCTGTTTCCTATTTAATTCCAAAAAACACCAGGACCAGGAGAGGAACTTTAATAAAAGATACAAAAAGAAAAGATTCAAAATCAGTCTCAACGGATTCATACCGACAGACAAAAAAGGAGAACTATGCAAAACTCCCTGCTTTTGTATATAAAGATAGGTATAGGGAAAACCGATTCCTATTTGATTCCCCTTATCAGAAAAGGGCATAAAATAAGAAAGTAAAATTTCCAAGAAAAAAGCCAGGCTTAAAGTGCTCTTAACGCTTCTGTATAGCCATGGCTTTTGATTCTCTATATTCATATTTGTCTCCCTTCCATCCTTTAAAACAAGATATCCCACGCTTTGCGAGAGATACTCGTTATGAATTATACATAAGCTATTTTAACTATAGGATTGGAAGGAGATTTCGTCAAATGCTATTCCTCTTACATTTTTCTTTGTATTTTTAGTAATTTTTTTCATTCCCCATCTTGCTGTTGTATAGGATCTAAATAATTTTTTCACCGGCCTGATAAACCGCCTTTTGCTTCAAATCCTTATCCACAATCAGATAATCCGCCTGCTTTCCTACCGTTATGCTACCGTAGTCCTTCTCAATTCCTAAGGAGCGGGCAGGGTTCAAGCTTGCGGCGGTAATCGCCTTTCTCAGAGGAATCTTCATTTCCTTTACCGCAGTACAAAGGCAGTCATAAACATTGGACACGGAGCCTGCCAATGCTCCGTTGGACGTCAGGGTACAGTGCTTTCCCTTCTTCTCCACTTCCTGCCCTCCAAGGTCATAAAGGCCGTCCGGCATTCCGGTGGAGCGAAGGCTGTCACTGATGAGAATGACTCTATCCTCTCCCAATGCTTCAAAGGCCAGACGCACCATGGCCGGATGCACATGAATGCCGTCCGTAATCAGCTCTGCAAATACTTCCTTTTCCTCAATGGTTGCTCCCACAACTCCCGGATTTCTGTGGTCCAGACCGGTCATGGCATTGAAAAGGTGTACCGCATGGCTGGCTCCGGCCTGATAGGCTTTCAAAGCCGTGGGAAAATCCGCATTGGTATGGGCAAGGGAAATCTTCACCTTTCCCCGCATTTTTGGAATAAAACGCTGGAAATCCGGATTCTCCTCCGGCGCCAAGCCCATATATTTTACCAGTCCTCCGGAGCAATGTAAGAAGCGCTCTGCAAGCTTTTCATCCCACTTTAAAATGTAATTGGGATTCTGCGCTCCCTTCTTCACAGGGCTGATGAAGGGGCCCTCCATATTGATGCCAAGGAGTCTCGCCTCTCCAATCTTTAAGCCTTCCTCATGGTATTCCTTCGCTAGGGAAAGGACCTTTTCCAAATCTTCCACAGCCAAGGTCAGGGTTGCCGGACAAATGACGGTAATGCCGTGTTCCGCCTCATACTTCGCTAAGGTCTGTATGGCCTCTTTGGTACCGTCACAAAAATCTTCTCCCAAACATCCATGAAAATGAATGTCAATCAGACCCGGCAGGAGAAAGTCCTCGGGACAGAAAAAGGCCTCCTCTTCGGAAAGCTCTCTTTCCTTGTGAATAGCAGAAAAGCGCCCATCCTTCACTTCTACGGAAGCTAAAGTAAACTTTTTTTCTTCTGTAAAAATACAATATTTTTCCATCTTTAATCCTTCCCAATACATCCTTTCCTCTAAGGAAGCTTACTCGGTTTTCCTTTTAATATATAGACTCTCAACTGATTGTCTTTAGGATAAAATGCGAAGACTCCTAACTCCTTTTAGTCTTTTGCATTCTGTCTATTTTGAAAATGCACATAAGCCCCCAGCAGTCCTGCTCTATTTCCAAGGCTGGCAGCCAGCAGTCTGGTATTCTCCGCAACGATAGGCACCAAATGCTCCTGCAAGTGTCCCCAAATCTTAGGAAGCAGGATTTCCTTCTGCTCCATAATGCCTCCCCCCAGCACAATACATTCCGGGTTAAAGGCATAGCACAGGTTACTAAGTCCGATAGACAAAGCATCACAAAGTCTGTCCAGCTCTTCCAGACAGATTTTATCTTCCTTTGCAACTTCCTCAAATATCCGCTTTCCGTTCCAAAGCTCTTCCGTCTCTCCCTTTCTGCTGGCTACTCTTTTCACCAAAGCAGATGTGGAAGCCATACGCTGGAACATTCCACCCGGAATCTGCATATAGCCGATTTCCATGGCGGAATGGGAAGTGCCGTGATAGACCTCTCCGTTTAGGATAAAACTGCCGCCGATACCGGTGCCTATGGTAAGGCAAAGCATGGAATTCGCTCCCTTCCCGCTGCCAAAGGAATATTCTCCAAGTCCGGCACACTTTACATCATTTTCTACCTCACAGGGAATGGAAAAGGCAGTTTCTATCTCTTCCTTCCACTTTGTTCCTTTGTACTCCGGAATCTGAGGACCTGCATGAATAATCTCTCCCTTTAACTCATCCACCATTCCTGCGGTAGAGATACAGATGCCGGATAGAAGTGGCTCTATTTTGGCTTCTGTTGTTCGCTCAGCTTTTGCATCTCCCTTTGTATCTGCTTGTGCCCCCTCCATCGGATTTCCCTTTAATTCCGCTAATACTCTGTGGATTTCTCCTTTTACATTTTCCAGAATAAAGGAACCGCCTCTTTGGGCCTCGGTGTCCTTTTCATAAGCAGAAAGGATTTCTCCCTTTTCTCCCAAAAGGGCATATTTTGTTTTGGTGCCTCCGATGTCCAGGGCAAAATATTGCTTTTCCATACTGCTACCTACTTTCCTTCTTCTGAAAAATAATCGGGAATCCACTGTGCCAGATGCTCCGCCAAAGCCTTATGGGCTTCAGGGCTCAAATGCATATAGTCGTAGGGGTAATTTTCTACTCCCGGAATATCCTGTGCCGAAAGGTAGGCACAGCCGGTACGCTTTGCCACCTCCTCATATAGAGGAATAATGGCCTTGGACTTTTCACAACAGTCTTTTCCCATTTCATTCCCTACGATAGTATCCTTATATTCCGGATCAATGGGATAGGGAGCAATAATCAGGATTTTCGGCTTTTCTTCCGTAAAGGCTTCCTGTACGGATTGGGCTTTTCGGATTAAACGCTCCAGCCCTCTGGAAATATTTTCCGCAGTAGCGGAAAAACGCTCCTTCACATCATTGGTTCCCAGCATGATAATCAAAAGGGAAACCGGCTCATGGGTAAGAAGGATGGGACGAATCATACTCACGCCGGAAAGACCCTCGTACAAGGGATCTTCAAAAACAGTGGTACGGCCTGATAAGCCTTCCTCCCGTATCAAATACTCCTCCCCTAATAATTCCTGTAAAACCATGGGCCAGCGCACATGCTCGCTGAATCGTTTGCCGTTTTTATTGTTGTAACCGTGGGTGTTGGAATCTCCAAAACAAACAATGGTCTTTGCCCCTGCCATATTTCCTCCTTAAAAACACTTTAAGCCTGCTCTGTAAAGTTTTCAAGAAACCCTACAAAGCAGGCAAATCATTATACGAAACGAGCTACAGTCTCATCAATCACTTTAGCGGTCTTCTTGGCAATCTCCAAATCCGCCTCTGTTAAAGGACTTAAGGGACTTCTTACAGAGCCCACATTTAAGCCCTTGCGCAGCTTCAGCACTTCCTTAATCATGGCATACATATTACCGTGGCCACTACAAAGTAAAGTGATAATTTCATTTACCGCAAACTGAATCTTTCTTGCTTCTTCCATACGGTTTTCCTTGAGAAGAGCATTCATCTTTAAGAAAAGCTCCGGCATGGCTCCATAAGTTCCACCGATTCCGCCGCAAGCTCCCATAGTTCTTCCTCCGATAAATTGCTCATCAGGCCCGTTGAAAACCACGAAGTCCTCTCCGCCCCAAGCCTTGTAGTTCTGAATGTCCTGTACAGGCATGGAAGAGTTCTTCACTCCGATCACTCTGGGATTCTTCTTCATTTCCATGAACAAATCCTTGCTAAGGCTTACGCCGGCAAGTTGGGGAATATTGTAAATGATGAAGTCGGTATTAGGTGCTGCTGCACTGATGGTATTCCAGTACTCCGCAATGCTGTAGCTTGGCAGACGGAAGTAAATGGGAGGAATTGCCGCAATGGCATCCACTCCTAAGCTTTCCGCATGCTTCGCCAGCTCCACGGAATCCTTGGTGTTGTTGCAAGCCACATGAGCAATAATACGAAGCTTGCCCTTGGCTTCCGCCATTACCGCTTCCAAAATGCTCTTTCTATCCTCTACGGAAAGATAAATACATTCTCCGGAAGAGCCGTTGACATATAAGCCCTGTACCCCTGCCTCAATAAAGAAGCGAACTAAGGCCTTGGTTCTTTCTACAGATACCTCTCCATTGTCCTCATAACAGGCATAAAAGGCAGGTAAAATTCCTTGAAATTTCTCTACATTCATCATTTTTTTCTCCTTTAAATACATTTTTATCCCTTAACGGCTCCCATGGCAATACCCTGGGTAAAATATCTTTGGAACATTAAGAATACGATTAAAATCGGGATTGCCGCCACCGCAGCTCCTGCCATGATGATACCGAAGTCTGTGGCATTTTCCGCCTGCAACTTGGCAATTCCCAAAGAAATGGTTAAGTTCTCCGTACTACTTAACATAATCAACTGCATGAAGTAATCGTTCCAGCTGTTGATAAAAGTAAAGATAGCCAGGGCACCGATTCCCGGTTTAATCATGGGAAGCACAATCTGGCTAAAGATTCTTGCTTCAGAGGCTCCGTCAATGCGGGAGGCTTCCAGCATTTCCCCGGGTACTCCCTCGGAGAACTGCTTCATCAAAAACACGCCGAAGGGCCATCCCACGGTGGGGAAGATGACTGCCAAAAGGCTGTTGTAAAGCTTCAAAAAGGACATTTCCCGAATCAAAGGAATCAAAATAACCTGCTTGGGTAGAGCCATAGCGCAGACAATCAGGGTGAACAAAAGAGTTCTTCCTCTAAAACGCTTTTTCGCCAAGGCGTAGCCTGCCATGGCGGCGGTTACACAGGTTAAAATCATGGCGGATAAGGACATGAATACCGTGTTTAAAAGCCAACGTACCGCTCCCGGAACCTTAGGGCCTGTCATCAGCACAATATCCTTCCCTGTCCCTGAGAAGGCTCCGCTAAAGGGAATGCTTAGGGTAAAGAGGGCGGTGGGTTGACGGGAAAAGAGTTTTTGGTAATTCAACAGTACCCACTCTTTTGGGAACCAGTCCGGGCTTGTGCCGTTGATGGACTGGGCGGTTTTAAAAGATCCTGTAATTATCCAGTATAAGGGAAAAAGAAAGAAAAAAGCCAGGAGAATTAGCAGGAACAGGCTAAGTAAGCTATAAAGATTTTTTGTCTTATGCATAAATTCCTCCTATTTTTCTTTTGCCAACTGGAACTGTAATGCAGAGAGTAAGGCAATGATAATCGCCAAAACCACACCCATAGCATTGCCGTAGCCGTAACGATAAAGCTTAAAGGCTGTGTAATAGATATAATACATTACCGTATCCGTACTGTGGTTCGGTCCACCGGAGGTCAAGAGCTGAATCAGGGCAAAGCACTGGAAGCTGTTGATGGTGGTAATAACCAGAATATACAGGGTAGTGGGCATAATCTGGGGCCATTTAATCTTCCAGAAGAGCTGAAGATTGGTGGCACCGTCTACGGAAGCCGCCTCCACCAGGGAATCATCCACATTTCCAAGGGCGGAAACATAGAGGACGATTGGCTGTCCTACGGAGGTGGTAAATAAAATCAGAATAATACAGGGCAGGGCAAAACGGGCATCTCCCAGCCAGTTGATATTCTTCTCAATCACGCCGGTATGGGTTCCCACATAGTTAAACAAGCCATAGTAATTATGGAACATCCATTTCCATACCACGGTAACCGCTACGGAACCTGTTACTACAGGCAGGTAGAAGATACAACGGAAGGCGGAAAGTACCGGTCCCTTCATCTTATAAATGGCGGAGGCCACCCACAGGGAAAAAATAGCTACCGTTGGAACAGATACCAAAACGATGATTAAGGTATTTTTCAGTGCTTTTTGGAAAATGCTGTCTCCGAAAAGCTCTGTATAGTTTTTCAAACCGATAAACTGGTCTGCCACATTCTTTCCCATGGTGGCATCAAAGAAACTGGTATAGACGCACAAAATCATGGGAAAAATTACGAAGCCCAGAAAGAACACAAGGCTTGGCAATAAAAATAAATAGGCAGAGCGAGTTTCTCTTTGGGCTAATATTTTGCTTCGATTGCTTTGTACGTAGTCCATTTTCTCTCCTCTAATCAAAAAACTCCGGAGGCTTCCCGTCAAAGGGTGAGCCTTCCGGAGCCTATTCTTCTTCACAAATGTTTCGAATAATTCTCAAATACATTCTAAAACATTTTTATAAACTTGCATGCTGGATAGCGCTACAAATTTATGCCTTTTATGCCTTTGCTGCCGCGTTTGCATTGGTCTGGAAAGTGGTTAATTCTGTTTTTACATCTCCTCCCTGACCGATTCTCTGAAGCATGTTCCACCACTCTGTTCTGGCAGTTGCCCAGCCCGGAGTCACCTGATAGTAGTCTCCAAAGGAAGGCATGAACTTCTCTGTGAAAAGCTTCATAGTCTCTGCGTTCTCTGTTCCCTCATAAACGTCTGTAAGATCCTTATGTACAGGGAAGAAACCTGTAGTCTGTACGGAAAGCTTTGCCTGTTCTGCATCGTTTGCCATGAAACGGATAAATGCCTTTGCAGCCTTCACCTTGTTCTCATCGCCGTTATCGAAGATTCCGAAGCCCCAGATTCCTCCGCAAAGCTCTGCCTTTCCGTCCTTTGCAGGGAAAAGCATAGGAATGATTTCATCGCCGTTGTTGGTCTTTCCCGCTTCGCCGTTGTCCTTGTTGTTCTGCTGAGCAGAATTCCAGCAAAGAGACATTGCCAGGGTTCCGTTTCTGAAAAGGGTAATCTCATCTCCTCCAACCAAAGCCGGGTCAAAATTAATTCCCTCTGCCTTCACAAGCTCTTCTAAAGCCTGTGCATTCTCGGAAGAATCTACAGCATACTCGGTATGCTCCTTATTGGTAAACTTTCCGCCGTACAGGTTGTTTACCAAAGCTCTGGTTCCCTGGTCTCCGCCCTGTCCGCCGCAGTAAACTGCCGCAACATTTTCCTGACCCTTATCATGCAGAGCCTTCACAGCCTTGAAGAAATTCTCTGTAGTCCAGGTGTGGTTGTCCAAGTCAAGATACTGTAATGCATCTGCATTCTCGAAGGCAGTCTTGTTAATAGCCATGCAGTGTGCAATCATAGCCAAGGGATACTCGTAGTACTTTCCCTCGGAGGACTTACAAGCCTCTACTACGTTGGGATAAATATCCTTTGCCGCATCATCTTCAAAGAGATCCGCCAAATCCACCATCAATCCCTTTGCGCCCCAGTTTGCCACCAAACGCTCCGGTCCTTCCATAATCAGGTCGGGTGCCGCTTTTCCTTCGATAGCGGTATTTACCTGGTCGTCACCACTCTGGTAGTCCAGATACTCTACGGTAACATGGATATCCGGATACTTTGCGTTAAAATTCTGCAGCAAGGTATCTACGGAAGCGCTGTCGCCCCATTTTCCGATAGGATAGGTGTAGAGCTTTAAATCAGCCTTTAATGCCTCATCCTCGGAAGCTCCCTCGGCCTTCTCGGAAGCGGCCTCACTTGCCTTTCCGGATTCCGCCTTCTTCTCTGTCTCTGTCGTAGCCTTTGGTCCGCAAGCTGCCAAGCTGCTTGCCAGAAGCAGAGAAGCTGCTCCCCATGCTAAGATTCTTTTCTTCATTGTTTCTCCTCCCATTCTTTGAGTGCCTCCACAAAGGGTACCGCAATCAGCTGCGGCCTTGTGATGATTGATCCAACAACTACCGCATAGGCACCAAGTTCCATAACTCGTTTCGCCTTTGCCGGAGTGTTGATGTTGCCTTCGGCAATGACCGGATGCTTTACGCTCTCAATCATTTTCCGAAGAATCAGGAAATCGTCTGCCTCAATCCGATCTCCCTTAGACTGCTCTGTATACCCCACCATAGTGGAGCCAATAAAGTCAAATCCCAGGCGATCCGCTTCTATGGCTTCTTCCACCGTGGAACAATCCGCCATAAATGCCTGATCCTTGTATTTGGCCTTTATTTCCTGGAAAAATTCTGCCAGACTCTTTCCCCCCGGCCTTTTGGAAATGGTGGCATCAATCGCAATGATATCTACCCCTACTTCCATAAGTTCATCCACCTCTTTCATGGTGGGGGTGATATATACCTGCGAATCCTCGTAATCTCTCTTAACGATACCGATAATGGGAAGCTCCACTTCCTTCTTAATCTCCGCAATATCTTCTTTGGTGTTGGCCCGGATGCCTCCTGCCCCTGCCATCTTTGCCGCTCTGGCCATTCTTCCCATAATGAAGGAGGAATGTAGGGGCTCCTCCGGCAGCGCCTGACAAGATACAATGAGTTTACCCTTCAAGCCCTTGATTCTCTCTGTCATGGAACACTCCTTTTTCCTGAAAAATTTTTTTATTCGTTCTTGAAGAAAAGTTATTTTTCTTCTTGTCCTTCCTTAAGTATAGTTTTAGATTTTTCATTTTCAACAAGAAAAAACTTGACTTTGCCTATAAAATTCTTTCAATAAAGGCATTCATCTCCCTAAAGCCTACCCCAGTGCTTCCCTGAATCATCTCCTTCTGTCCCCCTCCCCGGAAGGACAATTTTTCTCCCAGTAGCTTTCCAAAGACTCTCATATCCTCTTCTTTGCTTCCTGCCACCAGGGAAAAGCCTTCTTCCTTTTTCCCAAGGCAAATGAGGGAAAGGGGAAGGGAAAGTCTCAGCCTGTCACAGATTTTTTGCAAGTCCTTCATCCCAAGTTCGAACAGGTAGAGAAAGAGGTAAGGATTCTTCCCGTAGTAAGAAAAGCAGCTATCCTTTAGAGGACTTCCCAGCAATAGCGTTTTGGCACCTTGTCCGGATTCCTCCCTGCTTTTCGTTTCTTCCGTTCTTTCTATCTTTTCTCTATTCTCTATTTCCTTCCGTTGCTCTTCCAGCTCTTTCAATATCTTTTCTTCCAAAAGCCGGATTCCCGCCTCTAAAATTCCTCTTTTTTCTTCTTCCTTTTCAAAGATTTTCTCCTGCAAGCTCCGGAAGGCCTCCGGAATCTCTGTCCAAGGTCGGCTAAGGCTTTGGGCGAAGCCGGATAAAAGCTTTAGCTTTTTTTCTAAAGCAAGAAAGGCCAACTCTCCCGCCAGCATGGTCAAACGACAGCCCTTCCTATGCTTTTCATAGGAAAGAATGATAAATACCCCAATCTCTCCGGTAAAGCTTACATGGGTTCCGCAACAGGCGCAGGAATCCACCTTAGGAATTTCGATAATACGGATATCCCCCTCTAAAGCCTTCTTTTGTCGAAATGAAATATTCCCTTCTTTTCTTTCTGAACTCGTATCTTCTTCCCCTTCCAGATAGATTTCTTTTACGGGAAGATTTTGCCGTATAACGGCATTCACTCCTTGCTCCAGCTCCTCCAGTTCTTTTTCGCTGAATTCTCCGTCAAAATCCACGGTCATGTGGGGATTCTCCCCGAAACATTCCATGTGAAAACCGCTGTTTTTATAGGGAAAATGCTGGGTCACAAGACCTGAAAAAATATGCTCTGCACTGTGGTTTTCCGACTGCCATCTTCGAAAGTCTACGTCAAACTTACAAAGGACTTTTTCTCCCTTTTGCAAATCCACTTCTGTATACTGCCAAAGCTCCCCTTCTTTTTCCTCCACAAAGAGAAGCTCTGCTCCTGCAATGCTTCCTCTGTCACAGGGCTGTCCGCCTCCCTCCGGATAGAAGAAGGATTCTGACAGTCTATAGCAAAAAAGGGAAGAATAGCTTCCTCCCCATTTTTTTACAAACTCTTCTATTTCCTTTTCGGTTAGCTCCCGCTTTTCCAATACAATCAGCTCTTTTTCCGCCTCTTCCCCGCTGTTTCCTCTTTGATAATATAAGGCTTCTTTAATCATATTTTCCTCGTTACTCATTCTAAGAATAGCTATTTATTACTGCTCTTTGTTACTATTGAAAGCAAAAACTTCGATACTTTCCTTTATACTTTTTAAAGTACAGACTTCGATACTTTCCCTTTTGCTTCTTAAATCATCCCCAGGTCCTTTAGCGTAAGGTAGATACCGTCCTCCCAAATGGGCTTTGCCACAATATCCGCCTTTTCCTTGATATAGGGAATGGCATTTCCTACAGCCACGCCAACATTTGCCCAAAGAAGCATTTCCTCATCATTAAAGCTATCTCCGAAGGCAACGGTCTTTTCTCCGGGAATCTTGTAAACCTCAGCGATTTTCTCTAAGCCCATGGCCTTGCTATAGCCCTTTTCCAAAAGGTCAGCCCCGGTGTCTCTGCTAAAGGGGAAGACATTTAACTCCGGAAAATTCTTCCTGAGAGCTTCTGCCCCCTCTGCTCCACCGCAATAACACAGAGCAGAAACCTCTTCTTTTAAGAGTTCCTCCACCGGCACGAAATTTCTGTCGCTTTCCTGCACAAAATTCAGGTCGTACTGTATCACCTGTTCCTCTTCCGTGAAATAATCCCTATCCTCTATGGCGGTTCCAAGAGCAATATGATGCTCCTTTCCGAAGCGAATCAATCGTTCCAGCAAATCTTTGGACATCACGCTATGCATCAAAACTTTCCGCTTCTCCAAGGGATCCAAAAGCACCTTGGTACCGTTCATCTGCACCAAAGCATGGGGAGCGATTTCTTTTAAATATTCATAGGAATAGCGATCATACATATTTCTGCCGGAAGCCAGCACCACAAGATAACCATTTTCCTTCAGGAGCTTAATGGCTTCCAAGCTGGAGGGCGTAATAGCCCCCTTATTATGGTCTAATAGGGTATGGTCTAGGTCAAAGGCCACTAAACCTTTCTTTTCAATATCCTTAGCGCGGTTTGTTTCTTCTCTCATCTATCCCCGTCTTCTCTATCCTTATATTCTACTTTATGCCTTACGGCTCAATCTGCTATAGCTTCAGACTGAAGAAATATACAACAGAGCTCTTTAGATTCTCTTACTTTCCTCGCAGAAGGCACGAATCTTCTCCGCCATTTCCCTGGTGAAATCTTCCTTTTGGAATCTATAGCTCCAGTTACAGCCCAAAACGGAGGGCTTATTCACTCTGGCTTCCTTCCCCTTGTGACAATAATCCTGATAGGGGATAATCGCGGTATTGGACTTGGAATTTAAAGTCAGTTTAATAAAAAAGTCCACATAATCCATAGCCAGAAGCTCTTCCACGGTCTTTCCCACATAGTCTGCCGCCATCTGCCTATCCGCGTCCTCAATTTCCAGGAACCAGTCCTTTAAAACCTGATTATCGTGGGTTCCGGTATAGCAAACCGTATTTTCCGTCCAGGTGTTGGGACGATAGTCTCCGCTTTCTCTGGAGTCAAAGGCAAATTCTAAAAGTTTCATCCCGGGGAAACCGCTGTCTTCCACCAGCTTTTTCACAGACTCGGTGACATAGCCCAAGTCCTCCGCAATCACCGCCTGCTCTCCAAAGGCATTTTTCAAGGCATGGAATAAATCCATTCCCGGCCCCTTCTCCCAATGGCCCCTTTTGGCATTTTCATCCCCATAAGGAATGGAGTAATATTCATCAAAACCGCGGAAATGATCCACACGAACCACATCATAAAGGGTAAAGCAGTGCTTCATTCTGGAAATCCACCAAGCATAGCCAGTTTCCTTATGCTTTTCCCAATCATAAAGCGGGTTTCCCCAAAGCTGTCCATTTTCCGCAAAGGCATCGGGCGGACAACCTGCCACCGCCTTCGGTCGTCCCTCTTCCAACTGGAACAGGGAGGGATTGTCCAGCACATCGGAGGAATCCAGAGAAACATAAATGGGAATATCGCCAATCAGCTGAATCCCTAGACTATTCACATAGGCCTTCAAGCTTAGCCACTGCTTTTGGAAAAAGTACTGGCAGGCTTCATGAAACTCCTTTGGATAGGGAAGCTTTCCTTCCATAAAACGGGCATAGGAAGAAAGCCAAAAGGAATTCTTCTCGCAGAAGTCCTGAAAAGCCCTCTTTTCTTCCTGCCCTGCTTCCGTCTCCAGCTTCTCGAAGAAGCGATCCATGGCTTTCTTCAGGATAGGATAACGCTTTTCATAAAGCATACCGTAGTCAATTTGGCTTTCGGAGGCATTGGCAAGCGCAGCACAATCCGCTTCGGAAAGATAGCCCTCCTCCTGTAACTGTTCCAAGTCAATAAAATAGGGGTTTCCGGCAAAGGTGGAGAAGCTTTGGTAGGGGGAATCTCCATAGCCCGTTGGACCTAAGGGAAGAATCTGCCAATAGCTCTGGCCTGCCTCTTTTAAAAAGTCTGCAAAGGCTCTGGCCTCCTTGGAAAAAGAACCGATACCGTATTTTCCCGGCAAGGAAAATATAGGCATCAAAAGTCCCGCTCTTCTTCTGTCTAAAATTTTCTTCTCCATCCTACTCTCCTATTCTCATTGAATTGAATATCTTGCTTTCCGTTTTTTCTACGATTTGAAATATTTTTTCTCATCGAAAAAAGCTTTACCTTATTATCATCTCTTATTCAAAATCGTCATTTTTCGCAATTGTATCACAGTAAATGCAACGATACTGTCTTTTTTGTCCCTGAATCCGCTTAAAGATGTGTGGCAGCTCCTGCTCTGTAGAGGTAATGCAACGGGGATTCTTACAATGTAATACGTTCTTTAAGGTATCCGGTAAAGACAGAGTAGCCTTGTTCACCCGTTTTCCATCCTGAATGTAGTTTACGGTAATGCCCGGTCCGATATAGCCTAAGACGTTTAAGTCCAGGTCAATATTTTCCGCAATCTTTACAATGTCCTTCTGTCCCATTTTCTGAGAATGGCAGTTTTGAATCAAAGCCACCGGGCTCTTTACACTGTCCAGTCCCAGATATTTGTATACCAGCATACTTTTTCCGGCCTTAATATGATCCAGTACAATTCCGTTTTCGATTCCGTCAATCTTCATCTTTTATCCTTTCTCTATATTCAAGAAACTTAATTTTCTTCCCTTATCAAGCATTTCCAATGAATTTTCTTCAAGCTCTCTTTTCAAGTTCTCTTTTCAAACTATCTTTTCAAGCTATCTTTTTAATCTATCTTTTAGGCTTCCATTTTCTTATTGATCCAATCCTAACAGATACAAAATCAAAGCCATACGCATCTGCTTCCCGCAGAGAGTCTGGTAGAAATACTTGGCTCTTTCGTCCTGATCAATCGCCACGGAAATCTCATTTACGCGGGGAAGGGGGTGAAGAATCGCCATATCCTTCTTGGCATTTTCCAGCTTCTCCTTGGTCAAGATGTAAATGTCCTTCAAACGAAGATAATCTTCCTCGTTAAAGAAACGCTCCTTCTGCACTCTGGTCATGTAGAGAATATCCAATTCAGGAATGGAGCCCTCTAAGTCGGTGGTTTGAACAAATTCCGCTCCCTCTTCCTTCAGCTTTTCAATTTCGTACTCCGGAAGCTGTAACTCCTCCGGAGAAATCAGAATATAACGGTTATTGGGGTAACGAAGCATCGCATCAATCAGGGAGTGCACGGTACGGCCGAACTTTAAGTCTCCACAAAGACCGATGGTTAAGCCGGAAAGCTCTCCTCTGCATCTCCGAATGGTTAAAAGGTCAGCCAAGGTCTGGGTTGGGTGAAAATGTCCGCCGTCTCCCGCATTGATAAAGGGTACGGAGGTATGGCTTGCCGCTACCACCGGTGCTCCCTCCTTGGGATGCCGCATAGTAATAATATCCGCATAGTTGGAGACGGTCTCAATGGTATCCGCTACACTTTCTCCCTTAGCTGCAGAGGAACTGCTTGCTCCGGCAAAGCCCAGAACGGATCCGCCCAATTCCAGCATAGCCGCCTCAAAGGAAAGTCTGGTTCTTGTGGAAGGCTCGAAAAAGAGAGTCGCCAGCTTCTTATGCTTGCATCTTTCCCAGTACTCTTCTTTATTTTTCTCAATCCGGTCCGCCAGGTCCATCAAATGGTCCAGCTCTTCAACGCTTAAATCCAAGATGTTAATGATACTACGATTTTCCTTTGCCATTTTCTTTCCTTTCCTATTTTTGCCTACAAACCATTGCGAAATCAGCTTTTCGTCCTATTTCTTCCGGAACATTTTCTTCAAGGAAAATTTCCTACAGAAAAAACTTTATGCCTCTCTCCAGGACTCATCGGAGGGGTTGTCTCGGAAGCGAAGCAGCTTTTCCTGCTCCTCCTTCTCAATATAGCCCTGCTCTACTGCCACAGGAAGAAGGGCGTCCAGGTCACAAAGGGAGTGGTTTACCACCTTGGCCTCTGCCAGTCTGTCCTTTCCCTTCTGCATGCCATAGGTGAAAATGCTGACAATGCCCAGAACCTCCGCTCCATTTTCCTGTAAAACCTTTACGCAGTCCAGAACAGAGCCTCCGGTGGAAATCAAATCCTCCACAACGACCACCTTATCTCCCTTACTAAGCTTTCCTTCCACCTGATTCTGTCTTCCGTGATCCTTTGCGGAACCGCGAACATAGCCCATGGGAAGGCCAAGAATTTCTGCGGTAATTGCCGCATGGGCAATTCCTGCGGTAGAGGTTCCGAAAAGCGCCTCCGCCTCGGGAAACTCTTCCTTAACAAGAGCTGCCAAGCCTTCTTCAATCTGTCTTCTTACCTTTGGAAAAGACAGGGTCAGGCGGTTGTCGCAGTAAATCGGAGAATGAATCCCTGACGCCCAGGTAAAAGGATCCTTCGGCCGTAAAAATACCGCCTGAATGGATAAAAGTCCCTTTGCAATCTCTTCTTTTCTTCCCATAATATTCTCCTTCTCTATCCTATAAGCTTTTCTATATTTGATGTCTCACAATCTCTATCATGCTACGCTTGCATTTTGGGAGCCAGGCATCACAGAACAGTCTTACTGCCTCTCGATAGCCTCCACCGTGCTTTACACATTCCGGTGCTTAGGCATCACAGAACTGCCGTACTGCCTCCCGGTAAGCTTCCACCGGGTTCTCCGCCTTGGTAATGGGTCGTCCCATAACAATATAGTCGGAGCCAACCTTCTTGGCCTCCTCCGGTGTCATGACGCGCTTTTGGTCTCCCACTTCTCCTCCGGCAAAACGCACCCCGGGGGTTACTGTTAGGAAGTCCGAACCGATTCTTTCATGAATTTCCTTTGCCTCATGGGGGGAGCAAACCACGCCGTGAAGCCCTGCCGCCTTGGCATTTTCCCCGTAATGGAGTACCACTTCCTTCACGGTTTTCGGAATCAAAAGCTCCTCTTCCATCATTCTCTGGTCGGTGGAGGTAAGCTGGGTTACCGCAATCAGGATGGGCAAATGCTCTCCTCCGGAAAGCCCTTCCAGTCCCGCCTTCATCATTTGAATTCCTCCGGAAGCATGCACATTGGTCATATCCACTCCTAAGGCTTTAAGAGAAGCCATGCCTCCCTTTACGGTGTTGGGAATGTCGTGGAGCTTTAAATCCAGAAAAATAGAATGGCCACGCTTCTTAATCTGCCGCACAATCTCCGGTCCTTCGCTATAGAAAAGCTCCATCCCTACCTTAACATAGGGCTTCCGCTCTTCCTTCTGAAAGAGGTCTAAAAAGTCCAATGCCTCCTTCCCTGTCGGAAAGTCTAAAGCTACAATCACGTCTTTTCCCATGGTTTTTCCTTTCTGTCTGACTTATCCAAAAGCTATATTCTTCATTTCTTATTCCGCTCAGCGAAAAAGAAACTTTTTCTATTAATCAATAATCCCAATAATCTCCTGTAAGGAAGAAATCCCCAGATCCTCACAAAGAATCGGAAGATTCTCTAAAATATCCCGGCAAACATAGGGGTGTACCAGATTTTCCGCCCCAATTTCCACCGCACTGGCGCCTGCCATCATCATTTCGATTACATCCTCCGGAGAGGCAATGCCGCCCATGCCGATAATGGGAATCTGCACAGCTTTTCGCACCTGATACACCATCCTAAGGGCAATGGGGAAGACTGCCGGTCCGGAATATCCTCCCACCTTATTGGCTAAAACCGGTCTTCTTCTTTTTATATCAATTCGCATCCCCAAGAGGGTGTTGATTAAGGAAATGCCGTCCGCACCAGCTGCCTCCGCCGCCTTTGCCATTTCCGTAATATCCGTCACATTGGGGCTTAGCTTCATATAAACAGGCTTCTTGGTTTTTTCCTTTACCCGCTTACAAACCTCCGCCACATTTTTTGCGTCGGTTCCAAAAGCCATACCGCCGTTATGTACATTGGGGCAGGAGATATTTACCTCTAAAAGCCCTACATTTTCCACCTTATCCATCTCTTCCGCAAGAATGGAAAACTCCTCGAAGGAGAAACCGGAAATGTTGGCCACCAAGGGCTTATGGAAAATCTTTTTCAAGGCAGGAAGCTCTTCTTCCACCACCACCTTAACCCCCGGATTTTGCAAGCCGACGGAATTTAACATTCCCATGGGGCATTCTGCAATACGGGGCAGGGCATTTCCTTCTCTCGGTTCTACCGTAGTCCCCTTAAAAGAAATGGAGCCCAAAATATTTAAGTCATAGAGCGGCGCAAAGTCCTGTCCAAAGCCGTAACAGCCGGAGGCAGGAATCAAAGGGTTGTCCAACTCCAGCGAAGAGAGTTTTGTTCTTAAATCCACCATTTTTCTCCCCTCCTTACCATGCAATCTCATCATAGGAGAATACCGGTCCGTCCTTGCAAATCCGTTTCATCCCGGTCTTCATTTTCCTGCTGCAACCCATACAAGCGCCAAAACCGCAGCCCATTCTTTCCTCAAAGCTGAACTGTCCGTCCTTTACCTCTTGATACACCGCCTTTAGCATTGGCTCAGGCCCGCAGCACAGGGCATAGTCATGCTGTCCCAAAATGCTTGTTACAAATCCCTTGGCTCCATAGGAGCCGTCTTCCGTGGTGATATTAATCGGTACGGATAAAGCACGGAACTCTTCCTCGAAGAAAACATCTTCCTTACTTCTAAATCCTAAAGCCACATAAGGGTGCTTCTTTTCCTGTACCAATTTTTTACAAAGGTAGTAAAGGGGAGGCACTCCTACGCCACCTCCGCAAAGCACCGGATGATCCGGAACCCGGCTTAAGTCATAGCCATTTCCCAAACCGGTTAGAAGGGATAGATATTCCCCCTCTTCTTTATAGGAAAGAAGCTCTGTACCCTGTCCCAGTACCTTGTAAATCAGTGTGAGCTGATCTCCCTCCACATCACAAACCGAAATGGGACGGCGAAGATATTTTCCCGGAATCTCCACTTCCACAAACTGCCCGGGTCTATGAATCGCCGAGCAATCCCCATCCAGCTTCAAAAGATATACATCCTTTGCCAGGGGGCGATTCTCTAAAATCTTAAACTCCCGTTCTTTCATCTTCCCTTTTTTACTCCTTTACTCCCAAAACCTTGACGCAACTGTTTTTGTGCTTCCTCAATATCTAAGGGCTTTCACTCACTCTTTTGAAGCAAGATCTTAATCCTCCAAGAAGCCCTTTTCTCTATCATAAATCTCTTTCCCCTCATAAAAGGTCTTCACTACCTCCCCCTGAACCTCCATACCGGAGAAAAGAGTGCTTCTTCCCATGGAGTAAAACTTTGCCGGGTCTACCTGATAGACTTTCTCACAGTCTAAAATGGCAAGATCCGCTTCTTCTCCCTCTGCAATATACTTGGGTCCACGAATGGGGAAAAGCTCTCTTGGCTTGGTACACATAATTTCCATAAGTCTGTATAAAGAAATCGCACCATAAGCCTTTTTTCCGCCATCCTTGAAAAGCTCTTCCGTACTGCACTTTGCCTTTCTAAAATCCACCCGTTCCGGATCCTGATCCAAAGGGTTACGAAGCACCATATTGTGCAGCATGGAGGCAAAGGCAGTTTCCAAGCCCACGATTCCGAAGGAAGAGCCGTCTAAGCCCTTGGCCTTCTCCTCCGCACTATGGGGGGCATGGTCTGTAATCAGGCAGTCCAGCACACCTTCCTGAATGCCCTTAATCAAAGCCGCTCGATCCTCTATACTGCGGATAGGCGGATTCATCTTCCAGGAGCCATCCTCCTGTAAGTCCTCATCAGTAAACATCAGGTAGTGGGGGCCGGTCTCTCCGGATACGGGCAGTCCCTTTTCCTTAGCCTTCTGAATAAGCGCCACGGATTCTTTGGTGGAAACATGACAGATATGGTACTGCGCACCGCTTTCCTCCGCCAGATGAATATCTCTTTCCACCTGTTTCCACTCGGAAGCACTGTTGATGCCGATGTAGCCATGAGCCTCTGCAAACATGCCCTCATGGATACAAGCGCCGGGTTTTAATTCCCTTTCATCCTCACAGTGGGCAATCACGGCCTTTCCCACCGCCTTTGCCTGAACCATGGCCTCCAGCATCAGCCAGTCATCCTGCATCCCCTTTCCGTCATCGGTAAAACCGATGACATAGGGAGCCAATTCCGCAATATCGGATAACTCCCCTCTTCCACTCTGATTTTTCGTTAAGCTTCCATACGGATACACGGCAATGCAGGCATCCTCGTGAATTTTATCCATTTCCAAAGTCAAATTCTCTATATTTGAAGGAGGAGGATTTAAGTTCGGCATAGCGCAAACCGCCGTATAGCCACCATGGGCAGCCGCTCTGCATCCACTCTTGATGGTCTCTTTATAAGAAAAACCGGGCTCCCGCAGATGTACATGTACATCCACGAAGCCCGGAACTATTAATTTTCCATCCACGTCATAAACGGTGGCACCTTCTTCGTCCATTTTAGAGAATTGAAGAAATAGTTTTCCCTCAGAAATCAAAAGATCAGCCTTTACGATTCCTTCCTTTTTGTAAACAAAGCCATTGCGAAGAACGATTTTATTCACCCTATCCTCCTTTTTCCTATCTCTACGTCCGACAGAGTATAGCAAAATTCCGAAGGTCTTGCAAGGGGAGATTCCGAGTTCCCGGTCTTCCCCTTAAAGGGCTAACAGCTTCTTATCTTCAACAAGTTAAGTAGACTTCTACTCGTCCCAGCCTTCCTTCGGCATAAGAAAAGCCAGCATGGTCTTCTCTTCTCCTTCTCCCAAAACAATGTCATCCAAATGGGTCTGTCTCGGGAAATCCATAGACTCCTCAGACTCCACTAGCAACCAGTTCACACCGGCATAACGAGCGTCCTCTAAGGCCTCTTCCTTTGTTTTTCCCTCGCCGTAGCAATCCTCCAAGTCAATTACATCCACTCTGTAGCCATCTTCTTTCTTCCGAATTACCGCAGGATAATAATATGTCATTCTAACCTCTTTCTATACTGGTGGGGCGTCTCTCCCATAATGCTCTTGAAAATCTTGATAAAATTCCCCTGATTGTGGAAGCCGGTGGCTTTGGCCACATCCAAAACCTTATCCTCTCCCTTGGAAAGTAACTCCACCGCCTTTTCTACTCTGTAACGATTTATATATTCCAGTGGGGAAATCCCCACATTGTTTCCAAAAAAACGGGTAAAATACTGCTCATTTAACTGACAAAGATTTGCTAAATCCCGAATATAAATTTTCTCCGCATAATGCTCACGAATATATTCAATACTGTTTTTAATAAACAGCACCTGCTTTTCCTCTTCCACCAAACGCCTTTCCGAAATCATCCCCATACCTTCCATAATGGCAAAGAGCTGCAACAAGCCCCCCTTAACCATCATGTGGTCCGCCAGTCTCTCCAGACGATAGGAATTGCTGGAGGAAACAGAACTTTCTTTCTTCCCGTGCTGGTGAAACAACTTGTAAATTTCCGAAAATCCCTGTACCATCTCCAAAAATCCCAAATGAGACAGGCTGATTTCTTTAGGAAAAAAGTGTTCTTCTTTTCTTAATTCCCTGAAAAATCCCTGCTCCAGAATATCCTCCTCCGAAAAGCAGAAATCCTCTAAACGGAAACATAAAGAATGCTCCACAGCCTTCTCTGAAGTAGCATACAAGCGATGGACACAGCCCTTGGGAATCAAAAACAAACATTCCTCTTCGATATTGATTTCTTTCAAATTGAGATAGAGCTGAAAGCTCCCTTCTTGAAAATAAATCAGCTCATAATAATCATGCCAGTCCGCCTCAACTTTTAAGCTTTCTTCTTTGGTGCTGACACTGGTATAAAGCCTTGGCAGCGGATACTCCCTGGGAATGGAGCTGTGTTTTTTTGTTCTTTGCATAGCACCTCTCCTCTTTTGGAATATCACAGTTTGCAAGCCGGTAGAATAAAAAAATAAGCAGTTACATTCTACCATAGGGGAAAACTTTCCGCCATAGAAAAGCAGAGTTCTCTATAGGCAAAAAGACTAATTTTATAGGCCAAACTCTGAAAGTAAGCTTTCTAAATATAACTTGTCCCCTGCAGCTTTTTTGATGTCCTCCACCCTGCCCTTCTCGGCAAGGATTCCCATAAGAAGAGCCATCCTTTGCTTTCCACTCTCAACGCCTTTTTCCATTCCTTTTTCCATGCCTTCTTCAATACCTTCCCGAAATGCTTTTTGTCTGTATTGCTCTAACACTAAATTCATTTTTTGCTCTCCTTTCTTATCCAAATGCCTTGATTTCAGCAAAGCTACTCTTTTCGATAAAATTTTAGATTGCATTTCCTCAGGATTCTCCCGATGAAAGTCTTTGGCAAGATTCCCTAAGGTATTATCCTGTTTGCAATCCGTATTAAAATATAGGATATGGGAGCCATCCTGAAAACCAGCTCCTATTTCCTCTATCTTCCTCGATATGATAAAGCTGTTTCTTTGCTTTGAAAATATCCTTATCTGTAATGAATATAATATAGCTTTCGGGCAAATGCGTAAAGTCCTCCCCCTTTCCCAGATAATGAATATCCAACAGCCCGGCATGGTATCTGGCTCTTTTAGGTCCGGCATCTTTGGATGTATTTTGAATTTCTATATTATACAAATTCCCCTGATCATCTTCACAAAAGCAATCCAAGAGCAAAGAATGACCGTACAAATTAGGAAGGTCTTTTTGTACATACTGCTTTTTCACTTTTAAACTCTTTTTATTCATTAGAACTTGTAAAACATATTCCGTACAAGACTTTTCCTCAAATACAAGTCTCATGAAAATATCATCCATTAAGGTGAAGGATTCTATGGTTTTGCGTTTTTCCAAGTCCTCCATATCTTTCTTGTCTGTATGATGAAAGTTTGAGTTTTTAGCTGATTGAGTCATAAAGGGAAGCTCCTTTCTGTGATAGATTTTCAGAAGATGAAAAGAATATAAAGTTAATGATTTTAGATAAATAAATCGTTTAATTAAGATTATCAGAATAAAAATAAGATAGTTAAAATGATGAGAAAAGCTTCTTTCCCTATTATAAAACAAGTATGCTAAAATACCTATTATCCACATTCGGATATTATCCATTAACGGATAATAATTATTCAAGGAGAGTATTATGCCTATCGGAAAAATCAGTTTATGTGCTACCCCCATCGGCAATCTGGAGGACATCAGCTTTCGGGTGCTTCGCACCCTGAAAGAAGCGGATCTTATCGCCGCTGAGGATACCAGAAACTCCATCAAGCTTTTAAATCATTTTGAGATTAAAACTCCCATGACCGCCTACCATGAGTTTAATAAGGTGGAAAAGGCAAGGGAACTAATTGCACAATGCTTAGAGGGAAAACATATTGCCCTAATTACCGATGCGGGAACCCCCTGTATCTCCGACCCGGGAGAAGAACTGGTAAAACAGGCAGTTGAGCAAGGAATCCCTGTGGAAAGTCTTCCGGGAGCCGCTGCCTTCGTGCTGGCCTTAAGCCTTTCCGCCCTTTCTACCAGGCGTTTTTGTTTTGAAGCTTTCCTTCCCACAGAAAAAGCCAACAAAAAAGAGCGGCAGCGACTACTCACCCAATTAAAAGACGAAGAACGAACAATCCTTCTCTATGAGGCTCCCCATCATTTGCGAAAAACCTTGGAAGACCTTCGAGAAGCCTTCGGAGAAAATAGAAAAATCACC
>CAUUJL010000004.1:0-53438 GCA_963545375.1 uncultured Oribacterium sp.
GGATGATTTATTCTTTGGACAAATAGACATATTTACACCTCCTGTCTTAACCGAGTTTGAATCGGTGAATTTGGGCTATGCTTTACATTAGAAAAACACACTCGTGTAAAGATACACTAGTTTTCCATAAAATGCAAGCAAAATCTAAAGGAAAGCGAAAAAATTATGCCTAATTTAAGCTTCAATCAAACGCTTTGTATCTCTTGCGATAGCCAACTCTTCATTGGTAGGAATCAAGAAAATCTTAACCTTGGAATCATCAGTGGAAATTAAACGCTCTTTTCCGCGAACATTATTTCTTTCCGGATCAATCTTAGCACCAAGATAAGAGAAATACTCATCAATAACAATCTGTCTTGTTACCTTATCATTCTCTCCCACACCTGCTGTAAAGGAAATGGCATCCACACCGTTCATAGCTGCTACATAAGAACCGATATACTTGGCAACTCTGTAACGAAATGCATCAAGAGCTACTTTTGCCATGTGATTTCCTTCTTCAGCGGCATTCTCAATGTCACGGAAATCGGAAGAAATACCGGTCATTCCCAATACACCGGACTTCTTATTCAAAATATTTAAAACTTCATCAACAGTTTTATTCTCGTGGTTGGCAATAAACTGGATTACTCCTCCATCGATATCTCCGGAACGGGTACCCATAATCAGACCTTCCAACGGGGTAAGTCCCATGGAAGTATCTACAGCCTTGCCGCCGATAGATGCGGAGATGGAAGCACCGTTACCTAAATGACATACGATAACCTTTGCCTTCTCCGGATCCAAACCGCCGAAACGAATGGTTTCCTGAGAAACGTAGGCATGGCTGGTACCATGGAAGCCGTAACGACGAATCGCGTACTTATCATAGTATTCCTTAGGAATAGCATAGTAATATGCCTTCTCCGGAAGGGTCATACCGAAGGTAGTATCGAAAACCGCTACATTCTTCTTACCTGGAACAACTTTTTCACAAGCCTCAATTCCCATTAAGTTTGCCGGGTTATGTAAGGGGCCTAAGTCAAAGCACTCCCGGATAACTTTCTTTACTTCATCATTTACAATAATACTTTCCGTGAAACGATTGGAGCCATGCAGTACACGATGTCCGATTGCACCGATTTCATCAACGGACTTAACCACACCATACTCTCCTGTCAGTGCATCAAAAACCAGCTTCACTGCCACAGAATGGTCGGGAAGATCTGTTTCAACCACATAATCTTCTTTTCCGGGAACCTCGTGCTTTAATCTGGAACCGGGAATACCGATTCTTTCGCAAAGTCCCTTGGCCATTACGGTCTCTCCCTCCATATCAATAAGCTGATACTTCAAAGAAGATGATCCACAGTTAATTACTAAAATTTTCATAGTTCCTCCCAATAATTAGTTATTATCGTAAAGTTGACACTGCACTGCAGTAATCGCAACAACACCTACAATATCGGCAACATTACATCCACGGGATAAGTCATTAACCGGTCTTGCAATACCCTGAGTCATAGGTCCATAAGCTTCAGCCTTTGCCAATCTCTGCACAAGCTTATAGCCGATGTTTCCTGCATCTAAATCCGGGAAAATCAAGGTATTGGCATGACCTGCTACCTTGGAGCCGGGAGCTTTTAAGTTAGCTACGGATTCAACCAAAGCGGCATCCAACTGTAATTCTCCATCCACTAAAAGATTCGGATTATTCTCTTTCACAATCTTGGTAGCATCCTGTACCTTGGTAACCTCTTCATGCTTTGCAGATCCCATGGTGGAGTAAGACAGCATAGCCACCTTAGGCTCAGCCCCTACCAAGAAACGGAAGGACTCTGCGGAAGACTCTGCAATTGCTGCCAGCTCTTCAGAAGTCGGGTTTTGATTTAAACCGCAATCAGAGAAGACAAAGGTTCCCTTCTCTCCGTATTCACAATCAGGAACAACCATAACAAAGAAAGCGGAAACAAGCTTTGTGCCCGGCTTGGTCTTTAAGATCTGAAGAGATGGACGGAGGGTATCCGCGGTAGAGTGGTTCGCTCCGGAAACCAAACCGTCAGCCTCTCCCTTCTTAACCATCATAACACCAAAATAGGTGTTGCTTTCTGTCAGCAGCTTTCTTGCCTCTTCTTCCGTCATCCCCTTTGACTTTCTAAGTTCTACCAGAGTAGAAACATATTCGTCTAACTTGGCATAAGTCTTCGGGTTCACAATTTCAATACCGGAAAGGTCTACTCCCCAGGCTTTGGCATCCTTCTCCACCTGCTCCTTCTCTCCAAGAAGAATCAAGCGGGAAAATCCCTCTTTCTGAATCTGTTCTGCCGCCTGAAGAACTCTCTTGTCTTCAGATTCCGGTAATACGATGGTCTTCTGTTTTGCCTTTGCTTTTGCTTTTACATCCTCAATAAATGACATATTCTCTCCTTTTTCTGACATGATAAATCTCTTCCCTGCCATTATAGCAAAGGAAGAGAGAGGAAAAAAGGGAAGTTCTACAGAACATTGCATATTTTTGTATACTATATTCAATATCCTTCCCTTTTAATTAAACATATTTTAGTATTTTTCAAAACGCTCCAAGGGCACAACCATGATGGTTGCTCCGCCAATCTCTACATTCATGGGCATGGTGGTGTAATTCATCAGACTGGAACCGGAAACGTAGGGCATGTTAACAGTGATTTCCTGACGATTTCCACTTTGCTGTTTAATGATATCAATACACTGCTCCAGCTGTTCATCCTGAAGAGCAATCATTAAAGTAGTGCTGCCCTTTCTTAAAAAGCCACCTGTCGTAGACAGCCTGGTTACCGTAAATCCTTCCTGCATTAAAGCGGAAGTTACATCATCTTCATTATCGTTCCGTATTATGGCATAAACCAGCTTCATTCTTACTACCTCCTTATTATCTTTATACTATCACAATTTTATGAACTTTTCACGTCGTTCTTCTCTTCCCGTCAGGTAGATTTCCTGAAATAATTGTCCCGCAAATAAATCCCACTTCATCAGCCTTAATTCCTCCCATTTCGGATGCTCCTTCAGAGCATTTCCCAATCGAAAAATGCTGTTGGGAGGAAGGTGGGACAGCAAATCTCTCCCTAAACTGCTTGAGGCCAAAATTCTGTAATAGGGAGAGCGCGTTTCCATTTCTTCCCTTGCTTCCTCTTCTTTTATATCCAAAAGAATATGCAGTAGAGACCTGCTAACTCTGCTATAAGTATAATTTTTCCCTTTAAGATATTGAATCCACCGGGTAAGAGGAAGCTTTTCCGTAAAAGAAGCTTCTATTCGATTGGCCAAATCCGGAGACACATCCCAAAAGGAGTCCAAAGCAGTCTTATCTCTTTTTAATGCCATAAGACGATAACGAAGAAAAGGATAGAGCTTTTCCGCTTCCGTATAACAACGGTGATCGCATTCCTTTCCGCAGCTTTCCCGAATATCCTTCCGGATGTTATGAGCGGAACTAAGATGCAAGTTTCTCGGGATGATCCCTACTTCCATGGAAGAATGCAGTTTCTCTAAAGCCATTAAATAGGAAATCCCCAAACCGTCATTGGCCAAAATTTTTCCCGGAAAAAAAGCTTCCAAAGCCATTTCTCTTGCCTTGGGATAGGAATTTCCCTTTGCCATATAGTCCTTTAATTTCTTTTGATATTTCTCTTCCTGCCCCTCTTTCTCCCGAAGAAAAAACTTGGCAAGGCTTCTAAGCCGATTTAAATCGTAGGACTCCGAGCCGAAAACCAATATATCCACAAAGGAAAGCTCTTCCAAAATCTTGATGGCTCCGTAAGCAAAATATTCGCTGGATGCCAGGGAATACAGAACCGGCAGTTGGATAACTAGGTCTATTCCCTTGTTTACCGCCTTTTCCGCCCTTTCGAATTTTGAAAAAAAAGCAGGTTCTCCCCTTTGTACAAAGTCTCCCGACATTACCGTTACAATATACTCCGCCTGAAAATCCTGACGAATCCCTTGGAGTAAGTATTCATGTCCCTTATGAAAGGGGTTAAACTCACTGACTACACCGGCTACCTTTTTCCCATTGATCATGATTACCACTCCACACAATCCGATAAAGCGGAACGTTTTGCCAAAGCGATCTCCAAATCCGGCTCCTTTACCTCTTTTTTCACGGTAGCCAAAGCCAGGTCCGGATCATTGTTTTCCGCACTGAGATGCCCAAGAAAAACTTTTTTTAAGCCCGGATGTACCAATTCCTTTAACAATTCTCCACTATGAAGATTGGAAAGGTGACCCACATTGGATAAAATTCTTCTTTTTAATGCCATAGGATAGGGTCCTTTTTCCACCATAGTAACATCATGATTGGCCTCCAGAAGCAGAACATCCAGATTTTGTAAATGAGAGATTGTGTACTCATCATAACAACCTAAATCCGTAACCACCGCCACAGATTTTTCTCCACAGCTCACCCGATAAGCCACAGGATCTCTGGTATCATGAGAAACACTGAAGGGTAAGACGGAAAGATCTCCGATTTGAAAGCTTTCATCCTTTAGAATAGGTCGTAAAAGCTCCTTGGGGAACTCCTTCATGGCATCACAAAGTAAAATTCCCTGTAATGTTCCCAGGGTGGCATAAACGGGGATATAGTATTTTCTGCAAAGGCTTCCTATGGCCTTAATATGATCGATATGTTCATGGGTGACACAGATTCCCTCAATATCTTTACAGGATATATCCAGGCCTCTTAATGCCGACTCTATACTCCGGATTCCTACCCCCGCATCCAAAAGGATATGGTGTGCTCCGGAGGAAACAAAACTTACATTTCCGCTAGATCCGCTGGAAATACTGGCAAATCTCATCTCTTACTCTTTCTATACTCTCTTCCGTATTAATTACTAGTTGTGCCTGCTCTTTAAAGCGCTCAACGCTTTGGCTGTGAATAATCTGAAAGGCTTCTTCTTTCTCCAGTCCCCGACTTTCTATTAGCCGTTTACAACGTGTTTCCTCCGATGCATCCAGATAAAAAATCAGGTCACATTGAGAAAGAAAATCCTGATTGGGCAAAGCCGTCTCCACTGCAAGCTTTTCTCCCAGCAATCTTACCCGCTCTATTTCTTTAGATACTTCTTGAAAAACCAAAGGATGAATCAATTCTTCCAAATGCTTCTTTCTCTCCGGCTCAGTAAACAGCAGAGTTCTAAGTCTTGAAAAGGATAAAGCTCCCTCCTTTGTAAATACTGAAGCGGGCAAAAGCTTTTTTATTTCTCTTAAAACAGCTTCTTCTTGATATAATGCTTTAGCCAACTCGTCCATTCGTAAAATACGATAGGAAAAGTCCCCTTGGAGGATGGAAAGTACGGTGGATTTTCCGCTGGCAATCCCTCCGATTACCCCAATGATTTCCTTCTTCACCCTTTCCGCCTTTCCCATTCCTCCATTAAATAAGCCCTGGCTTCTTCCAAGCCTTCCTCCGTAAAGGGAAAGCTTTTATAGCTTTTCTCCTCTTCTTTCGTATAAGCAAAGGCAAAGGGCTCCGGCCAGCAGGCTACCAACAAATGATTCTCCCCTTCTTCTTCCTTTTTTTCCATAAAATACCGCATTCCCTGAAAGGAAGCAGTATATCTTTCCTTTTTCAAAAAGCTAAGGGGCATTAAATCCTTCTTTTCGATTTCCATTTAGTGAGCCTCATCCCAGTTATTTCCTACAGTAGCCTCTACAATCAAGGGAACCGGTAGAGAAACTACATGTTCCATGGCGGAAACCAGAATATCCTTTACGGTCTCCAGCTCCTCCTTTACAACTTCCAATAAGAGCTCATCATGGATTTGAAGAACAATACGGCTTTGACAGTTCTTTTCTGTTAGCTTTTGATCTACAATCACCATAGCCTTTTTGATAATATCCGCAGCAGTTCCCTGAATAGGAGCGTTCATGGCTACACGCTCACTAAAGCTTCTTCTCATAAAGTTGGAGGCATGAATCTCCGGTAAAGGTCTGCGTCTGCCAAAAAGGGTCTTTACAAAGGAATGTTCTCTGGCAAAGGCTACTTCTCCGTCTAAATATTCCTTAACTTTGGGATAGCTTGTAAAATATCGCTCAATATACTCCTTGGCCTCCTGCCGGGAGATGCTTAAGCCTTCGGAAAGCCCGAAGGCGGAAATGCCGTAGACAATACCGAAGTTCACCGCCTTGGCATTTCTTCTAAGCTCCGGCGTTACCTCTTCCAAAGGCACGTGGAACACTTCGGAGGCGGTTACTCTATGAATATCCGCATCCTTCCTGTAGGCTTCAATCAGTTTTTCATCCTTGGACAAAGAAGCTAAAAGTCTAAGCTCTACCTGGGAATAGTCCGCATCCAGAAAAACAGATCCCTCCTTAGGAATAAAAACGGAACGGAATACCCTTCCCATCTCCGTACGAATCGGAATGTTCTGTAAATTCGGTTCAGTAGAAGAAAGCCTTCCTGTGGCTGTTACCATCTGCTGGAAGCTTCCGTGAATTCTTTGGTCCTCTCCCACATAATTGCTTAATCCTTCCGCATAGGTGGAGTTTAGCTTGGAATAGGTTCTATAATCTAAGATTTTCCCTACAATAGGATAGTCTTCTTGTAATTTTTCTAAAACATCCACCGCAGTGGAATAGCCGGTCTTCGTCTTCTTTCCTCCGGGAAGCTGCATTTTCTCAAAAAGGATTCCCCCCAGCTGTTGAGGAGAATTAATATTAAATTCTTCCCCGGCCATAGCATAGATTTCTTCCTGCAGCATGGCAATATTCTTCTTAAGCTCTTCTCCGTAGGACAGAAGAGCCTTCTTATCTACTAAAATTCCCGCCTTCTCCATACGGAAAAGAACAGGCACCAAAGGCTCCTCCACATCCCGATACAATTCCCACTGCTCTGTATCCTTCAGCTCCTGAAAAATTCTATTTTTAGCCTGCCAAGAAACAAAGGCGGAGTACAATCCCTCTTCAGCAGGATTTTGAAGCTCCTTCTTCCCGGGTAGCACAAGATCCATATAATCTCTGGCTAAATCATCATAGGCATAGGAGTCCTTTAAGGGATTTAAAAGATAAGCGCCAAGAGCCAGGTCATGAATTTCTCCCTCTAAAAGTCCCTCCCAAAGATGGTACTGATCCTTTAACTGCAGGGTGAAATATTCTCCCTCCTTCAGAAGCTCTGTTAGCTCCTCTTCGCAAAGGGACAGAGGGATACGATAGAGTCTTGTGTCGGAAAGACAGAGATACACATACGGCTTTTTCTCCTCGGAGGAATCCGCTTGCAGAAAAATGCCGGCTGTTTTTTGTTTTTTTGCGTCCTTAAAAGCAATTTTGGCCAGATAAGGATCTTTCACATCCTTCCAGGCCGGAAGACTGATCTTTTTCTCCGTTGTACTTTCCGCCTCTTCAAAGCGGGAATAAAGGGAACGAAATTCCCACTTTCGAATCAATTCCTTACTTTCGAAATTGGCATAGTTTTCCCACTTACAATCGGAAAAGTTCAAGGTGATGGGCACATGGATATTGATGGTGGCCAGCTCTTTGGAGAGCTTCGCCAATTCAAAATTCTCCTTAAGATCCTTTCCGGCACTTGGTTTTCTGGGCACCTTAAATTCAGGATCCTCTGCATGGGCATAGGCCTCTTCAATACTTTTATATTTTTGGATAATCCAGGTGGCGGTTTTTTCTCCCATTCCCGGAACTCCCGGAATATTGTCGGAGCTGTCACCCATAAGAGCCTTCAAATCAATAAACTCTATAGGGCTTACCCCCCATTCCTCCTCTACGTCCTTGGGATAATAGGAGTAAACCTTGGTCTCTCCCTTGGAGGTTTTGGGAATACTGATTTTAATATGTTCATCGGAGAGCTGTAACAGATCCCGGTCTCCGGAAACCACCACAACTTCCTTCCCCTCTGCCTGCATTTGCTTGGCAACGGTGCCCAGAATATCATCCGCTTCAAAGCCCTCCATCATCAGGAGGGGCATATGCATTTTCCGTAAAAGCTCTTGCAATAAAGGAACCTGTTCCTTCAGTTCCTCCGGCATTCCCTTTCTGGTACCCTTATATTCCGGGAAAAGCTTATGGCGAAATGTGGGCTTTGGAACATCAAAGGCCACCGCTACATACTCCGTTTCTTCCACCTCTATTTCTTTAAACAAAATGTTTAAAAAGCCATAGATGCCGTTGGTGGGAATTCCCTCTTTGTTGTTCAAAAAAGGAACCCCGTAAAAGGCTCTGCTCAAAATACTATGACCATCGATTAATAAGATTTTCTCTCTTTTCAATGCCTTACTCCTATCCTATAAATCCGTACAAACTATACCAGGCAGAAAAGAAAACTGCCCAAAAAAGAAGGGAATGAACCACAATTCTTAATCCCCGAAAAAAATGGTTTTGGAAGATAAAAAAATTGGCTTCTTCTATTAAGTTTTGATAGGACTTTTCCAGCTGCAGCTCTTCCTGTTCTCCCTCCAGGCTCTGCAAACCCTCATAAATCATATGAGTAATCCTGAGCTCTTCTCGGCAGTCTTTACAGGATTCCATATGCTCCAAAAAAGACTCACATTGTTCCTCTTCCCAGTTGCCCTGGATAAAATCATTAATGTATTTTCTGGCCTCTAAACAATTCATTTTTCTCCCATTTTCTTGATAAAGGACTTGCAAAGAAAAGAAAAAAGTGGTAACCTAGGTTCTGTTCTTGCCGCCGTGGCGGAATGGCAGACGCACTTGACTCAAAATCAAGCGGGAAACCGTGCCGGTTCGAGTCCGGCTGGCGGCATGAAGGAGAGAGAAATCTCTCCTTTTTTTATGCCATTTTCCAGTCCTATAAAATTCTATAGCTCATTAAAATCGCTATTACAATTAGCTTTTACAATTAGCTTATTCGATTAGCTTATTCGATTAGCTTTTTACAATCCGCCTCTTGAGATTTTCTCTTATCCTTATTTTGTACCGAAAATTCTGTCTCCGGCGTCTCCCAGGCCCGGGCAGATATAGGCATTTTCATTTAACTCTCTGTCCAGATTACCAACATAAATCTGCACGTCCGGGTGGGCTTCATGAAGCTTCTTTACCCCTTCAGGAGCGGCAATGATACAAACAAATTTAATCTTCTTTCCCCCGTGCTTTTTAATCTGGCTGATAGCATCCACTCCGGAACCGCCTGTAGCCAGCATAGGGTCGCATACCACAATAATTCTTTCTTCAATGGGGTTTGGCAATTTACAGAAATATTCCACCGGCTTATGGGTTGTTTCATCTCTATACAGACCGATATGTCCAATCTTTGCGGAAGGAACCAAGGCTGTAAGTCCGGAAACCATTCCCAGTCCCGCTCTTAAGATGGGAACAATTGCCAGCTTTCTTCCAGCAATAACCAAGGTCTCTGTCTTTTCGATAGGGGTTTCCACCGGCATTTTTGTCATGGGAAGGTCGGACAAAGCCACAAATCCCATCAACATAGCAATCTCTTCCACCAACTGACGAAATTCATTGGTTCCGGTATTCTTATCCCTTAAAATGGAAATTTTGTGGGTGATTAAGGGATGATCTAAAATAATTACATTCTCTCCAAATTCGTTCATGGCTTTTCCTTTCCTATTGTTCTAATCCAGGGTGCAAGTAATCTTTACTCCGTTAAGACGATAGTACAGAGTATTTTCTTTTTCAAGTCTTTTCTAATTCTTTTATGCTTTCAAGAAAGAAGACCCCTTCTGTATCAACGCCCCAATACGATGCATTTTTTCTGTTCTAATTCTATCTCTCTTCTTTTTTTACAATATTGTTCTTATCTTTATAGATATGACAGGGAGGAACAATTCCCCGAACCGGAGATAGTGGATAAATATTGGAATGGGAGCAAAGAATGGTTCCCGGATTCAGTACGGACTGACAGCCTACTTCCACATGTTCTCCCACAATGGCTCCGAATTTCTTTAAGCCTGTTTCAAGCTCTCCGTCTTCCGCATAAATCTTCACCAAAGTCTTGTCGGATTTAACATTGGAGGTTAATGCCCCTGCGCCCAGATGGGAGTATTCTCCTAAAATGGAGTCTCCCACATAGTTGTAATGAGGAGTTTGCACATGGGGGAAAAGTACCGCATTTTTAAATTCACAGCTATTTCCTAAAACACAGCCCTCTCCGGCAAATACATTTTCCCTTAAAAAGGCTCCCGGTCTGACTTCACAGTTTGCCATAATAATAATATTCTCTCCCAGATAGACATTGGGATAAAGCTTTACGCTCTCATGGACAAAAACTCCCTTTTTCACTTCTTGAAAGCCCGAAGGAAGCTTTTCCTGCATAGCGGAAATCCATGCCTTTATCTTAGGCAAGGCCTCCCAGGGATATTGACATTCTTCAAAAAGGGATTGGTAAGGCTCCTTTAAGGATGAATAAAAAGCTTTACATTCCAAGTCCTTCTTTTTCATTTTTGCTCCTCTCTTTGTCGTAAAATCACAGTTCTAAACTTCTATCAGTTCCTTCCACTTTATATTATTGGAAAGCCGGCAATATACTTTATAAGCCCTTTACCTTGTTGGTATTCTTCTCCACAAAGGCTTCCAGCTTTCGCATATATTCTTCTTCCGAAATTTCTCCTCCCTCCACATAGGAAAGCCCCTTCTCCCAGGAGGCGGTAAGGGTGGGATTCAATAAAGCCGGTATGGATTTGGCAAGAATCTGTACAATCTTTTCTCCCAGTTCGCTGGGGCTTAATTGCTGATTCTTTTTTTCCAGATGAATATATTCATTTTTTTCCAGCTTGCTTAAGATACCGGCTCTGGTGGCGGATGTTCCTATCCCGGAGCCCTTTATCTGGGCACGAAGCTCTTCATCTTCTATCAGCTTTCCCGCATTTTCCATGGCCAGAATCATGCTTCCGGAGGTATAACGTTTTGGAGGCTGGGTCTCTCCCTCCTTCAGCTTAAGCTCCTGTAAATAAAGCTTAGCCCCTTTTTTCAGTTCGGAAAGCTTGGGATTTCCGTTTTCCGTAACAGCTTCTTCTGAATCCATTTCCTCTGAATCCTGTCCGTTTTCTTTTCCGGCAGTATCTCCAAGAGATGCAGCTTTATTCTTCTCTTTCTTTTGATAGAGACAAAGGTATCCTTCCTTCACCAAGACTTTTTCGTTGGCGGTAAAACACTCTCCCAAAACCTCTATTTCCAAAGCAATCTTTTTATACTCGGCAGCAGGATAAAAGATGGATAGAAAACGACGAATAATAAAGTCCAATACTCTCTTTCCCTGATAGGAAAGGGAATTGTATTGTCCTGCTCCCTGCCCCGTGGGAATAATGGCATAGTGATCCGTAATTTTTTTGTCGTCTGTATACCGGGAACGGGCAATGGATTTCACACTGTCCATAGCAAGAACCTCTTTGGCATACTTTGCATAGGGCGAAAAAGACAGAAGCCCTTGAATGTTTTTTCCGATTTCTTTGGCTACCGCAGTGGATAATACTCTGGCATCCGTACGGGGATAGGTACACATTTTCTTTTCATAAAGTTCCTGTACAAGCTTTAAACACTCGTCAGGACTAATCTTTAAAGACTTTGAGCATTCGTTTTGAAGTTCCGCCAGATTGTATAAAAGAGGAGGATTTTTGCTTTCCTTCTTTTTCTCCAGAGCAGTCACTCTTCCCTCTCTAGGTAGAGGGGAAAATACCCCCAAAAATTCTTCTCCCTTTTCCTTTTGTAGAAAGCCGATATTTTTGTATAAATCCTTCTCTTTATAATAAGGACTTTCCTCTCTGCTTCGAAACTCGCAAAGAAGACCGGCTTCTCCTCCCTCTTCCAGGGAAAAATCCCCCATAGGTTTATAGAAGACAGTCTTTTGAAATCGGCGGATTTCCCACTCTCTTTGGACAATCATAGCCAAAACGCAGCTCATTACTCGTCCCACGGCAATCAGGGCGCTTTTTTCCTTGCCAAGGCTTTTTGCCAAAGCTCTGCCATACTTTAAGGTCAATACTCTGGAAAAATTAATTCCCATAAGATAATCTTCCTTGGCTCGTAAATAGGCGGCTTTGGCTAAAGAGTCATAGGCGGACTCCACCTTTGCTTCCCTAATTCCTCGAAGTATCTCTTCCTTCGTTTGAGAATCAATCCAAACTCGCCTTTCCTCCGCCTTTAAATCCTTGCAAAAGGAAGCTACCAAACGGTAAATGTATTCTCCCTCCCGTCCGGAGTCGGTACAGACATAAATACAGCCGATATCTTCCCGTTCCATAAGGCCGGTAACCTGTTGAAATTGCTCCTTAACGGAAGGAATTACTTCATAAAGGAATTCCTTGGGAAGGAAGGGAAGGGTTTCCATACGCCAGCTCTTGTATTTCTCGTCATAGACCTCCGGATAGCTCATGCTGACCAGATGTCCTACACACCAGGTAAAGATATGCTCTCCCGCTTCTATATATCCCCTTCTTCCGCCGGAGTTGGTGTTTACCCCCAAAGCTTCCGCAAATTGCTTGGCTACAGAAGGTTTCTCCGCTATATATAAATTTTTTTTCTTTCCTATATCCGTTTTTGTCATGAACTCTTATTAAATCAATCTTTGCCGAAAACGATAGATGGTTTCAGAACGGTAGATAGAGCCCGCCGATACAATAGGAGAAAGAAAAGTTGGAACATTGATGGCATTGGGATAGTACTGGGTTTCAAAGCAATATCCGCTATGGGGTTCATAGCTTACTCCGTCCTTTCCCATATCCTCCGCCATTAAAAAATTGGCGGTATAGAACTGAATTCCCGGGCAATCCGTTTCTACCGACATTTCAATAGCTGTTTTCTTGGAATAAGCCAAAGCTGCTTTTCGAAGGGTTCCCGCTTCTCCGTCCACACAGAAGTTATGATCATAGCCCCCTGCCGCTAAAAGCTCTGGATCCTTCTTAAAGGCCTTCTCAAAAATCGGCCTTTCCTTCCGGAAATCAAAGGCAGTTCCTGCAACAGGTCGAATCTCTCCCGTAGGAATCAAGTATTCATCGGAGGGAGTATAAGCGGAAGCAAAAATACGAACGCTTTGTTCCGCTATACCTCCCTGGTCATGACCGGACAAATTAAAGTAGGCATGATTGGTAAAATTCATCAGGGTATCCTTATCCGAACTTCCCTTATAGCGGATATGCAAAGCATTGTCCTCCGTTAACTCATAGGTCACGGAAAAGTCCATATTTCCCGGAAAGCCCTGGTCCATATCTTTAGAGAACAAGGAAAAGCAAATTGCATTCTCTCCCTTTTGCTTGGCCTGAAACAGTCTTCTGCCAAAATATTCCGGGCCGGAATGGCAGTTGCTATGCTGCTTGTCATTTAAAAACAAATGGTAATCTTTCCCGTGTAGCTGAAAATGTCCTCCATTAATACGGTTGGCATTTCTTCCTACCACCTCTCCCATATGTCCCGGGTTTTCCATTAAATCTTCCCAGTTTTCAACGGATAAAAGCACATCCACCAAATTTCCGCTACGATCAGGAAAAAGAAAGGAAAGCCAAACAGCACCGAGGTCGGTAAAAACCGCCCGGACGCCATTCTTATTTTCCAAAATATAGCGATGAACTTCTCTTTCGTCTACAAAATGACCACATTTTTCAATACGCATAGCAAGCCTCCTAAAAAAGGAGTGTGAAAAAGAAAGCAAATCCCCCTTGTTCACACCCCCTACACTTTATCTTTTTTGAATATAACCAAGCTCTACCAAAGTTTCCGCGGAAAGTACTCCACCGCCGGCTGCCCCTCTAAGGGTGTTGTGGCTAAGTCCCACAAACTTGAAATCGAAAAGATTATCTTCCCGTAATCTTCCGATGGAGATTCCCATTCCCTTTTCGAAATTCACATCCGTAAGAACGGAAGGTCTATCGTCTTCTTCCAAATACTGAATGAACTGCTTTGGAGCGGAAGGCAAATTCTTTTCCTGGGGTAAGCCCTTGAAATTTCTAAGAGCTGCAATCAACTCATCTTTAGTAACCTTCTTCCGGAAACGAATGGAAACTGTTGCAGTATGTCCGTTTAATACCGGAACACGAATACACTGAGCACTTAAAACCAGACCTTCCTTCAGCTTAATGCCATCCTCTGTATAGCTTCCCAATACACGAAGGGGCTCCTTCTCGGACTTTTCTTCCTCTCCACCGATATAAGGAATGATATTTCCTACCATCTCAGGCCAAGTCTCAAAATTCTTTCCCGCACCGGAAATTGCCTGGTAGGTGGAAATTACACACTCGTATGGCTCATACTCCGCCCAAGCTGCCAAAGCAGGTGCATAGGACTGGATGGAACAGTTGGGCTTTACCGCAATAAAGCCTCTCTTGGTTCCTAAACGCTTTCTTTGCTTTTCAATCAACTGATAATGTTCCGGATTAATCTCAGGAACTACCATGGGAACATCCTCTGTCCAACGATGTGCAGAGTTGTTGGAAACTACCGGAACCTCTGCCTTGGCATAGGCCTCCTCAATA
Source organism: uncultured Oribacterium sp. (assembly GCA_963545375.1). Classification (GTDB taxonomy): domain Bacteria; phylum Bacillota; class Clostridia; order Lachnospirales; family Lachnospiraceae; genus Oribacterium. The sequence continues at coordinate 14,409 of CAUUJL010000004.1, forward strand.
GCCTTGATTTCCTCCTTCTTCATATCCACAGCGGAGAAAACGAAGTCCAGACCCTGCACCACATCTTCTACCTTGGATACATCCTTAACCACCATCTTCTTTAATTTCTCAGGCATAGGCTCTTCCAGCTTCCAACGATCCCCTACCGCTTCTTCATACGTTAAGCCGCTGGATCTTGGAGATGCGGCAAGACATGCCACTTCAAACCATGGGTGCTCTGCCAGTAAAGTCGCAAAGCGCTGACCCACCATTCCTGTTGCCCCTAAAATACCTACTTTAAATTTTTCCATATCTTTTCCCTCTATTCCTCAATAACGCCTCTATTGTAGCATGGCAAGGGGATGAAAAAAAGCATTTTCCTTAACTATGCTTTACACCCTTTCCCCCTCTTTTGCCCTGCTTTAATCTTTGCAGGCTCAGGGTTTTACTTTCCAGCTCCACATTTTCCTCTGAAGCAAGAGAATATACCTTTTTAACATAGTCCTTAGGCCGCAAACTCATAGCCAATACACCTTTCGCCGTCTTTTTCTGTAAAGGTACTTCCGTAAGGGAGAATCTAAGGAAATAAGAATCCTCTGTTTCCAGAACAATATCCTCTTCTCCCACAGGCATTACGCTAAGGAGTCTATCCTCTTCTCCCAGCTTGGTGGCCTGTACCAGACGGTTCTGGGTGGCAAATTCCTCTCCCTTCACCCTCTTAATCTGGGCCTGTTCCGTTACAAAGAGCAGGGTTTCTTCCTCCAATACTTTTCGAATAAAGACCGCCACCACTCTTTCCTGTTCTGCGGAGAACTTGCTTAGATTATCTAGAGGAACTCCCTTATCCTTAAACTTTGTTACGGGAACATCCAGCATCTTAATCTGATGCATATTTCCTAAATCCGTAAAGAAGAGCAGGCGGCCCGTATTTTTGCAGGGCAGAACATAAGCATAGTCCGCCTCGATGCTTTCCTTATTTCTCTGGAAGGTTCCCGGATCCACACACTTTACATAGCCAAAGCGATCCTGCAAATAATACAAATCCATCTCTTCAATGGCAGTATCGTCATATACCGCTTCCTTGGCATCACAGATTTTCGTTTTTCTTTCTTTCCCGTAGTCCTTTTGGATTTGCAGAAGCTCCTGCTCCAAATGAGCATAAAGCACTTTTTTAGAGCCTAAAAGTTCCTTATAGTTTTTAATATTTTTCAAACTCTCTCTATGAGACTTTTGCAGAGAGAGAATTTCCAATCCAATCAACTTGGACAGGCGCATATCCAGAATGGCCTGAGCCTGTATATCCGTAAAAGAAAATCCCTCTATCGTCTTTCGAAAAACCTCATCTCTTTCCTTTAATTGAATGGCCGATAAATCCCCCTGCATCAGGGCAGTTTTCGCATCCTTATGATTCTTGGCTCCCCGTAGTAGCGCAATAATGGCGTCAATAGAGTCCACTGCGGAAATCAAGCCCTCCTCGATTTCCCGCTTTCTTTCTTCCTTTTCCAGCAATCTTGAGAACTTAGCCTCCAATCTTTCTTCCTGGAAACTAAGATACTCCTCTAAAATTCTCTTTAAAGAAAGAGTCTCCGGTCTGCCCTTGGCAATAGCCAGCATATTTACCGGGAAGCTGTCTTCCAGCTTTGTCTTTTTATAAAGAATATTTTCAATCTTTTCAATATCCGCTCCGGACTTTAACTCCAGAACTATACGAATTCCCTGCTCATTGGACTGATTGGAAATGTCCAGAATATCATTAATCTTTTTTTCCTCACAAAGATTGGCCACATCCTGCATGAACTTACTGATGCCCTGCCCCACCATGGTATAGGGAATCTCCGTCACCACCAGCTTATCTCTGTCGGAACGACCTTCCTTTTTCTCAAAGGACAGCTTTCCTCTTAAACGAAGCCTTCCCTGCCCTGTTCTGTAAATTTCTTCCAGCTCGGACTGATTGGCTACGATTCCCCCTGTAGGAAAATCCGGTCCGGGCATGATTTCCAGCATTTCCGAAAGGGAAAGCTCCGGATTCTTAAGATAAGCCAGAATTAAAGAAATCACTTCAGACAAATTATGGGAAGGTGTGGAAGTGGTCATTCCTACCGCAATTCCCTCAGAACCGTTTAAAAGAAAATAAGGGATCTTCGCAGGTAGCACCACCGGCTCCTCTAATTTTCCATCATAGTTAGGCTGGAAGGGAACGGATAGAGCCAGGTCTTGCAGTAAGACCTCCTCCGTAAATTTTTCCAAACGAGCCTCCGTATATCGGGGAGCCGCCGCAGAGTCTCCTTCAATGGAGCCAAAGTTTCCCTGTCCCTCCACCAAGGCCTGATTCTTTTTAAAACCCTGAGCCAAAACCACCAGAGTTTCATAGATGGAGCTATCTCCGTGGGGGTGATATTTACCCATGGTGTCACCGCAGATTCTGGCAGACTTAAGGGTCGGTCTGTCATGGAACACTCTAAGCTCTCCCATATCAAAAAGGACTCTTCTTTGCACTGGCTTTAAACCGTCCCGAATGTCCGGAACGGCTCTACTGGTAATGACACTCATAGAATAGTCCAGATAGGACTTTTGCATTTCCTCGGAAAATTCCGTGGTTAAGATTTGTTCTGGCATACTTTCTCTTCCTCAGCCTTTCTATGCATCGATTTCCGCTTCCATTGCATGGGTGAAGATGAACTCTCGTCTGGGAGCAACCTCCGCCCCCATCAGCATACTGGTCACCTGTGAAGCCAGCTTGGCATCCTCAATTTCCACCCTCTTCAGCACTCGGTTTTCCGGATTCAGAGTCGTTTCCCAAAGCTCCTTGGGATTCATTTCTCCAAGACCCTTAAAGCGCTTTAATTCATAGCCGGAAATGCCATGCTTCTTCTGATAAGCAAGCAATGCCTTCTCGTCATAAAGATACTGGGGCTTTTCTTTTTTATTGTCCGGAATGACCAGATACAGGGGCGGCATGGAAACATAAATATGCCCTTCCTGAATCAGCTCCGGCATAAAGCGGTAGAAGAAGGTAAGCAGCAAGGTATCAATATGGCTTCCGTCCACATCCGCATCCGTCATTAGAATAATCTTGTGATAGCGAAGCTTGGAAATATCAAAGTCATTTCCGAAGCCCTCGGAAAAACCGCAACCGAAGGCATTGATCATAGTCTTAATTTCCGCATTGGCCAGCACCTTATCGATAGAAGCTTTTTCCACATTTAAAATCTTTCCTCGTAAAGGAAGGATGGCTTGGGTATGACGGTTTCTACTGGTTTTAGCGGAGCCTCCCGCACTGTCTCCCTCCACAATGAAGATTTCACATTCCTCCGGCGTTTTGGAAATGCAGTTAGCCAGCTTTCCGTTGGAATCAAAGCTGTACTTGGACTTGGAAAGAAGGTTTACCTTAGCCTTTTCTTCCTGCTTCCGAATCTTGGCGGATTTTTCCGCGCAAGAAAGAATAGCCTTCACAATTTCCAAGTTTCTATCAAAATATCGTTCCAGCTCTTCTCCTACCACAGAGGAAACGTCCTTTGCCGCCTCCAAAGAAGCCAGTTTGGTTTTGGTTTGTCCCTCAAAAACAGGCTCCGGATACTTTACGGAAAGCACCGCTACCATACCGTTTCTGGTATCCGCTCCGGTAAAGTTCGGGTCCTTATCCTTTAAAATCCCCAGTTGTCTTGCGTAAGCATTCATCAGCTGGGCAAATTTAGTCTTTAAGCCCACAATGTGGGTTCCCCCCTCCTGGGTGTAAATTCCATTACAAAAGCCCAAAAGATTTTCTTCAAAGCTGTCGGTGAACTGGAAGGCACACTCCACCTCTGTCTTACCGCTCTTTCCCTGAAAGGAAATAATCGGAGACACGATTTTCGTCTGATCCTTTACCAGTTCCGCTACGAAGGCATGAAGTCCTTCCGGCTCATAGTAATCTCTACTAACAACTTCCTCTCCCCGTTCATCACGGAAATGAAGGTGAAGGGTAGGATTTAAGTAGGCTGTTTCATGGAGGCGGGACATCAGCCACTCCTCCTTAAAACGGGTTTTTTCGAAAATGCTGTCATCGGGAATAAAGTTGGTTTCCGTACCTGTCTCCTTGGTTTTCCCCACCACCGGTAAGAGACCGTCAATCAACTCCGTCTTTGGAATCCCTCTTTCATACTCATCTTCGTAAATTTTTCCATTCTGATAAACCCTGACCCGCATATAGTTGGACAGGGCGTTCACCACGGAGGAACCTACGCCGTGTAAGCCTCCGGAGGTTTTATAGGAGCTATCATCAAACTTTCCTCCGGCGTGAAGGGTAGTCATTACAATTCTTTCTGCAGAAATGCCCTTCTTATGCCGGTCTACCGGAATTCCACGACCATTATCCCTTACCGTACAGGAACCGTCCTTATGGAGGGTTACGGATATTTCCGTACAATATCCTGCCAAATGCTCGTCTACGGAATTATCCACAATTTCATAAATCAAATGATTTAAGCCCTTGCTTCCGATGGATCCGATATACATTCCCGGCCTTCTTCGTACCGCTTCCAATCCCTCTAAAACAGTAATACTGTCTGCATTATAGCTCTTTGCCATTTTTCTCCTTTTTGTTTCCCGGGCTTATCCTTACTGCCCTATATTTAGCTTGTCCTTACTCCCCTATATTGGGCTTATCCTTACTGCCCATACCTGTATATCAAAGTCAAGCTTTAGAAATCATCTTCATAAAGCGACGGAAAGCTTCTTTTCCTTCAGGATTTCTTTTAAAGATTCCTGCACAGGAAAGAACCTCCATGAAAACCTTGGCAACTTCCTCCTGCACAATTTCATGGACATTTTCTTTGGACAGAGAAGGATATTTCTTCAAAATCTCCTCTCCCCAATCCGCATGCTTCTGAAGGCTTTCTTTTTTCCGTAAATCTTCTCCGGAAACAAGTGCCGTTTCCAACTCCTCCAGCTCCTGCTTCAGTCTTGCGGGAAGAACCGCAAGCCCCATGACTTCAATAAGACCGATATTTTCCTTCTTAATATGGTGATATTCCTCATGGGGGTGGAACAGTCCCAAGGGATGCTCCCTTGTACAAAGGTTGTTTCTCAGCACCAAATCCAACTCAAAATCCTCTCCCCTTCTTCTGGCGATGGGGGTAATGGTATTGTGGGGAGTATCCTCCGTAAAGGCATGGAGAGAAACCGCCGGATCGGAATAAGAGCGGAAACGCTCTAAAATCATCGTAGCACAGGAAGAAAGCTCAGAAGCATTCTTTCCCCGTAAGCGAATCACGGACATGGGCCAGTTTGCGATTCCGGCCTTTATAGTAGGATATTTTTCCAATGTAAAATATTCTTCAACTTCCGCCTTTTCCATGGGGAAACTGTAGTTGCCTCCCTGAAAATGTTCATGGGAAAGAATGGAGCCTCCCACTATAGGAAGATCCGCATTGGAGCCCACAAAGTAATGAGGGAATTGTTCTACAAAGGAGAAAAGCTTTGGAAAGATTTCCCCGAAAATCCGCATGGGCTTATGCTCCTTATGAAAGACGATACAATGCTCCGGATAATACACATAGGGAGAATACTGGAAGAAAAACTCCTCCCCTGCCAGGTTAAGTGGAATAATTCTATGATTTTCCCTTGCCGGAAAGTCTAATCTACCGCCATAGCCTTCACTTTCTTTACAAAGCATACAGGCCGGATAGGAAGAGGACTGCATCTTTCCAAGAAGGGCAATCATCTTCGGATCCTTCTCCGGTTTACTTAGGTTAATGCTGATTTCTACAGGACCATAGTCTGTATCCTTATGAAAATGAATATCCTTCCGGATTCTGTAGCGACGAATATAGTCATTGTTTTGGCTGAACTCGTAGAAATACTCTGTAGCCTTCTTAGGAGACTCCTGATAAAATTCCCGGAACTTTTCTTGCACATGGCTTGGACGGTCTGTAAGAATCCCCATGATTCTGGTATCAAAAAGGTCCCGCTCCACCACATTATCTTCTTTTAAAACGCCTTTTTCCAAGGCCAGGGATAAAAGTTTCGACAGTAAACTTTCCAAATAAGAACCGTCTTCAATGCTTTCTTTGGAAATCCCCTGAAGCTTTTCCTGAATCTTCTCATAAGAATAATTCTTAGGTTCTACTGTAAGTAAAGTAGCCAGACTGTTGTAGATATAAACAAAGTCAGCTTCCTCAATCAGCTTACAATAAGCACCATAAGCCACAAAGTCCTGTAATAATTCCTCTACCATCTTCCATTACTCTCCATATCCGTTAGGATTTTGAGACTGCCATCTCCAGCTGTCCTGACACATTTCCAGAATATCCTTCTCCGCCTTCCAGCCAAGAACCTCTTCTGCCTTCTTAGGGCTGGAATAACAGGTAGCCACATCTCCCGCCCTTCTTTCCTCTATCACATAGGGAAGAGTCTTTCCGCAGGCTTTTTCAAAGGCATGAATAATTTCCAGAACGGAATAGCCCTTTCCGGTTCCTAAATTACATACCAAAACGCCGTCATTTTTCGATAATCTCTCCACCGCCTTCACATGCCCCTTCGCCAGGTCTACCACATGAATATAGTCTCTTACACCAGTACCGTCCTTGGTGGGATAGTCCTGTCCGAAAACATGGATTTTCTCCAAAGCACCGGAGGCTACCTTCGCCACATAGGGAAGAAGGTTGTTGGGGATTCCCTTTGGATCCTCTCCAATCTTTCCAGAAATATGGGCACCGATAGGATTAAAATACCGGAGTAAAATCACAGTCCAATCCCGATTGGCTGCTTGCACATCACCAAGCATCTGCTCCTGCATCCCCTTTGTCCAGCCGTAGGGATTGGTGCAGGTTCCTTTGGGACAGTTTTCCGTAATGGGAATCTCCGCCGGATCTCCGTAAACCGTTGCGGAGGAAGAGAAAATAAAGTTTTTGCAGCCGTATTTTTTCATACACTCCAGAATATTTAGGGTTCCTAAAAGATTATCATGATAATACAGAAGAGGTTTCACAACAGACTCTCCCACCGCCTTTAAGCCGGCAAAATGAATTACCGCGGAAATATCCGGGTGCTCAGAGAAAATCTTTTCCATGTCCTCTTTTTTCAGCATGTCCGCCTCATAGAAGGGAAAATCCTTTCCGCTGATTTCCTTAACCCGCTCAATGGCCTTTTTGCTGGAATTATAGAAGTTGTCAAAAACCACTACATCATAGTTTTCTGCCAGAAGCTCAATTACGGTATGGGAACCGATATAGCCTGCACCGCCGGTAACTAAAATCTTCATATTGCCTCCTTATAATTCTCTTGGACCGTCAGAAACCTCTGCCTCATAGAAGCTACAGGGGTAACCAATCTTTCTTTCATAGCTTTCCGCCACTTTTCTCTTGAATTCCTCTTTCTTGTCCTTTTCCAAAAGAGTAACGGTACATCCGCCGAAACCGCCTCCTGTCATACGGGAGCCGTAGACATAGGGAAGAGCTCTTGCTGCGTCCACCAAGGTATCCAGTTCTTCACAGGAAACCTCGTAATCATCCCGAAGGGAATCGTGGGAAAGATTCATTAATTCTCCAAAACAATGCAAATCTCCCTCTTCCAAAGCTTTCTTTGCCGCAATGGTTCTGTTATTTTCCAATACCGCATGCTTTGCTCTCTTCCGAATGATAGGATCGGAGATTTCCTTTTCCAAAGCAAAGAAGTCTTCATCGGAAAGCTCTCCCAGGCTCTTAATGGGACGGAATTTCTGCAAAATTTTCAGTGCTTCTTCCGACTCTCTTCTTCTGTCATTGTAGGCGGAGCCGATAAGCTTATGCTTTTTGTTGGTGTTACTGATAATGATGCAATGATCCTTTAAAACTATGGGAGCATAGGAAAACTGCAGGGTGGCAGTATCCAAAAAGATCGCATGATCCTTCTTTCCCATCGCACTGGCAAACTGATCCATGATTCCGCAGTTCATCCCGTTATAATTGTTTTCACTGTATTGCCCGATTAAAGCCAGTTCCGGGAAGCTTACGGAAAGTCCGTAAAGCTCCTTACAAATGCTTCCCATCAAGACCTCTAAGGATGCAGAGGAAGAAAGTCCGGAGCCGTTGGGAATATTTCCGTAAAGCACTAAATCCAGACCGCAGGGAATGTCCAGACCTCTTTTTTCCATAGCCCAAACCACGCCCTTTAAGTAAGCAGCCCATTGCTTATCCGTAAGAGGGGTAAAATCATTTTCTCCCGCAGAAATCACCCCTGCTCCCTCCACATTTAAGGAGTAAAAGCGGAAGTTCTTATCTTCTCTCTTCTTTACGGCCGCATAGCTTCCCATACTGAGGGCACATGGAAAAACATGGCCTCCGTTGTAATCGGTGTGCTCTCCGATTAGGTTTACTCTTCCCGGAGCAAAGAAATAGCGAATCCCCTCTGTATTTCCATAAAGCTCGGAAAACTTCTCTTCTAATGCCTTTTTGATCTCTTCCTCTCTCATTTTTTTACCGTCCTCTTACTTCCTTTACGAATCAAATGGGTAACCCCCAGCTTCGTTTTCGTCAATGATTTTTTTCTTCTTTTGTATTTTTTCTTTCTGATTTTCTTGCCTTTTTTAAGTTCCTCCACTCCTTCTGCCTCAGTGCTTTTTTCTTCTACAGAAAATATCGTATAATCTCTCTCCAACAATAAATGAGAGAAATCTTTTTGCAGTTCTTCTTCCGCAATTCTTTCTAAAAGATAATTCACTAAAAAGCTTTTGGATTTATTCTGATACTTGGGAAACCCGTATTTTTTCTGCAATTCCTGTAGTTCGGATTTCCAAAGTAAACTTGCCTTTCTTTTTATATCACAAAACGGATTTTTTTGCTCCTGTCGAAGTATATAAAAATCACATTTCCCTTCTACCTCTTCCACCGTGATAATCCCCCAAAAGGAGGGAACATGACTTTCTATGCTGTGGGCGTGTTTACTGCCCACTACCACCATATTGTAGTCAAAATATTGATTATAATTTTTTACCTGTCCTTCCAGTCGACTATAGCTGTCATGGTCCGATTTAATTTCAATCCCCATAAAGCTGTCTTCCTGTATAAGAACACAGTCTGCCCGGGCTCTTCCAATAACCTTTTCTTCCAGTATTCTGGACTTTCCGTAGCTTTCTTCCAAAAAGAAGAATAGACTTTCCCGAATCTCTTTATCGTACATCTCCGGGCCCCTGGTCGGAAATAATATATTCTTCCGAGCTGCTTTCCTCTTGCTTTTTTGTCTCCGTCTTCTTTTCTTCCTGTTTTGCAGCAGGCTTCTCTTCCGCTTTTGTTGCTTCGGTATTTTCCGAAGAAGCGGCCTGGCTTGTTGCCTGGGATTCCGCTACCGCCTCGGAAGAAGCTTCCGCTCCGGCAGTCTCTGCTGCGGGCATTTCCGGAACAGGAAGGGCTGTTCCGTTCTCCAGTCCCCTTTCCAAAGGAACTCCGGAAAGCATATACAGCTCATGAAAATTCTCCCTTTCCTCTTTAGAGGCAAAGAGCAAAAGAATCTGTCCCTTGGGAAGAACTTCCTTCGTGTATATACCTAAATAGCTGCTACCTTCCATACTGTAGCTGGCTGTAAGAATCCCGTCCACAAGACAATTCCCCTGATTCGCTCCGGGAACCAAAGCTAGAGACTGGGCCAAAATGCCATTTTTTCCCAATACACCTAAGGCTTCCATTTTTTCCCTTGGAAGCAGTAAGCCTGTATCTCCGATTTCTTGAAATTCTTCTTTAGAAATCCTTATGCAATAGGGCTCCTGCTCCAATAAACTATTTAAGGGAGTTTTTAAGCTATCCTGCCGCTTTTCTTCACTTTTCACCACATCTGCCTGCCCTTCCATCGTGGGCTTTTCAATAGCCTCTATAAAGGCATTTGAGTAAAAACGCTGAACAAATCCGGAGTAGGCCTCTGTTTCCGTCAAAAAGGCCTTTGGATCAGTTTGCTTTTTGGCCATAAACTCCGCAAGATTTATGACTTCCAAGCCATAGTGCTCTGCAAGATTTTTTATCACAAAAGCATTATCTTTGGCATGCTTATCTTCTGCAAATGCCCGATCTCCAATCAGACATAGAATCTCCGCATGGGGAAGTTTCCTTTGGCATTCCCGAAGTAAAAGCTCGTAGTAATAAGGAAAGGTATAAGGATTGTCATAATCCGAGAAGGAAAGAAAAATCAAATCTCCGGAAAGTTCTTCCTCCTGCAATTTGAGATAGCCGGATAAGGCAGTGGCATTTTCGGGAAGTTCCGGAATATTCCATTCTACCTTTCCGCCGTATTTTTCTTCCAGTGCTCCCTGAACAGTGGTGAAAAAGTCATTCTCCGACTTTAAATAGTCATTTCCGAGAAAAACCAGCTTCAGCTCCCCTTTTGTCTTTAATTTGTTGATACTGTTGGAAATCTTATCCTCTTTTTGTTCTTCCGACTTTTCATCTTGCTCAGCAACTACCGTTTCACCGTTATGCCGGTTTCTTTCCGCTATCACATTTTTCCCATAACGATATACCCCATAGAGGAAAATTCCTGAAAGTAAAAACGGCAAAAGAACGAAAAAGAGGAGAAAAGGACTTTTCCCCTTTCTCCCATAGGATTTTCTTTCTTTTTCTTCTGGACCATCTTCCTTAGCTTCATGAGCAAAAGCTTCTCCGGACTTTTGCATACTCAGTACTTCCTGCTTTTGCTTTTCTTCCCCTTGCACTTCTCATCCTTCTTTCTACTATAGTTTTATCTTGTCCTTAATGATGACAAATAACCGGCATGCCCTGATAAACAAATTGATACAAATCCTTTGCTATCTGTGGAGGAAGATTAACGCATCCATGAGATCCTCCTCTTAAGTATATATTTCCGCCAAATCGATTTCTCCACCAAGCATCATGAAAACCGATGCCTCGGTTAAAGGGCATCCAATAGCTCACCTTGGTTTCATAATCCTCCCCCTTCAATGTAGCATTTTTTGTTTTATAGGTAAGAGGATAAATACCGTCCGGAGTTCCGTTATTTCTGGCTACATTTCCGGTCACACAGTCTGAGCTGAGCTTAATCGCTCCATTTTCAATGTAAAATATCTTTTGTCTTGCAATATCAACTTCCACGTAGGTATTTCCTAAATCGGAGGCTCCTCTTCCCGGTGCCACCGTGTCGTACTCCGCTTCTCTGGAAACCGCTTCATTGGACTTTAAATTTGTAAGCAATGCCGCTTCTTCCTTTTTTACGGAAAGAGAAAAACCGTATTTTCCCTTTAACAAAAGTACTCTTCCATCTTCCGTGTGAAAAGCTCTTTCCTTACCGGCAGTGTCGGTAAGAGCTTTCAGTTCCTTTACATAGTCCTTTATTGCCTTTTTATTGAAATCTCCGTTTTCCAGCCATTGGTGATAGCGATCCGGAGTCAGTTCTACCGTCTCTCCGGAAAAGTTGTAACGAAGAAGAGCTTGCAATCTTTCATTTTTTTCCTCCGCCACCGGCTTTAACTCTTCGGTTTTCGCCTCGGGCTTTTGATAAAAATCTCCCTCTCGAAGATCAATTTGGGAAGTTCCCTCTGAAATAGCCTGAATAAGCAAAGTCCGGAATTTATCCCGATCGATTTTCCCGCTCCACTGCTCATCTCCCACTGCATAGCCTTTTCCGGGAATATAGGCAGTAAGAAAAGCAGCCCTTGCTTCTTCATCACTGTCATGCTTTTCGATATACTTTGTAATAAAAGCATCCAGAGCAGCTTCATCATAGTGCAGGCTTCCTTCTAAATCATAATTCTTTTTCTTTCCCAAAGAGAACAAGAGATAGAAGGAATCCGGTTTTGGAATATGAGAAAAGTCGGAATCATAACGAAGCTGAATATCCTTTCCATACAGATCCTCCTGATGACCATTTTTATCGATGATAATGAGATGATAGGCATCCTGTCTTTTCTGTGAGAATAATTCCCGGGCTTCTTCCCTCTTTAAAAGAGAAACATCCACATTTTCAATGTAGGTTCCGGGAAAAAAGCGACCGGACAGCAGACTTAAGCCTATTAAAACAATGCATACTATGGATAAAATGCTTATTCCCAAGGAGCATAACAACGCTTTTTTCAATTTTAATCCTTTCTAATCGTAAAGAACCTTCATAAGACAAAGTCCCTTTGCCGGTGCTGTATAACCGGCTTGCTGCCTATCTTTTGCCTCAATAATCCCGGGTATATCCCCGGCTTTCCTTTTATGATAGCCTACTTCCAGAAGTGTACCTACCATAATCCGAATCTGGTACTGCAAAAATCCGCTGCCTTCAAAGTAAAATCGAAGCAGATTTTGACTTTTTTGAATACGAATACTGCTGATGGAACGAACGGTGGATTTCTTCATCTTAGGATTACCGCAGAAAGATTTAAAATCCTGTTTTCCGATCAAAAACTTCGCCGCCTCCTGCATAGCCTCCAAATCAGGCTCTTCCTCCAAGTGGAGCAAAATCTTTCGATCAAAAACCGGTTTTGTTCTTCCAATATAACAGGAATAGCGATAGATTTTCCCCAGGGCATTGTATCTTGCGTGAAAGCGGGGACTGACCTTTTTTACGGAAAGGATGGCAATATCCTCCGGAAGATAACGATTGCCGTAATCCTGAATTTCTTCCTCGGAAAGCTCCGTATCCAAAAATACATTGGCACTCATCCCTCTGGCATGCACCCCGGCATCAGTTCTGGAGGCACCGATAATCTCTACTCCCTCTTCATTTCCCGGAATTCTGGAAAATACCCCTTCCAGCTTGCCCTGTATAGTCGCTTCCTGATCCTTCTGTTTTTCAAATCCAAAATATCGGGAGCCGTCATAGGCAACGATAAGCTTATAATTTTCCTTCATGAATATCCTTTATAAAATCTTCTGCTTTTCAACATGATTCTGCATCATCTGTAAGAACAGCTTCCCCCGATTGCTCATGGGATAATGGTTGTTGCTCACCAGATAAATTTTACGAAAATATCCGTCCTTCTGCAGTGGAAAATCTAAAAGTTCCTGATTCTTGATAGCATTTCTTGCTGCAAGACGGGAAACTATGGCTACCCCAATGCCTTCCTTAACAGAAAGCAAGATGGCACCGGTATTGGCAAAACGAGCCACCACCTTTAACTCCTCCGGTTTTAAGCCCATCTGGCTTAAAAGATTTACCGCCTCTTTTTTCGTGCCGGAACCATTCTCCCGCATCACAAAATCCGCCTTTCGCAAGAAAGAAAGGTCTCCTTCCTTCTGCTTATTCTGGTAAAATTCCGTATTGGGTGTGACCAAAATTAATTCATCTTCATAGAAAGGCAAGAAATTGCAGTTAGACATGGGGACTATAGAGCCGGAAAAAGCCAAATCCGCCCGATGCTCCGCCACATCGGTAACGGCTCCCTTACTATCTGTTTCATGAATTCGAAACTCAGTATTAGGGTAGCGTTTACTAAAGTTCGCTAAAATTCCCGGGAGTAAATACTGGGCCGGAATAGAGGACGCTGAAATAATAATTTCATTTACCTCTTCCTTTTCATCATCCTTAAAAGCATTCCGAATCTTATTAGATAAATTCACAATATCTTTGGCATAGAGATATATCTGTTCCCCTTCATTGGTGGTATGCACTTCTTTGGTGGTTCTGTTAAAAAGCTGTACTCCCAAATCCTCTTCCAAACTGCTGATGTAGGAACTTACCGTAGGTTGGGTAAGGTATAACTCTTTTGCTGTTTGTGAAAAACTCTTGTTTTTAACGATACGTACAAATGCTTCAAGCTGTTTGATGTTCATCTAATGTCTCCTTGTTGTCTTTCCCCGGCTGCGCGCTTTGTAAATCCCTTAGTAGAGAATAATATTTTTCTCCACAAGTTCCCCTACTTCTCCAATACAGGATACCGTCGTATCTAAGTTTGCCTTTTCAAAAGCCTCTAATGCCCTATCCTTCTCCTCCATGGGAATACTATAAAGCAATCCGCCTGAGGACTGGGGATCAAAAAGCAAATCTTGAAATGCAGTAGAAATTCTACTTAAATCCACCTTTGCTTCCTGAAACTTTCGGTTGGCATAAGCCCCTGCCGGTATCATTCCCAGCTCCGCATATTCCAAACTTTCCGGAATATAAGGAATGGAAGAAGATTGAAGATGAAAGCTGACTTTGCTGGCCTCAGCCATTTCCAGAGCATGTCCCATCAGGCCGAAGCCGGTAATGTCCGTGCAGGCATGGACCGTAAAATGATCCATTACTTCCTTTCCCTTTCGGTTTAGGGAAGCCATGACACGATAGGACTCCTCTTTTGCTCTCTCACTGGCAAGATCCACTTTGGCGGCGGTATTAATAATTCCTGTACCAATCTGTTTCGTTAAAAGAATACAGTCACCGGGTTTGGCTCCGTAGTTTTTCTGAATTTTCCCGGGATGAACCAATCCGGATACGGTAAGGCCGTAGAAGGGCTCATCATTTTGAATGGAATGACCACCAATCAAAATTGCTCCGGCTTCCTTCACCTTATCCGCTCCCCCCTTCATGATTTCCGAAAGGACATCAGGAGAAAGACAGTTTGGAAAACCGACTATATTCAATGCCACCTTGGGAATGCCTCCCATAGCATAAACATCGGAAAGAGCATTCGCCGCTGCAATCTGTCCAAACAAATAAGGATCATCCACTACAGGAGTGAAAAAGTCCACTGTCTGAATCATTGCACAATCCTCTGTGATTTGATATACCGCTGCATCATCAGAAGTATCCAAGCCCACTAAAACATGAGGATCAAAATCAAATTTGGGAAGCTTGCTCACAACCTGAGCAAGGGTCTCGGGACCTATTTTCGCAGCTCAGCCGGAAAGTTTGGTCATCTGGGTTAATTTCAGTTTACTCATCTAGTCTCCCTTACTTAACAAAGCAGGGAAAGGTACAGAACCCCTTCCCTGTTAATTCTATATCAGTTTCCTATTGTACGAATTATCTATAAAAAGTCAAGATAAGACAGGACTTTCCGCGCTATTCCATCCCAAGATAAATCCCCCATGGAAATCATTTTGGAATAGTCGCTATCCATACATAGAGCTATTTGTTTTTCCAATCTCTCCTCAAAAAGTGGCAGAGACTCTTCCGGAATTTCATCCGCATTTTTTCGAGGAGGAAGCTCCACAAAAAAGATGGGCGCTGTAGGAAGATTTTCCGAAAAGAAATCTTCCAAACCTTCCAGTGCCGTAAGCACCACCTTATTCCCACAGGCTAAAGATTCAATTACCGTCATAGGCACCGCGTCGAAGAAGGAAGGCAGAAGAAAACAATCGGAAAATTGATACCAGGGTACCAAGTCGGCGTAATCCAGTCTTCCCAGAAAGTGGATGGGATAGCTACAGCTTTTGGCCAAAGCATATACCGCCTCTTTTTCCTCCTGATTCCCATTGTCTCCAATCATAAAGAGACGGAAATTTTTTCTTCCCTTTTGAGAGAGAGCTTCCAGGCTTCTCAAAAGAGAAAATACGCCCTTCTTTTCTCCTAACTTTCCGGCAAAAAGCAAGTCCAAACTTTCTCCCTTTTTGAAAGTCTCTCCGGAAGCTGTTCTTATCTCTCTTCTTCTGGGAATGCCTCGGGGACTAAGCACCGATCCCTTAGGTAACCCCAGCACCTCAGCGTTATAGCCTATACCGATATTGACCACCTTTTCCGGCTGAACACCGTAAAGCCGAAGTACTTCCTGACGCTGTGCTTCCTTAGGGGTAAAGATTTTATCCAGCTTTTGAATATTTCGAACTATTCTTTCCTTCTCCAAATCATGCTTCTCCATTTGCCGAAGATCCGTATTATGGCAAAAAGCAAAGGTAGGGATGCCTGGATACTGCTCCCTAACCAAGGCTGTTAATAAATACAGGTGGTGGCAAAGAATCAGATCCGGAGAAAAAGACTCCACCACTTCCTTTAGCTTTTTGGTAAAGGCTCTTTCAAATTGCTCCAGCATCTCCTTACTAAGATCTTTATACCTGGTACTTCTATAGGGCATCTCATCGCTCATACCCAAGACCGGATAGGGCAATTCCTCCGATTCGTAATAGACCGGAAAAAATTCAACGGAAGGAATATCCGGAAGCTTGTCTTCCTTTGTTACCCCGCAGATTACAGCCTGTTCCTCCCCCATATGTTGGTAGGCTTTTAAAATCTCTGTCAGGTAAATGCCTGAGCCTGTACTGCTGGGTTTTTGTGTAATAATACTGAGTATTTTCATCTTCCCTCCTACTGAAAAAGACTGCCCAAAAAGGGCAGTCTAAACGGCAAATGCCGGAATCTTTGGCGAAGGTGTGTGAGAATCGAACTCACCTAGGGTGTTCTACACACCCAACACTGGTTTTGAAGACCAGGAGGCTCACCAGGTACCTATCCACCTCCAAATAAACACTGCTCACTATACCACAGGGAAAAAAGCTCTGTCAAATTATAGACAAGTTCATAGAAATTTCCAATAAATCTCATTGGACTTCCCTATGAAAGTCCGTAATAAGAGCTTTTATCAGTGGAGTATAAATCCCTTATACAACACAAAAAGGGTCGTGAAATCCTAAAACAGAATTTCATGGACTGCGCTAGGTTCCAGTCCCCCTTCCTTACAGGCTCTTAAGGTAAGCTCTTTGTTCTCCAATGCAGTACTCCAGGCCAGACCGCAACCTGCGGAGATCACGGAAGGAAGGGGAATCAGTCGTCCGGGCAATTCCTTTTCCTTCCCCAGTTTCTCCATTTGCAACGCATCCACCGTATTCTTAAAGCTCAAAATACATTGTAAAGTTTTTTCTCTCATTATGGTTTAATAATTTTATCAGACTGCATCTGGGTTTCCACAATCTCATACATATTGGAAATAATGCCTACAGCCAGTTTCTCCTTAATTTTATAGTAGTCCGCACAAAGCCCGCAAGTCATAATCTTCACGCCGGCTTTCTCCAGAGTTTTTAAGTCGGAAAGCACCGGAGAATCTTCAGAAGTTAAGTAAGCACCGCTATTATAGAATACCATGGCGGTGGGAAGGGGATCCACATTGCTTAAAGCGAAGACAAAGGACTTCATCAAAGTATGTCCAAGCTCCTCAGCTCCCTCACCCATCTTATTGGAGGAAAAGACCACGGTGCAAGTTGCTTCCTTCTCCTTGGAAGCTCCACTCTGCTTCTTTACCTCAATACGAACTTCAAATTCCTTATCGGAAAGCTTCTGAGATGCCACAGCATACTGAAATTTTTGTCCCAATCTCTGCAAATTCTGTACCGCAGTTTCATTATCCACCAGCACGGTAAGAATTCCTTCCTGCATTTCCTCCATAGCCTTCTTTGCTTCCACCACGGGAAGAGGACAAGCCAAGCCTTTACAATCTAATTTCTTTTCCATTTTGCTTCTCCTTTCAATATTGATTCTCCTAAACTATAAAAAATTCAAAGAGAAAAGTCTAATAAGTAATTATTATAAATTCTATGTTTATATTCCAAATTAATATAAATGCTCTGTATTATTTTTTCCTCAAGCATCCATTTAGCATATGCCTTCGTTTTTGACTTTTCACATTAATCTTTAGCATTCATCTTTGACTACACTAGCCTTCCTCTGAAAGAATTTTAATAGCCTCCACCGCCTTAGCCACTTCTTCCTCCGTGTTAAAATGAGAAAAGCTGAAACGCACACATCCCTGGTCCACATTGTTTAAAGCCTTGTGCATCAGAGGAGCACAATGTCCTCCTGCCCTGGTGGCAATAGAAAAACGGGTAAAGAGTTCATCGCTCACCATGGCGGAATCATAGGCATAGAGATTCATGCTGACAATGGGACAACGCTTCTTCTCCTGAAAGTTTCCATAAAGCTTTACACCGGGAAGAGATTCTATTCCCTTTTTAAACTGCTCCATGAACTGTAGTTCCTTCTCTCGAATAGAGGCTATTCCCTCTCTTTTTATATACGCAACTCCCTCGTGAAGCCCTGCAATGCCATGGGCATTCAGTGTTCCTGCCTCCAAGTGGTTCGGATATTCCGCAGGCATATCTTCATTGTAGGTCTCCACTCCGGTTCCTCCGTAGCATAAGGAGTGTAAAGAAATTCCTTCCTTAATCAACATTCCTCCGGTGCCCTGAGGTCCCAATAGGGATTTGTGTCCGGTAAAGCAGAGAATATCAATACCAAGCTTTTCCATATCAATATCATAAACTCCCGCAGTCTGAGAAGCGTCCACAATCCAAAGCAAGGATTTTTCTTTCACAAAGGCGGATATTCTTTCCAAATCCACCAGATCCCCTGTCAGGTTGGAGGCATGGGTATGAACGATGGCTTTGGTGTTTTTCTTCCAAAGCTTTTCTAAAGAAGCATAGTCCAGGATACCATTCTCATCCAAACCGCAAAAGGACAGCTCTACTCCCTGCCGTTCCATGGCATAAAGAGGACGAAGAACGGAATTATGCTCCATCACCGTGGTAATCACATGGTCTCCCGGCTTTAAACTGCCAAGAATCGCCATGTTTAAGCTTTCCGTAGAGTTTTTCGTAAAGATACAATGACTAGGATTCTTTCCATGAAAGAACTCCGTCAGTAAAACTCTTGTATCAAATACCGTCTTTGTGGAGCTATGCGCCGCCTCATGGGTAGAGCGTCCTGCATTTCCCATACTTTCCATGGCATGAAGAACCGCCTCCAAAACCTCCTTAGGCTTCTTTTGACTGGTTGCCGCATTATCCAAGTAAATCATTGTTCTTCCTCCTTCTCATAGAAAAATACCTCCACTGCCTCTCCCTCCCGGAAAGGAGCATTGGCCTGCAGCTTAATATGAATTTCCTCTCCGGCAAGGCTCACCCTATACAAGCGGTAGCTGGCCAGGAAAATCTCGGAAAGCACCCGTCCTTCCTTACGAAGCTCTCTTTTCCCCTCCTGCCTTCCGGACAAAGGCTCTATTCTGGCCTTTTCCGAGGAAATTCCAAAATCCTCCGGACGAAGAAAATGGTTTTTCCCATCCAGAAAAAGCACGAAATACTCTCCGAAAAAGCGTCGAATATATTTGTTTTTCGGATGCAAATACAGCTCTTCGCCGGTTCCGATTTGCAAAATCTTCCCCTTTTCCATAATACCGATTCTATGGCCCAGTTCCATGGCTTCTTCCTGGTCATGGGTCACAAAAAGCATGGAAAGTCCGAGTTTACGCTGCAAATCCGCCAGCTCTTCCCGAATATCCTTCCGAAGTCCTGCATCCAAATTGCTTAAGGGTTCATCCATTAACAAAAGCTTGGGTTCCACTGCCAAGGATCTGGCAAGAGCCACCCTTTGCTGTTGTCCGCCACTAAGTTCCGTCACCATTCTATCTCGAAAGGACCACAATTTCATCATATCCAGGTATTTTTCCGCTCTATCCCGCTGATCTCTTTTTGAAAAGCCCTTCCATTTTAGGCCATAACAGACATTTTCCAAAACCGTCATATGGGGAAACAAAGCATAGGACTGAAAAACCGTGGATACAGGTCTTTTTTCCGGTGGGAATGCGCTATAATCCTCTCCCTCTATCAAAATTTTACCCTTTTCCGGAAAGAGGAATCCTCCCAGAAGCTGTAGGCAAGTCGTTTTCCCACAGCCGGATTCTCCCAAAAGACAAAAAATCTCCCCTTCCCCTATAGAGAGAGAAAAATCCTCTAAAACCAAATCCTCCTTCGGATCATAGCGAAAGGATATTCCCTCTAAAGCAGCCAAAGTATTGCTTGGGTTCAGCTGATTTAGTCTTTTCGAAGGATGTTCTTGAAATCCCTCCTGTATCCTATTGTTGTATAACTCTCTTTGCATATTATTTCCCTACTCCTCTTCTGCATACAAGACTCTGCACCCTTCCCAGTAAAAAGGAAAAGGCTAAAGACAGTAAAATCATGATTCCCGATATCAAAGAAGCCACAGCATAGTCTCCCCGGTTGATGGCATCAAAGAGGGTATAAACCAAAACCTTATACTTTGCACTAATCAGGAAAATGATGGCTCCCGCAGTAGTTAAGCCCTGACTAAACTGTAAATACACCGAGGAGAAAAAGCTGGGCAAAATTCCCGGCAAGATGATTTGAAAAAAGACCATGGAAGGCTTTCCCCCCAAATCTCTTGCCGCAAGCTCCAGATTCTTTGGGCTCTGACTTAAAGCTGTACTGGCTAACCTACTGCCTAAGGGCATTTGCCGGAAAAGCAGGGAAAACAGCATAATCCAAACCGTTCCGGTAAGCTTTAAAGGCGACTTATTAAATGCCAGGATATAGGCAAGGCCGAAGCAGGTTCCCGGAAGCAAATAGGGTAAAGAAAGGGCAAAGTCCAAGAGCTTCTTGCCTCTTTTCATTTTTCTTTCCATAAGATAAGCCAGAAGAAAGGCAAAAAAACTGCCTACTACGGAGGCGGCAAAAGCCAATAGTAAGCTTAATCCCATGGTGGATAAATTATACTGAAAAAGACTGCCCATATTTTCCCAAGTAAAAAAGATTTGCTTTTTGTTAAATCGCAGAAAGCCATAGAGGAAAATGGAGACATATTGCAACAGTTGGAAAAGCAAAAAGAAAAACAAAAGGATCTGAATCGGAAGATTCATCCAATGTTTGCTATCCAGTCGTAAGCCGGTTTTTCCCTTTTGCTCCTTGTTTCGTTCATCCGCTCTTTTCATGGACATCCGATAGAGAAGGAAACTGAAAAAAGCAGGAAGTAAAAGAAGAATATTCATGGCCGCAGCCTTAGAAAAATCGGAAAAACCGATAATTTGCAGATAAATCTCCGTTGCCAGCGTACTGTATCTTCCCCCAATAATAATCGGAGTTCCGAAATCGGATAAAGCTCTCAGAAAGCTTAAAAAGAAGGAAGCCAAAATAGCCGGAGACAATAAAGGAAGCAAAATATCTTTTAGCACGAAGAAGGCATTTGCCCCCAAATCCCTTCCGCTGTCATAGAGCTTTCCGTCAAAATCCTCCAGTGCATTGGTAAAAAACAGGGTATTCATACAGGCAAAGTGAATACTTTGCATAAGAATCACTCCCCACTTGTGATAGGGATCAAAGGACAGTCCCAGTAAACGATAGGTAATCAAGCCTCTTCTGCCATACAAAGTAATAAAGGACAAGGAAGAGATAAAGGGCGGGGAAACCATACTCATGGACAAAAGAATTAACGCTATTCTTTTCTGCCATTTTCCGGTAGCACGGATACCATAGGAAAGAAAAAAAGCCAGTACGGTGGAAATCACCGCCGAGTAAAAGGAGCTTTCTATACTATGAAAAAATGCAGTTTTATATCGCAGGGCTATCTCCTGAAAATATTGCCCCGGATTTTCCACCTGAAAGGCTTTCCAAAAAAGCAGAAAAATCGGATAAACGATAAAGAGAACAATGGGAAGAATCAAAAGCATAATAAAGAGGGAAAACAATACAGCGGAAAAAAGAGTGGAATGCTCCACTCTCTTTTCTGCATTTTCCTCTATTCGTTTTAAGGAAAAGAACGGCTTCATCTTAAGCCTCGTTCTTAGAACCTGCTAAAGTCTCCCACTTGCTGAGGATACTGTCTCTCTGAGAACCGAATAAGGATAAGTCTTCCTTCATTAACAGACCGGTGTCGAAAGATAAGTCAACATTGGACAGCTTTGGTAAAACGACCTTAATGGTGTTCTTTCCGTCGATTTCAGCCAATTCCTTTAAATGATCCTCACTATTGTATAACCAGTTTAAGAACTCCTTAGCAGCCTCTGCATTGGCAGCGCCCTTAAATACGGCAACTCCCTCCGGTACATAAGGAATTCCATCCTCAGGATAAACTAAAGAACATCCCTGCTCTGTAGCAAGCTTCTCGGTCTTTTTATCCATTGGAGTAATTCCGATGGCAACCTCTCCCTGAGCGGTCTTTTCTCTTGGGTCTCCACCACGCTTAGAATAATACTTTACATTATCGTTTAATGCAGTAAAGTACTTCCATCCCTCTTCTTCACCCTTCTTCTGTAAAAGAGCATTTACAACACCGTAGTTGGTTCCGGATACTGCAGGATTGGACATCAAAATCTCATCCTTGTATGCGGAGTTAAGTAAATCGTCCCAGCTCTTAGGTGCTTCCGCATTCTTAGTCTTCAGCATTTCGTCATTTACGATAAAACCTACAACAGTAACACCCTTGGTGTACCAATAATGGTCAGGATCAACGTAACCGGAAGCAAAATCATTTGCTGCGTCTAAATCAATCTTTTCCAGCAAGTCACTATCCTTCGCACTCATGAATGCGTCAATTCCGCCGCCAAACCAAAGGTCAGCGGTAGGTGTGCCGCCCTCTGCCTTTAACTTGCTGAGAACTTCTCCGGAGGACATGGAAAGCAGTTCAGTCTCAATTCCGGTGTCCTTTGTAAACTCATCAAATAACTTCTTGTAATCTTCGGAAGTGGCAACGATAGCCAGCTTTCCTTCAGCCTTGGTCTCGTTGGCTTTCTCTGTAGCCTTTTCCGTTTCAGCGGAGGACTCCTCTGCCTTAGCAGTGGTTGCCGCTACAGAACTTTCCTTGGTCTTCTGTCCGCAAGAGGCAAGAACACCTAATGCCAGTAAGGACAATGTGGTTAATGCAAGCTTTCTCTTCATAATGCTCCTTTTCAACTAGTTATTTTTTACACTCCCGTTTGCTACATATCGCACTGCAAACAGGCATTAGTATAGCATATTAAAAAGAGGAATTTTAATTCTGATTTTAAATAGATAACAGGGATTTATTTGAATATTCTATAGGAAGACAATGCTCTATTATGAATACGCTTTTCAGTGATACTGCCTGTTGTCAGGGAAGGTTTACGCTTTTCTTGATACTGTCTGTGGCCGGGGCACGCTCTCGCTAACTTCGCCACGCAGGGGTACTAAGCGAAAAGCTACGGTTCCCTTGCTTTCCGCAAGTACCCGCGGGCTCAGATTACCCCGAGCCAAAGACCGTATCACGAAAAGCTGTTCCTTGGAGTAATTACATTTGTTTCATAATAAAATAATCAAAACAGTGTGGACCAACCGCTTGTCTTAATCAACACTCCGGTATCCACACTATCAAAAATTTGGGGATTTATCTTTTCAAGCCCTTAGAATTAGAAGGAATCTTCCCTATACAAAGCTTTATGCTCTTATACCATGGACTATAAAGCATCTAAATGAATTAAATACCATTCATATAGTAATCTTTTAAAAGCTCAAAATATACTTTTTCACATCGAAGTACATCTTCTTTCTCAACGTATTCATCTCGTTGGTGAGCCATATCCAAAGAGCCGGGGCCGTAGGATAGGGTGGTATGGTTATCGCATTTTCCGGCGACCACGGCGGTATCGGTGTAGCCCGGGAAGGGGCAGACTTTGGCTTTGGGATATCCGGCTGCTTCAATGGCTTTTTTACATTTTGCCAAAAGCAGACTTTCTTCATAATGGGGTATGGCAGGCCGATTTCCTGTAATTAAAATGGTGGATTGAAGACCGGGATAAGTTTTTTGTACCTTTTCCACGGCTTTTTCCAGGATTTCTTTTCCTGTTTCCGCAGTGTAGGGGGGAACCAGACGCATATCTACGGACACCTTGGCTTCTGCCGGAACCTGATAGGGGTGAATTCCTCCGCTGCACTGTCCGAAGCAGATTTTGGAATCCCCCAAAAAGCTATCCTTTTCCAAAGCATCCACTCCCTTTTTGGCTTCCGGAATGGCCATGGCCATAGAGAGAATGGCATCAATTCCGGTTTCCGGTTCACTGGCATGAGCCGCCTTTCCATGAAACTGCCACTCATACCAGAACCGTCCCTTATGGGCGGTTTGAATAGTACCGTCTGTGGGCTCCGTATCCATAAGTAAAGTATCTTTATCCAGCCATCCTACTTGAATGGCTTTCTCCACGCCCTTCATGTCCCCCTCTTCATCACAGGTGAAGACCATTTGCAAAGAGATCTTGGGCTTTTGCTTCTCCTTCTTTGCCAAAGCTAAGATTTGTAAAAATGCAGAGATTGCCGCAGCGGTTCCGCCCTTCATATCGCAGGAGCCTCTACCATACAGTCGGTTCCCCTCCCACTCTCCAAAGGGATTTTTCTCCCAATGCAGACCGATAGGTACCGTATCCATGTGGCAGATAAAACTGAAGCATTCCTTAGTTTCTCCCGGAAGGAGTACTCGAAGAATGGGACGGTGAGCTTCTACCTCAAGCTTTTCTACAGTACCGGATAACTCCGATACCGCATCCTTTAAAAGTGCCAAAATATCCTCGGCTACCCCTTCCTCCAAAGCTCCCGGATTTGTACTTTCTCTAGCCACCAATTTTTCCAAAATCTCTATGCAGTTCATTTTCTTTAAGCCTTTCTGATGATTTCAACAAGATATCGTATGCTACATCGGCAATACTCTTTAAGAATGAGAAATCTCACGCTTCCCAAGCCTACTCTTAAAAAATCGGAAAAAAATCCCTCTCGCCAAACAGCAAGAGGGATTCCTTTATTATTTAATCTGTGCAGCTACTTCTGCAGCAAAATCTTCATTCTTCTTCTCAAGTCCCTCTCCTGTCTCGTAACGAACGAAACGTACAAGGGAAATTTCAGCGTTCTGTGCTTTTGCAACGCTCTCAAGGTACTGACCAACCTTCTGCTTTCCATCCTCAGCACGAACATAAACCTGATCTACAAGACAAACTTCCTGTAATTCCTTGTTTAATCTTCCCTCAACCATACCAAGAAGAACCTTCTCAGGAGCATTTGGCTTCTCGTTCTTAGCAGCAGCCAAAAGGATCTCCTTCTCGTTCTTTAAGTATTCCTGATCAACTTCTGCACGAGTGATGTACTTTGGATTTAAAGCGGCAATCTGCATAGCAAGGTTCTTTGCCATATCCTTGATTGCATCATTTACCACTGTGGACTTAACCTGTAAAAGAACACCGATTCTTCCGCCGGAGTGAATATAATCCTGAACGAAACCGTTTTCCTCGGTAATCTTGGTAAAACGACGGATGTTCATGTTTTCCCCAATTACGGAAATGGTAGCGGAAAGCTGTTCGGAAACAGTCTTGGAAGGATCCAAATCCCACTTCTCCTGTAAGAAGCTGTCGATATCCGTTGCAGATGTCTTTAATGCCTGAGCTGCTACTTCCTTAACGAAGTTCTGGAACTTTTCGTTCTTAGCAACGAAGTCGGTCTCAGCGTTAACTTCTACTACAACGCCGGTCTTTCCGTCATCGGAAATCTTTGTGAAGGAAACACCCTCTGCTGCAATTCTTCCTGCCTTCTTCTCTGCTCCTGCAAGTCCTTGCTCTCTCAAGTACTCTACAGCCTTATCCATATCTCCGGCTGTCTCTGTAAGAGCCTTCTTACAAGCCATCATTCCTGCTCCGGTAATCTCTCTTAATTCCTTCACCAGTGCTGCGGTAATCTCTGCCATTTTCTTTCCTCCTTTTTAACGATAACATTAGGGAAATAGTCCCTTCTACTCATAGAGCAAAAGGGACCTGATTTATCTTATGCCTCTTGTGTGAAATCTTCTTCACTGCTTGCTAAAGCTGCTTCTTCCTCGGTCATATCACCCTGCTTAGCCTCGATAACGGCATCAGCCATCTTAGCAACGATTAACTTGATGGCACGGATAGCATCGTCGTTACCCGGGATGATGTAATCCAGCTCTTCAGGATCCGCATTGGTATCTGCAATTCCGAAAAGAGTAATTCCAAGAGAATGAGCCTCCTGTACGCAAATCTTCTCCTTCTTCGGATCGATTACGAAGATTGCATCGGGAATAGACTTCATATCCTTGATTCCGCCAAGGTTAGCCTCAAGCTTAGCCCACTCCTTCTTCAAAAGAGTAACTTCCTTCTTTGGCAATACATCAAAGGTTCCGTCTTCAGCCATCTTCTCAATGTCCTTTAATCTCTGGATACGAGAACGAATGGTCTTGAAGTTGGTAAGCATTCCGCCAAGCCAACGCTCATTTACATAGAACTCTCCGCAACGAAGAGCTTCAGCCTTAACAGCGTCCTGAGCCTGCTTCTTTGTTCCTACGAAAAGGATGGTTCCACCGTTAGCAACGATCTGAGACAATGCGTTGTAAGAATCATCTACAAGCTTTACAGTCTTCTGTAAGTCGATGATGTGGATACCGTTTCTCTCGGTGTAGATGTATGGAGCCATCTTAGGGTTCCATCTTCTGGTCTGGTGTCCAAAGTGTACACCTGCTTCTAAAAGTTGCTTCATTCCAATTGCACTCATTTTTCTACCTCCTTGGTTATACTTCCTCTATATGCTTTGTGCGTACCGGATTCATCAGAGACACCGCCGGTTTTCCATATAGAGTGATCATTTGCCTAAACTTAGGCAGGATAAAAGTCGCCTTTCAAAGACGCGAATCCTACTATAACAAATCCTCTTCTTTTTGGCAAGAAAATTATCACAGGCACAAAATTGTTTTATCACAGTCACAAAGTAATTTTTTCCCTTAAAGCTATGGTATGATATCGTAGGTACAAATATTGGACAGCTCAGGCTGCAGGATTACTGTAGCAATGCTCCCATAATTTTCATTTAAAGCTCACAAAAAAAGGAGACTTTCATGCTAAGCACTTCTATCGATCTTATTGTAAATGCTGCCATAAACAAAGCAGGACTCAAGGAAGAGCCCTGCCATATTCATCTTCCAAAGGAGGAAAGCTCCTTTCCTTTAGTCATTTCCTTTAGTACCGAGGAGAATGACTATACTCTCCATATTTTTCATGAGCTTGTAGAAGAACTGTCTTCCACCATATCCTACGCCCTATATACGAAGGAAAATGAACTTCTATGTCAGGGAAAGACAGAGTTCTACTCTTCTCTAAACCCCTTTGCTACAAAGCCTTATCAACACCTCATTCCGGAAAGGATGTCCTGCGGTCTTTGTCATAAGAAGCTTCGGGGAGAATGCGGAGGCACAGGAGAAGATTTATGCCGGGAATCTCTTTAATCGCTTAATACATTTGAAAAATGCCGGAATCAAAAAGGCATCCGCAAAAATCCAAGCCAGAGGAGAAGCATAACAAGCTGCCATATAGCCCAGTAATGGAATAAAGATAAAAGCCACAATGATTCTTGCTATCATTTCGCTTACCCCGGCCAGCATAGCGAATCCGGAGAAGCCCATTCCCTGAACGGAAAAACGCCAAACATTCAAAACCGCCAAAGGAATATAGAAAAAGGCATTTCCCAAAAGGAATTCCTTAGCCATTTTAATAACTTCCACTTCATTGGCATTAATAAAAATCTTGGGAATCTCATCTCCAAAGAAGAAAAGTACGGCGCAAATCAATACTGCATAGATACTTCCCACCTTGGTGGATTCCCAAACACCCTTTTTAATACGTGAGAGCTTTCTGGCCCCAACATTTTGTCCTGCGAAGGTTGCCATGGTTACTCCTAAAGAGTCAAAGACACAACAGCAGAAATTACTGATTCTTTGTCCTGCGGTAATGGCCGCCATCGCCTGAGAACCAAGACCGTTTACCGCTGTCTGTAAGATCACGGAACCGATGGCAGTGATACTGTACTGCAGTCCCATAGGAACTCCCATCAAAAGAAGTCTTTTATAGTAATGTCTTTCCGGCTTTATATCTTCCTTCTTCAGGTGAATAATCGGAAAACGCTTAATCATGTATATTAAGCATAACAGTCCGGAAACAAACTGAGAAATTACCGTGGCATAGGCCGGTCCATCCACCCCAAATCCCAAAAAGCGAATACTCACATAGTCCAGAATAATATTCAATAGTGCCGCAAGAATCAGGAAATACACCGGTGTTTTGGAATCTCCCAGAGAACGAACTACGGAGCTTGTAATATTGTAAAGAAAGGTCGTCGGAATCCCCAAAAACACTATAAAAATATAAAGATAGGCATAGGAAAAGGTTTCTTCCGGCGTATTCATCCACTGAAGAATCGGTTTTGTCAAAACACCGATTACAACAGTCATTACAATTGAAAAAATCACGGTTAAATACAGGATGTTTCCTACGTATTTTCTGAGCTTTTCAAACTGTCCCGCACCGAATTTTTGTGCAACGGGAATCGCAAAGCCGGAGCAGGTTCCGATGACAAAACCGTTAATCATAAAGTTAATGGCTCCTGTGGAACCTACCCCTGCAAGAGCCTTCAGTCCAATCATCTTTCCGACGATAATGGTATCCATCATACCGTAAAACTGCTGGAATAAGGTTCCCAGCAACATAGGAAAGGCGAAACGAAGAATTAAGGTTAAGGGATCTCCTTCCGTAAGGTTTAACATTGCAGTCTTTTTCTCTGTAGTTTTAATCTTCTCGATTGTTTCTATCTTCTCTTCCTTACTGGTCTTTACCAGCTTTTCTGTTTTCTCAATGGTTTCCGTCTTCTCGATGTTCCCCACCAATTCTGTTTTTGTTGTTACTTCTGTCTTCTCTAACTCTTTCATTTCCCCTCCTCTCTCTTACGCTTTTTGAAAAATAGAAAAAGGAAAGGCACGCCCTTCCTTTTTTCAAGCTTTGTGCATTATAGGGCAGAGTCCTTTCCTTGTCTATAGAATAATGTGAAAAATCTGTGATTATTTCTTGCTAAAAATAGAGTAAGCTTATTATTTACTTAAATTCTCCTTCATCTCTAGTGCTCTTTAATTTCACCATTTTGATAGGCTTCCAACAAATCCAAAAGATCCGTCATTTGCCTGCGAAGCTCTATGCCTTTGTCCGTCTCTCCGATTCGAATTCTGGTTTTCATCCTTTCCACCATCTGAATCTCCGGAGTATTCTCCTCTCCCTTATGGAAATCCTTATGCTTCGCCAAAGACAAATGCTTGGAATCATAAATCAGCGTGTAGCCTGCAATTCCGGTTTTAGAATGATAAGCTTTGGAAATGCCCCCATCAATGATGAAAAGCTTGCCGGATGCTTTAATGGGACTTTCCCCCTTCTTGCTCTTTACCGGTACATGGCCGTTTACAATATGGGAAAGCTCCGGATCCTCATCAAACTCCTGAATAATCTTATCCACATAGCTTTCTTTTTCTATCCATTTGTAATAGGAATTGAAGCTTTCTTTATGACTTTCCGGATCCTCAATAAAACAATGCTCAAAGGTGGTCATCTTATCCTTCCCAAACAAGGGAGACTTAGGACCGCACCAAAGATACCAGAAGAAATCCGTTGCATAAAGCTTTCCGTTAGGATCCAATTCCTCGTTCATAAAATAAGCTTCAATACACTTTTGCTCACAGTAATCCATTAAACGCTTTCCGGAAACCTCTCCGTCTCTGGTGTTAAGGGGAAGAAAGTCTCCATCCTCCGTCATGGGTATGCAGCCATGATACAATATATTATGGTTGATTATTTTATACATGGAACCATGGGTAAAGAAAAAATCAATATGTCTCTTTAAGACTTTGGAATGGGTGAAGCTGTAGATTAGGGTATCCATAAGCTCCTGCTCTTTTTCTGATAGGGTATAAGGATCCTTCCAATCCACCGTAGGAAAATGACAATCCTTCATAGGATAGATTTTCCCCTCTACTTCCACCTCTCCCTTCTCCAGATTGACCTTATGGAGAAGCATTCTATGCTCCAGACCATACTCAGGATGCCTGCGTATCAGCTGTCCCTCCAGCTTCCACATCATCACACTGATGGTTTTACACATTTTCGCAGCAAGCTCCGGCTCTACAGAATCCGCAATATTTTTATCCCATAAATGAGGGGTAAAGCAGCTACAGGGATCATTCCCATAGACCTCCTGGGCAAACATGGACAGGGGACGAAGATTGATGCCATAACCGTCCTCCAAAACATCAAAGCTGTTATAGGAGGTGGCTATACGTAAAACATTGGCAATACAGGCAGGATTTCCGCAAAAAGCCCCCATCCAATCCACGTCATGATTTCCCCACTGAATATCCACATCGTGGAAGCACATCAGCTCCTCCATAATCTGATCTGCATGGGGGCCTCTATCGAAAATGTCTCCGATAATATGCAGGCTGTCTATACTAAGACTTTGAATCAACTCACAAAGAGCAATTATAAAAGCCTGTCCTCTCTCTACATCTAAAATCCCCTGTAGAATCTCTTTATGATAAAGCTTGGTGTCTTCTTCCTCATCATGCAAAAGCTCGTCAATGGCATAGGCAAATTCCTTCGGAAGCTTTTTCCGTACCTTGGAACGGGTATACTTGGAAGCAATCTTTAGACATAGGGCCACCAAACGGTGAATGGTAATCTTCTGCCATTCCTTATCCTCCAGATAGGTATTGCGCTTATCCATAAAAGTCTCTCTGGGATAATAGATCAGGTTGGCTAAATTCAGCTGTTCCTCTTCTCCAAGATAATGAGAAAAAACATCGGAAATCTTTGAACGAATCACTCCTGAAGCGGAACGCATCAGGAAAATGAAGGCTTCACTTTCTCCGTGAAGGTCTGAAAAAAAATATTCAGTCCCCTTGGGAAGACCGCAAATTGCCCGCAAATTGATAATCTCCGCTGCCGCCGCATCCGCACTGGGAAAGCTCTTTGCCAGCAGACGAAGATAATCCAAATCTCTTTTCATACACCCTCCTTGACTTTTTATGAACCGATCTTCTGCATTTTTTTCCTGGCATATTTTTGTAATTCTTTTGGTTTTCTCCTGAATCTGTATTAATACTGTCACTTTACCATATTTTTCGATAAAAAATCTATCTTTTTTGTTAGAAATTAAAAAAGAACTTGTTAAACCAAAAAAGCATTTCACGCAATATAGGTCTGTAATTCAGGCACGGGCTCAGATTGCCTTCATTACAGACCTATATTGCTGAAATGCTATATCTGTTTGATTTGTTCAACTATTTGATGGCCGGATTAGTTTTCCTCTCTTGCCACTACGGAGGGGTCTACTTCCTTCCGGTTTAAAATCTCCAAAAACTCTTCCCCGGTAATGGTTTCTCTTTCATAGAGGAACTTGGTGATTTCGTGTAGCTTGGTGATATTGTCCTCAAGAAGCTTATAAGCCTTATCATGTTGTTTCTTTACCAAGGCCACTACCATCTCATCAATCTTGGTTTGGGTTTCCGGAGATACGGTAAGGCTGGAATCTCCTCCAAGATACTGATTATGCAGCTGTTCCATGGCTACCATTCCCACCTCCGGATTCATACCGTAGCGGGTTATCATGGCTCTTGCAGACTTGGTAGCTCGCTCAATATCATTGGAAGCGCCTGTAGTGCAGGTATGGAAAATGAGTTCCTCCGCACAACGTCCGCCGGTGAGAGTGGCAATCTCATTTTCCAGTTCTTCCTTAGAATAGAGATAATGGTTTCCCTCTTCCTCCACCTGCATGGTATATCCCAGGGCTCCGGAGGTTCTGGGAATAATGGTGATTTTATGAACCGGAGCGGAGTCCTTCTGCAAAGCAGCAACCAAGGCATGTCCAACCTCATGGTATGCAACAATCAGCTTCTCCTTCTCTGTCATCACCTTGTTTTTCTTTTGGTATCCCGCAATAACCACCTCAATGGACTCTTCCAAGTCGGACTGGATAACTCTTTCTCTGCCGGCACGAACCGCTCTTAAGGCCGCCTCATTGATAATGTTGGCAAGCTCCGCACCGGAGGCTCCGGGAGCAGCCTTGGCAATAGCTTCTAAATTTACATTGTCTGACATCTTAATCTTGGCACTATGTACCTTTAAAATATCGATTCTTCCCTGATAATCCGGAAGCTCCACCGGTACTCTTCTATCAAATCGTCCCGGACGGAGAAGGGCCGGATCCAACTGATCAGGCTGGTTGGTGGCTGCCAGAAGAATAATGGCCTTATTGCTGTCAAAACCGTCCATCTCTGTAAGGAGCTGATTCAAGGTCTGTTCTCTTTCATCATTTCCCCCTAAACCGCCGGCACCACGCTTTTTACCGATGGCATCAATCTCATCAATAAAGATAATGCAGGGGGACTTTTTCTTCGCCTGATCAAAAAGATCACGAACCTTCGCCGCTCCCATACCCACATACATCTCCACGAATTCCGATCCGGAAATGGAAAAGAAAGGAACTCCTGCTTCACCGGCTACAGCCTTGGCCAGCATGGTTTTACCGGTTCCCGGAGGTCCCACAAGCAAAGCTCCCTTGGGAATCTTGGCACCGATTCTGGAATACTTGTCCGGATGATTTAAGTAGTCCACCATCTCCGTTAGAAGCTCCTTTGCCTCATCTTCTCCCGCCACATCCTTAAAGCGAATGCTGTCATCCTTCTTCTCATATTCTCTGGCGTTGGATCTTCCTAAACCGCCCAAGCCAAAACCGCCTCCCATGCCGCCCATGGCAGATCCCATACGCTTGGAAAGCCAATTTCCTAAAGCCATAAAGAGCAGTAAGGGCACAACCCAGGAAAGAATGAAATTTAAGAAGAAATTACTCTCTACAGGAATACTTTCATTGTACTCTACTCCCTGAGCATTTAACTCCTGCATAATCTGGGCTTCGTTAAACTCGTTGTTCACTCTTGTGGTGCTGTAGCTTTGCGTCTTACCGTCTTTTTTTACTTCATACACAATGGTATTTTGATTAAATTCCACCTTGGTGACGGTCTTATCCGTTATGGCCTTTTGGAATTCCGAATACGCAGCGGGCTCAATTCTTGCCTGCTTCATTGCCGGAAATACAAAGGTATTCAGCAATAAAGTAATAATCATGGCAATAAAGACATAGAACAGGAAAGATCTGGGTCTGTTCCCCCCTCCATTGTCATCCTTTTTGTTGCCGGGAAAGAAATCGTCCCAGCCGGGCATAGAATTGTTCTTATTATCCATAAGCATCTCCTTTCATTTGTTCTCTATACGGTATTCCTAAAATTTCTTTATATTGTTTCAACCATTGCCCTGTTAGAAGCAGAATACAAGGTGAAACTTTAAAGCAGCTTCTTCTAAATGAGATGCTGTACTCTCTTTAGACGCTACTCCTTAAGAATAAAAAAAGAACTCTATGGAGTATAGAGTTCTTTTGTGTTTAAAGTATGAAAAGCGTAAGAAAATTTTTCGTTACATAATTTTCTTAATCAAGCCGCACAACTCCTCCACCGCCTCGGTTTTTCCTTCCTGAATATCGGAAACCACACAGCTTTCTATATGGCTTTGTAACAGCTCCTTGCTAAAGGCCTTTAGGGCGGAGGAAACGGAACTGACCTGGGTAAGGATATCCACACAATATCGCTCCTCTAAAAGCATATTACGAATTCCTCGAATCTGTCCCTCCATACGGTTTAAGCGAGAAATTAAATCTCTTCTTTCCCCATCATCTCTAGCCTGTTTTTTCTTTCTTCCTCCGCAGCAGCCTCCCATTTCCAGGGAAGCCTCTTGCTCTTGCTTTTGCTCCTCCCGCATAAATGCAATCTCCCTTATAGACATTCTTGCTTTCACATCGTTTTATAAAATCAGAGCCTTTCTTGATTATGTACACTGATTATGAAAAATGATGATGAAAAAAAAATTATGAGATGGATTTCACCGTATATTCCTGATCCTCTACGGCCTTCTTCAATACTTCATCCGCCACAGCTTCTTTCAAAGTAACCACAGCCTTACCTGTTTCATGACTAACCTCAGCCTTTTCTACCTGCGGTAAAGCCTCTAAAGCCTTCTTTACGGTTCCGGAACAATGTCCGCACATCATACCCTCAATTACCAAATGCTTCTCCATAACAATCTCCTTTTCTTTTTGTGCATGACTCTCTTTCTTTTCAGAGTCAAAATCCAACAGTAGCTTTTCTCTCTTTTCTTCCGCCAAACCTTTCCTATGATCTCCAGCGGAATTGTTTATGTTAAATAAGTTTAACCTAAGTGCATTTAAGCACACGGAAAAGCTGGAAAGGCTCATAGCCGCTGCCCCCACCATAGGACTCATGGCAAAATTCCAGTGGAAGATGGCGGAGTAAAATCCTGCAGCAAGGGGGATACAAATCACATTGTAGAAGAATGCCCAGAACAGATTCTCATGAATGTTTCGAATCGTAGCTCTGGAAAGTCGAATGCTCTTCGGAATATCCCTTACCTTGGACTTCATCAGCACCAAATCCGCCGCATCAATGGCCACGTCCGTTCCGGCACCTATGGCAATACCCAAATCCGCTCTTGTCAGAGCAACCGCGTCATTGATACCGTCTCCTACCATGGCAACCTTACCATAGTTTTGCAGCTTTCGGATAACCGCTTCTTTTCCGTCGGGAAGCACTTCTGCAATGACCATATCCACTCCGGCTTCCTTTCCGATGGCATTTGCTGTCCTTCTCTGATCTCCGGTAAGCATAACCGTGAAAATGCCTTGCTTTTTCAGCTCTCCGATTCCTGCCTTAGCATCCTCCTTTAAGGTATCCGCTACGGCGATACAGCCTAAAAGCTTCTCTCCTCTTGCAAAGAATAATGGGGTTTTTCCCTCTTCGGAAAAGCTGTTGCACTGCTCCTCAAAGCTCTTTTCCAAAGAAAAATGCTCTTTCATATAGGATAAGGAAGCGGCCACCGCTTGTTCTCCCTCTATGGTTCCGGAAACACCATGTCCCACCATAGCCTGAAAATTATCCACGGGCAGTGTAGAAATCTTCTTCTCTTCCCCATAGTTTAAAATAGCTTTTGCCAGAGGATGTTCCGAATTCTTTTCCAAAGATACCGCCAAAGCCAGAAGCTCTTCTTCGGAAACTCCCTGCATGGGAAGAATATCCGTAAGCACCGGAGTTCCGTTGGTAATGGTACCGGTCTTATCCAGTGCAATAATCTCTACCTTTCCGGCTGCCTCCAAAGAAGCGGCAGTTTTAAACAATAGCCCGTTTTTAGCGCCGACTCCATTTCCCACCATAATGGCTACCGGGGTAGCCAGTCCCAAAGCGCAGGGACAGCTGATTACCAGCACAGCTACGGCTCTGGAAAGGGCATCGGAAAATGTTCCTCCGCTCAAAAGAATGATAACAAAGGTCAGGATCGCAATACCGATAACCGCCGGCACAAAAACGCCGGAGATTTGATCGGCAATTCTGGCTATAGGAGCCTTGGTCGCTGCCGCATCGGATACCATTTGAATAATTTGAGATAGGGTGGTGTCCTTTCCTACTCTGCTGGCTTTAGCCTTGATAAAACCGGACTGATTCAAAGTACCGGCAGAGACATTGTCCCCCTCTCCCTTATCCACAGGAAGGGATTCTCCTGTTAATGCCGACTCATCCACGGCAGTAGTACCGCTTACAATGATGCCGTCCACCGGAATCTGTTCTCCGGGATATACCGTGAAGAGATCCCCCTCCTTAACTTCCTCTACGGAAACTTCCGTTTCCTGCTCCCCAGTAAGAAGATGTGCCTTTTTAGGGCTTAAATTCATTAAGCTCTTTAAAGCATCCGTAGTCCTTCCCTTGGAAATTGCCTCCAGCATCTTTCCAAAGGTAATCAGGGTGGGAATCATAGCCGCCGTTTCAAAATAAAGGTGGTGGCCCAGCATCTTAGTCTGCTCTATATTTCCCTCTCCAAAGGCATAAAGAATACCGTAAAGGATTCCCAGGGAATACAGAAAAGATGCGGTGGAGCCTAAAGCTACCAGGGTATCCATGTTGGGGGATAAAGCAAATGCACTTTTAAAGCCGGAAATAAAAAACTTCTTGTTAATGAAAAGTACAATAATGCTAAGCAAGAGCTCCGTTAAGGCCAAAATGCCCGGATTGGAAAAGGCCTTGGGTACCGGAGCGTGAAACAACATGGGGCCCATGGAAAAATACATCAGAACGGCCAAGAAAAATAAGGATTGCAAAAATCGCTTTCTTAACTTGGGACTTTCGGTATCCTTTAAGGCATCACTCTTATCCTGCTGTTCCGATCCGGATGCACTCTTATCCGGATTCTCAAAGCCGTAACCCGCAGCTTCTACCGCCTTTTGGATTGCATCTGCCCCAACCTCTCCTTCCACTCCCAGGGAGTTGGTTAAAAGAGAAACGGAGCAGGACTTTACGCCGGGGACTTTAGACACGGCTTTCTCTACTCTACTTTGACAGGCAGCACAGGTCATTCCTGTAACTCTATACTGTTTCATCTCTGCCTCCTTTCTGTTTACAAAGAAATAATATACCCCCATGGGGTATATGTCAAGGAGGAAGATGTGAAATTTTGAAGGACTTGATAAAATTATCTCCTTCAATGTAGCAATAGGTCTGGAATTCGGGCACGCTCTCGCTAACTTCGCCTCGCAGCGGATACTAAGCGAAAAACTTCAGTTCCTTCGTTTTTCGCAAGTACCGGCGGGCTTAGATTACCCTTATTCCAGACCTATTCTACATTGCATGTAAATTGGAATTCCTGATTTTCAAGTTCTTCAATTTTTCAGTGCCTTTTTAGAACTCTATCTTATTATAGGCTTCTCCTTTTTCTACATCGTATAGGGTGAAGCTGTTGTCTTCCAGGATGCCATAGCTATGGGGGCTGTCTTCTTTTGGATAGCTGATGGAGCCGGGGTTCAGGTGATAGTAATACTTCTCTCCTCTGGTCTTCTTCATTGCCACAGGAACATGGGTATGTCCCTGGAGGAAGATATCTCCATCTTTTTGAAGGGGAAAGCTCTCCGCGTTATAGACATGGCCGTGGGAAAGGAAAACTCTGTGCTTTCCCCACTCCAGTAGGGCATAGTCCGCCATGACGGGAAAGTCCAATACCATTTGATCCACCTCTGCCTCACAGTTCCCTCGAACTGCAAGAATTTCTTCCTTTAATGGATTCAAAAGAGCAATTACTTCCTTGGGGGCATAGTCCTTTGGCAGTGGATTTCTGGGGCCATGGTACAAAACATCTCCCAAAAGCAGGATTCTTTCACAGCCGCTTTTTTGATAGGCCTCAATCGCCAGCTTTGCATAGTAAGCAGAACCGTGAATATCACTTAGTACAAAATACCGCATCTTACATCCTTTCCGGAGCGGAGAAGCCCAGCACCTGAATACAATCCATAAGCACCTGCCAGCTCAGGCAAAGAAGGCCGATATATTCCTTCTTCTTTTGCTCATTTTCCTCCGTCAAAATCTTTACATTGTGGTAGAAAGAATTGAACTGGTTGGAAAGCGTATAGATATAGGTACAAATCTTATGGGGAGCACATTCTCTCCATGCATCCCGCATCTCATCCTGAAAGGCTGCCAGAATTTTTTCAAGAGCCATAACATTTTCATCCCCGGAGCTTCCTAAGGGATAATTCTTTGCATTTTCCGTAATCCAGCTTAGGGTATTCTTCCAGTTCTCCCCCTTACTTTCCGCATACTTTCTTAAAATGGAGGAGATTCGTACAATGGTATAAAGAATATAGGGGCCGGTGTTTCCCTCAAAGGCAGTAAACTTTTCCAGGTCAAAGATATAATCCTTGGTGGCCTGATTGGAAAGGTCACCGTACTTTAAAGCAGCCAATGCCACGATTCCTGCAGTTTCCTCTTTTTCCTCTTGACTCAATCCGTTGTCCTTGGATTCCTCCATACGCTTTAAAACGGAATCTCTGGTTTCGGAAATCAGGCGCTCCAGTCTTAAGACGCCGCCCTCTCTGGTTTTAAAGGGCTTTCCGTCCTTTCCGTTCATAGTACCGAAACCGATATAGCTTAACTCCGTCTCTTTAGGAAGAAGCTCTGCCCGTCTTGCCACACGGAAAAATTGGGTATAGTGAAGAGCCTGACGACTGTCCGCAATATAAAGATACAAATCCTTGGGATAATGCTCTTCTCTGTCCATAATGGTTCCCAGGTCGGAGGTAGCATAAAGGCTTGCTCCGTCGGATTTCTGAATCATGCAGGGAGGATATTCCTTGCTGTCTCCCTCCTCCGTAATATCCACCACCAAAGCGCCCTGTGAACGATAGGCTAATTTCTTTTCTTCCAATAATGAAATCAGCTTGGGAATATAGGGGTCCGCATCGGACTCTCCCTTCCACAGGTCAAAGTGCACATCCAAGGCTTCATAGTTCTTCTTTAAATCTGCAACGGAAACCTCCATGATTCTTTCCCAAACCTTATGGAATACAGGATCTCCCTGCTGTAGCTTTAAGGTATTTTCCTTGGCACGGTTGGCATATTCCTCATTGACCAGATTTCCGGCTTCATCCTTTTCCTTGGCTTTCTTGGAGGCAAAGGGGTAAATCTCTTCCAGCTCGGAAATTGTAAAGGGCTTTTCCAGCTCTCCTCTGTCCTCTAATTCCGTGATGATAAGACCCATTTGCAGACCCCAGTCTCCAAGATGCACATCTCCCACCACATCATTGCCAAGTCTTTGTCCCATTCTTTTCAGGGCTTCTCCGATTACGGCAGAACGAAGGTGTCCTACATGGAGAGGCTTTGCCACATTGGCTCCGCCGTAGTCCAATAAAATCTTCCGACCTTCCTTCTCAAAAAGACCGTTTTTCTCTTCCGTCTGCATTCCCTGTAGATAAGCTCCCAGGAATTCCGGAGAAAGCTTTACATTCAAGAATCCCGGCTTCACCGCTTCCACGGAGGAAAATAAAGGGGTATCCTTATAGCTTTTCTTTTCCAAAAAGCCCTTTACCTTCTCCGCCAAGGCAATGGGATTCTCCTGATATTTTTTTGCTCCCATCAAAGCACCGTTGCTTTGGTAGTCGCAAAGGTCAGGACGATTGGAAACACTGACCTTTCCCAAGTCCTTGTCGTAGCCTGCCTCCACAAAGGCGGATTCCATAGCTTCCTGTAGTATTGCTTTTAAAGCTTGCATAGCTATCCTTTCTACAAAAAAAGGCTTCCTTTTAGGAAGCCTTAGTCTTCATTTTCTTACGGGAGAAGCTTTCTTCCCGATGCTTATGCTCTAGACTCGTAGTCTCCTGTCTGAGTAGAAATAATAATCTTATCTCCAATATTTACAAACAGAGGAACCTGTACTTCAACGCCTGTCTCTACAGTAGCCGGCTTGGTTGCACCGGTGGTGGTATTACCCTTAATTCCCGGCTCTGTATGAGTAACCTCTAAGGTCACTTTCAAAGGAGGCTCTACAGAGAATACATTTCCCTGATAAGATACTACCTTAACGGTTTCGTTCTCCTTAACGAACTTCATGGAATCCGCAATCTGCTCATGAGACAAAGCAATCTGCTCAAAGGTCTCATTGTTCATGAAGTTGTACATCTCTCCGTCATCATAGAGATACTGCATATCTAC
>CAUUJL010000005.1:0-49770 GCA_963545375.1 uncultured Oribacterium sp.
GTTTTTCGTCTTCTTCTTTACCGGAAGTACGGTTTTTAAGCATTGATTTAAGGTCGTTCCGTATTCCTCCGCCATCCAGATGGCCAGATCCAAAAGCTGCTTCTCTACGGAGAACTCCTTTTCCAAAGGAGAAAGAATGTCTTTAATCTTCTCTTCCGGGAAGTCTGCCAACTCCTCAATTCCTATCACATAGCCCTTTTTCTTTCCTCTTCCAAAGGGTATCAAAACAGGATCCCCGACAGATAAGGAAAATTCCGTAGGGACCCTATAGGTAAAACATTTATCGATAGATTCATGGGAAATGTCTACGATTACTTTGGCGAACAATGCTTACTCCTTATTTCTTGAATGACCTTGGAAAGCGAAAGGGAGTTGGAAGCCTTAAACAAAAGCAGGTCACCCGGCTTTATTTCCTTTTCCAAAGCTATGGACAGCTCCTCCAAACTAAAGCAGGCTGTTCCGGGAAGCAGCTTCTCGCCCATAGCTTTTCGAATCTCTTCCCCCTTCTTTCCTAAAGTAAATAATGCATCGATAGGGAGCGATTTTAAAAATTCTCCGATTTCCCGATGGTAGGCGATTTCATTGTCCCCCAGCTCATTCATGTCTCCCAGGACGGCAATCTTTCTCTTCGCCCCATTCTCCGAAGCCAAGACCTTTAAGGAAGCCTTCATGGAATCCGGAGAGGCATTGTAGCTGTCATCGATAATCAAAATGCCGTCATCTGTGGAAAGTCTGCCGCCCCTTCCCTTTAAGCCCTGAAATTCCTGCAAGCCCTGTAAAAGCTTTTGTTTGTTTAATCCCAGGGAAAGGCCTATAGCCATGGCTACAGAGGCATTGTCCTCCATATGCTCTCCGGGAACGGAAAGGGGAATCTCCTCTTGCTTCTCGTAGAAGAAAAGCTTTAACTTCTTCTCGCCCAAGAATCCCATGGCTCTGATTTTCTCTTCCGTAAGCGTTCCCAATATAGCATCCTTCTTCGGCAAATAAAGAGAAACTTCCTTTTGATTTCCTTCCAAAATATGCATTTTCTCAAAGCAGGTATTTTCCTTGGTTTTTAAATTCTCCAAATGGGCGGAACCGATATTGGTAAATACCGCAATATCGCAGGAAGCAATCTCCGCAATCCTATGCATCTCCCCGGGGATGGAGATACCTAACTCAATGACACTGATTTCTTTATTTTCCTTAGCCATGGAAAACAATGTAATAGGAAGCCCAAGCTGGGAATTGGCATTTCCCTTGGTTTCAAAAACCGACTTCTCCATGGAGAGAGCCTTGGCAATCATGGCTCTGGTGGTGGTCTTTCCTACGGAGCCGGTTACGCCTATGACTAAACCGGAATATAGGCTTCTGGCATAGCCTCCCAAGGCCTGTAAAGCATCAATGGTACTTTCCACCGGAATAAAACGCACCTCAGGATATTGTTTGGAAAGTTCCGAACAATCCTCCTCCGCAAAAATAAAGGAAGCCCCATGCTCTATAGCCATGGGGATAAAGCGGTGTCCATCCTGCTTTTCTCCCTTGATGGGAACAAAGAGTCCCTTACTGCAATCCTCCCGGGAATCCAAAATAATCTTGTCTACAGAGGAAAATATCTCCGAAAAAGGAATCTGCATCTTATTTTCCCTCTCTTTCCGCCTCTTCCAAAATCACTTCTCTATCTACAAAACGGGTAAATGTTCCATTTACCTCATTATATTCTTCATGTCCTTTTCCGATAACAGCAATAAGATCCCCCTCCCGGGCCTGATTCAAGGCATAGCGAATCGCCTCTCTACGATCCTCAATCTTCACATAATTCTTGCTCTTCTTCGACAAAGTGCTTTCAATATCGGAAATAATGTCCATAGTTTTCTCATAGCGGGAATTGTCTGCGGTAAGAATGGTGAAATCAGCCATTTCTCCTGCCACCTCTCCCATGCCGTAACGTCTTTCCTTGGCACGGTTTCCGCCACAGCCAAAGACTACAATCAGGCGTTTCGGCTTGTAGGCCTTCAGGGTTTCCAAAAGATTCTTCATACCCATTGCATTGTGGGCATAGTCCACCAAAACAGTGTAGCCCCCTCTTTGCAGCACAACTTCCATCCTACCGTTTACCTGAATCTTCCGTAAGGCGGATTGCACCACTTCTTTTTTGATTTTCAAAAGCGAGGCCAGAGAAATTGCCGCTAAGGCATTATAAACATTGTATCTTCCCGGCAGATGGTTCCAAATCTCCCAATCCTCTTCTCCATGTCGAAAATGGAATCTACAGCCCAGAAAATCATGACGATGTAAGTCTTCAATCTCCGTAGCCATAAAA
Organism: uncultured Oribacterium sp.; assembly: GCA_963545375.1. GTDB lineage: Bacteria > Bacillota > Clostridia > Lachnospirales > Lachnospiraceae > Oribacterium. The sequence goes on from CAUUJL010000005.1 coordinate 2,303, forward strand.
TCAGCCTGTTTTTTCAAGGCAAAGCTAAAACAGGGGCACTCTGCATTTTCCATGAATTCTTCAGAAAAATCCGCATCAAGATTCACCAGTCCTGTCTTGGACTGGGTGAAGATTCTGGACTTATAATACTTATACTCCGCAAAATCTTTATGCTCATTTTCTCCGATATGATCCTCTTCGATATTGGTAAAAATACCATAGTCAAACAGGATACCGTCGGTTCTATGCATCTTAAAGCCCTGGGAGGAAGCCTCCATAACTACGGCATTACAGCCCTTTTCCTTCATTTTCCGGAAGGTCTCCTGTAAAGTATAGGATTCCGGTGTGGTATTTCTGCTTTCTTCATGGATGCCGGCATAATCGATTCCGGTGGTTCCGATGAGACCGCAATTGTAGCCCGCTTCCGTAAGAATTGCCCGCACCATACTGGCTGTTGTGGTTTTTCCCTTGGTACCGGTGATGCCGATCATCAGCATCTCCTTGGAGGGGTAGGAAAAATAAAAGGCTGACAGCTCCGCCAAAGCCTTTCTGCCATTTTCCACCTGTACAATGCAAAGGTCTTCTCTATTCTGCATTTCCTTCGGTAAATCGGGAAGATCTTTCTCCACCACAAATACTCGAACACCCTTTTCCAAGAGCTCCGGAATTTTGTCATGGGAATCCATGGTACTTCCCTTCATGCAAAGAAATAAATCCCCTGCCTTAGCTCTTCGAGAATCATAGGAGAGGGAGGAAAACTCCTCCCTCTCTCCATCTCCCCGAAGGACTTTCGCTTCGCTTAAACAAGACAACCAGCCCTTCATCTATGCCTCCTTAGAAAATACCTACAATCTTTTCATTTTCAAAGCCAATCTTTTTTGCTGCCGGTTCCTTTGGCAGACCCGGCATCGTCATGACATCGCCTGCTAAGCATACCACAAATCCTGCTCCTGCGGAGAGGGAAAGTTCACGAATTTCAATCCGGAAATTCTTCGGTCTTCCCAATAGATTGGGTTTATCGGACAAACTGTACGGCGTCTTTGCCATACAAATCGGAAGATTGGAATAGCAGGATTCTTCCAGCTTCTTTAATTCCTCTCTAGCCTTATTCGAATACTCTACCCCGTCGGCACCATAAATTTCCTTCGCCAAAAGTTCAATCTTCTGAGAAATCTTCTGCTCCGGAGTTTGCAAAGTATGGAAATTCACTTCCCCGGCTTCCACAGTTTCCAGCACTGCCTTAGCAAGCTCTTCTCCTCCTTCACTTCCCTTTCCGTAAGCTTCCATGATGGCGCAGCGAACGCCTCTCTGTGCACAGAAATCCTTTAAGAACGAAAGCTCCCCCTCAGTATCTGTAGCAAAACGATTTACTGCCACAACTGCAGGAACACCGAATTTCTTTACATTTTCGATATGCTTTTCCAAGTTCTCTAAGCCCTTTTCCAATGCTTCACGATTCTCCTTGGAAATCTCTTCTCTCGGAAGTCCGCCGTAGTATTTTAAGGTACGAAGGGTAGTTACGATGACAGCACAAGAAGGCGTTAATCCGGCTGCCGCACACTTAATATCAAAAAACTTCTCCGCTCCCAGGTCGGCACCGAAGCCTGCTTCGGTAACCAGAAAATCCGCTAAAGCCAATCCCATCTTGGTGGCCCTTATAGAGTTACATCCGTGGGCAATGTTAGCAAAGGGTCCACCATGGATAATGGCAAGGTTTCCTTCCAGACTTTGCACAAGATTAGGTTGCATAGCATCCTTTAAAAGAACCGCCATAGCTCCGGTACATTCCAAATCCTTTGCATAGACTCTCTCGCCCTTCTTGTTATAGGCTACTACGATTTTGTCTAAACGCTCCTGTAAATCCTTCATATCCTTGGCCAGACAAAGAATCGCCATGATTTCGGAGGCTACCGTAATCTGGAAATGATCCTCTCTCATAGCACCGTCCGCCTGATTTCCAATTCCTACGATTACGTTTCTCAGAACTCTGTCATTCATATCCAAACAACGCTTCCAAAGAATCTTTTTGGGGTTAATCTCTAAAGCATTACCCTGATGAATATGATTATCCATAACTGCGGCCAGTAGGTTATTGGCAGAAGTGATGGCATGGAAATCTCCCGTAAAATGAAGGTTAATGTCCTCCATGGGGGCAACCTGAGCGTAGCCTCCGCCTGCAGCTCCCCCCTTTACGCCGAAGCATGGTCCAAGGCTGGGCTCTCTTAATGCCACAATGCTCTTCTTTCCTAAACGGTTCAATGCATCATTTAAGCCGATAGATACCGTAGTCTTTCCCTCTCCTAAGGGGGTAGGATTTGTAGCGGTAACCAGAATCAATTTTCCCTTCTGCTTTCCTTCCTGAGCAGAGCAAAAGCTTTGGGATAATTTTGCTTTATACTTTCCGTAGAGTTCCAGATTCTCTTCGGAGATACCATAATTCTTAGCCACTAAAGCAATTGGTTGCAGCGTAACTTCCTGAGCAATTTCTAAATCTGATTTCATTTACTCCATCCTTTCTGTAGACAGTAACTCCTCAAATTCTTCCATGTTCATTAAAACCTTTCTGGCCTTGGTGCCTTCCTCCTCTCCAACGACATGTTCCGCAGCCAACTGATCCATTATCCTTGCCGCCCGATTAAAACCGATGCGGAATTTTCTTTGTAAAAAGCCGATACTTGCCTTATCCGTTTCAATCACCAGTGATCCGGCCTCCGCAAAAAGCTCGTCTCTATCGCTCTGATTTCCTCCCGTCTCTTCCGTGGCTTCCTTTTCCAAGCTCTTAGAGATGGAATGGTTATACTCCGCCTCTCCTTGAGACTTTAAAAACTCTGTGACCTTAGCCACCTCTTCATCCGATACAAAGGCTCCCTGTACTCGGATAGGCTTGGGTAAGTTCTGGGGGAAGAAAAGCATATCCCCCTTTCCCAGAAGCTTTTCCGCTCCATTCATATCAATAATGGTACGGGAATCCACTCCGCTACTTACAGAAAAGGCAATACGGGAAGGAACATTTGCCTTAATCAGTCCCGTAATAACATTGACTGAGGGTCTCTGTGTTGCAATAATCAAATGCATTCCGCAAGCTCTAGCCAACTGGGTCAGTCGGACAATGGCATCTTCAACTTCCGATGCCGATACCATCATCAGATCTGCAAGCTCATCGATAATAATTAAAATCTGAGGAAGGACTGCCAGTCCATCCTTTTCTCTTTCTTCCTCGGAAAGACCTCGTATTTTTTCGTTATAGCCCGATAAATCTCTTACGCCGTAAGCGGCAAATTTCTTGTATCGGCTGGTCATCTCCGCCACAGCCCAGTTCAATGCCGCAGCCGCCTTTTTGGGATCCGTAACCACGGGAATAAGCAAATGCGGAATACCGTTATATACCTGCAACTCCACCACCTTGGGATCCACCATAATCATCCTGACTTCTTCAGGACTGTATCGATAGAGTATGGACATAATCAAGGTGTTAATGGAAACGGATTTTCCCGCTCCTGTAGCTCCTGCAACCAGTAGGTGGGGCATCTTAGCAATATCCGTTACCACCACCTTGCCTCCAATATCTTTTCCCACGCCAAAGGCCAGTTTCATCTTGTTCTCCTGAAAGGCGGGAGAAGATAGAATATCTCCCAAATATACAACCTGGCTGTTTTTATTGGGAACTTCAATACCCACGGCCGACTTTCCCGGAATAGGCGCTTCAATACGGATATCCGCCGCCGCCAGTCTCATCTTGATATCATTACTCAAAGATACTATCTTGGCTAATTTCACGCCCTGCTCCGGTTGTAGCTCGTAACGGGTAACGGAGGGACCTACGGAAACATTACTGATGCTTACGGTAATGCCGAAGCTCTTTAGGGTTTCCTTCAAGGTCTGGGCATTTTTCTCGATCTCGCTTCGTTTTTCCTCTTCCTGACTATGGGAACGCTTCAAGAGGGAGAGCGGGGGGAACACATAGGGTTTTGCAGTCTTTTCCGGAACGGAATCCACTGTTAATTCTTCCTCTTTCTTTTCCTGAATACGCTTTTGTAAGTTTTCATTATCGGAAGCAATTCTTCTGCCATCGGCGGTGTAGACAACTCTGGAGGAAGGGTCTCCCTGTAAAAGACGCTTCTTCAGCTCCTCTTCATCCAAGGGCTGTTCTTTTATAGACTCTTGTTTCAAAGACTCTTGTTTTAAAGATTCTCGTTTCAAGGGCTCTTCCTTAGAAACCGCTTCTATATCGGAAAGTTCCTCCGGGAAAAGCTCTTCTTCCTCCGAAGAATCTGATAAGCCTTCCACCGTGAAAGAATCCTCTTTCCAGTCTTCCTTCTTACTGTTTATTAAATCCAGTTCCTCCTTAACACTCAGCAAGTCGGAACGGAGCGCTTCCTTCTCCTTATTATCTTCCGCCTCTAAAGGAGAAACTTCCCTCTCTTCCTTAAAATCTTCCAAATGAAAGTCGGTGGTTTGAAAATCCGCCTCTCTCTCTTCCCGTCTGGCTCGTCTTTCCTCCAAAGCTTCTCTGGCAGTTTGAGAAATTCTCTGTATATCGCTTTTCGCCCTTCTTCCCGCCTTTTCCGCAGTCTGCACGGAAAATAAAGCAAAGAGACTCATCAGGGGCTTTTCGGTAATCATCACCAAACATAATAAAATAGCGAAAAACAGCACAATCATAGCTCCCAGGCTACCTAGAAACTGCTTCAAAAACAAAAGAAAAATCCCGGGTAATACTCCCCCTTCGGTCAATAAATCCGTTAAATCTTCAGGAATACTCTTCCCGAAAATAAGTACAGGAAGAAAAGCTCCCAGAAAAATATACAAGAAGCAAATAAAGGGTATTTTCCTCATAATCATCGGATTGTTTCGATTTGCCATGACAAAGGCAACAAGGAAAAATAAGACAAAGGGAAAAAGAACACTGAAGGACCCGAATAAAAATACAAGTCCCTGTGAAAGTCCCTCTCCCACTATTCCGCAAAATCCTAAATTACTGAGAAGCAAAAGCAAAGCAACAAGGAAGGATAAAATCAAAATAGCTTCCTCTCTAAGGCCTACGTAAGTATTTTGTTCTACTTTTCCTTGTACAGCTTTTTTTCTACCGGTTTTATTACTTGTTTTATTTATGCTTTTATTTGTGTTTTTGTTTTTATTTGTCCTTTTTCTCGCCATAAATCCTCACAACTCCTATTTCCTTCCAGGGCATTATATAACATTTTCAAGACAAAAAAAAGCCAAGGCGTCCCTTGCAATATAGTCCCTGTAATCCCATGTGAAATAGCCCTTGTAATAAGGATGCCTAATCCTAAAAAAGTCTAAGGAGTCAGCCATCAAGAAATTGGTCGCCAATTAAAGACATAATTGACTTTGTCTTAAATGCAAGATAAAATCTTAACATTACTGTGGAAGGGAGAACAGCATGATTCATGTAGCAATTGTCAGTCCGGAAAAATCTTTGGAGCCTATAGAAAAGGTCCTGCAAGACCCCTCCTTTGATTGTCAATTTTTTCCCTATATCTATAAGGACTTAAAGGATATTGACGGTATCTATGAAGACTGTAAAAAGAAATGTGATGTGATTTTCTTTTCCGGCGAACTGGGTTATCACTATATTCACCAGCGTTTTCCGGATAATCGTATTCCTTGTGCCTTTACCGCCTACGAAACCATTGATGTTCTTTCTATTCTGCTGCAATTTCAAATCGAACATCGGGATCAACCATTGAACCGGGTATTCTGTGACTTCTTAACCGAAACCAACCATTTTATGGACATACCCAAATATTTACCGAAAAAATCCTGCCCTATCTTCTACAAGGATCATCATTATGATTACAAGCATATTACCGAATATGCCAAAAATCTTTGGAGCAAAGGAAAAATCGACCTGATTCTTTCTCGAAGCATTAATAATCTGGGGCAGCTGGATCAGTTGCAGATTCCTTATATCGCCGTCTTCCCTAATGAAGAAATGATTCGAAGCTCTATTCAGCACGCCTTGGACGAACTTCGTTTAGGCAGTATCGCGGAGCAAAATCTCCTCAGTATTTTTCTTCGCCTTCCCTTTACGGAGGATGTGGAAAAGGAAGAACAGGAATATCGGGAAGCCACTGTTTATAAGTTTTTAACGGAATATCGAAAAGAAAGTCATTTACATTTTGATATCGAAAAAGGCTTTAATCAATTTTCTATCCTTTTGAGCATTTCCATGGAAAAAGATCTGATGCCTATGCTACAGGAATTTCTTTCCGCCTGCAGGAAAAATCTGAACTTTCCTTTCCGTATGGGTATCGGTTTAAGCCATTCTAAGGAACGAAGTCGCTATTATGCGGAGCATGCCCTTTTGGAAAGTAATCGTTACGGAAGAAATGACGCCTTTTTTATGGAAGAGGAAGGAAAGCTGCTTGGCCCTCTTTCCCAGAAATTAAAATTGCTGGCTGATTACAGTAACCCGAAGGCAATACAATTTGCAAAAGAACAGGGTATTCACGAAAGTAATATCCTGAAGCTTATCAGCCTTTTTGAAAACGATCCTCTGCAGGCACTTAGTGCCCAATATATCGCAGAGCTTCTGGCCATCACTCCCCGCTCTGCCAGCAGAATTCTGGCAAAGCTCCTACAGCTAAAGTTAATTCGGCAGGGACAGCTGGAGGAAGGAGAATCCTTGAAAGAAAAAAAGAAAATGCGACACGGCAGACCCGCCTTGCATTTTCATTTCGAAGAAGAAGCTTTCAAACGGACGTTTTTTATGGAATAAAAAAGGATTGCGCGACATAAAATTGATTGATTTTCCTCAGTATAGGGCTTTAACAGGGGCAATCTGAGCCCGTCAGTACTTGCGAAAAACGAGTGAAATGAAGTTTTTCGCTTAGTATCTGCTACGTAGGCGAAGTTAGCGGGAGCGTGCCCCGGGTATAGCCCTATACTGCAGGAAAATTCTCTATTGTTCCATATCCTTTTTTATTCCGTAATACTAACGCCCTTCTTTTCCGAAGAAAAAGCATGCGACTGTGCCGGGGCCGGTATGGCAGGCAATAGTGCCGCCAATCACGAAGGTCTCAATCTTCGCCTTCGGATAGCGTTCCAGAATCTTCTCCTTTAAGCTTTCCACATCCTCAGGGCAGGCAGAATGACAGAGAAATACCTTCTCCTCTTCCAAAAACCCTTTCTTTTCCATCTTGGACAGCAGGTTATTAATGGCCTGCTTTTTTCCTCTTGCCTTTTCGATAGGTTTTAGGGTTCCCTCTTCCGTAATCATGATAATGGGACAGATATTCAGTAAACCGCCGATAAATCCGGCCGCCTTGGAGATTCTTCCTCCCTGGATAAAAAAGCGAAGATCTGAGGTAAAGAAATATCCCTGTAAATGATTTCTGTATTCCAGAATCTTCTCAACAAGCTCCTCCATGGAAAGTCCCCGGTCTCTCAAATCTGCTGCCTTATCCACCAAGAGTCCATAGCCTGCAGAGGCGGAAAGAGAGTCTATAATCTCAATCTTTCTATCCGGAAATTCCTCCAGGAGAATGTCCTTGGCAATTTCACAGGAATTTCTGGTGCCGGATATTCCGCTGGATAAGCAGAAATGAACAATATCCTTTCCCGCCTCCAAGCTGGGGCGGAAAAGAGTCATATATTCTTCACTGTTTACCTGGGAAGTCTTACTCTTCTCCCCATTTAACATTCTTTCAAATAATTTCTCCTGAGAAAGGGAGGCATAAAAATCGTCTCTGTACTCCTCTTCATTTAAATAAAAACGAAAGTAGGCTAAAAGAATGTTTCTTTTTTCCGCCCATTCCTTAGAAATATCCACTGTAGAACAACAAGATAAAACATAGCTTTCCATACCGTCTCCATTCTCTTTTTAGATGCTTTTCTTTGCTTATGCTTTGATTATACTTTGCTTATGCCCTTATGTTGTATCTAGGCATTTCCGTTTCGTTATTCTCCTAATACATTTCGAATTGCCACAGGAGTTCTGTAATTCCAACGGTAAATTCGAATTCCGGAACGTCTGGAGGCCGCATTGACCACCTGACCGTTACCAATATAGATTCCTACATGATTTACCACACCTCTCCTGTTGGCATAGAAAATCAAATCTCCGGGACGCATATTTTCACTGCTGACCTTCACACCGGTTCTGGACTGTTCTCTGGAAACTCTGGGTAAAGAAACGCCATATTTACTCATAATCGTCTGAGTAAAGCCGGAACAGTCGCAACCGTGGGTTAAAGAGGTTCCTCCCCACACATAGGGGTTACCGACGAATTGGCAGGCAAAGTTCACCAAATCGCTTCGTCTCTTTGCCGCAATATTGGCTCTATCCTGTGCCGGTCTATAGGAAATGGCCTCAATTAAGCCGTAGTTAACGGTAACATTGTTATCTCTTGTGGAAACATAGGCTCCCTGATCTCCTTCCTGATCATCTCCGGAGTCCAGGTCCAACTGTACCCATCCATCCAGCTGATTTACCACGGAATATCTTTGATCTCTTGTGACCTTGGTCCAGGCATTGGATTCCGTACTGGGGTTTGCCCGGACATTTAAGGCATCCGTATTTACCGTTGCCATAACCTGAGCATGGGCAAGGGCCAATTGCTCCGCTTCCTTTCCTTGCGCCACCAGTTCCGACTTAACATAGCCGGTGATTTCTCCGGAACGGATTTTCAGCCAACCGTTTTCTTCCCCTAAAATATCTCCTCCCGCATAGCCCGGGAATTTTCCGATAATGTTGTCAATGCCCTTGTCGGCAGGGTCGGAACGGATATTAATATAATCCTGTGCCTTGGAAACCCCAAGGTGATCATACTGGTTTAAAACCTTTTGCTTTAAATTGTAGCTTCGCGCCTCATCCAAGCCGTATTCCAAACGTACATTTTCCGCACTGGAAGAAATATAAGCCTCTTCAACGCCTTCGATGGTATCCGCAGAAATCTTCAGATAATCCTTTCCGCTTCTGCCCAATACAATATAACGTTCTCCCTTGGCACAGGAGCCTAAGGTATTTCCGTCTATCTTCTCCGGAGTAGAACGAATTCGAAGCTTATCCGCCAAGATGGTAACTCTTGGCTCCATATATTCCTTGGCCTTTTCATTCGCTTTCTCTCCCTCCAGCAAGAACTGCTTGGAAATGTAGCCATCCAAACCGCCGGAACGAACCTTTACCCAGTTCTCCGTTCCCGCTGCGGGAGACTCTAAAATCTCCACTCCTGCTCCATTTTTTAAAATTCCGATAATATTTTGAATATCATTTTCATTAGGCTGGGAGCGGAAGTTAATAAAGCTGGAATCACACTGCACCAGTCCCAAATTGGTATAGCGGGAAAGAGCAAGCTCCTCTTCCTCCTGCTTTCTTTCTTCCACCTTTTTGGAAAGCTCGGAAGAGCTGGCTTTCTCATCCACTACATCTTCCAGATTGGAAGCGGAAGCCTCTTTCACTACCGGCTTCTCTTTGCCTTTTCCGCAGGCCGAAAGACTGCAAAGGAAAAGCAAAATTAATATGACATATTTTTTCATCGGCAAAATCATATCCTTTCTTTCCCAACGGAAAGCATACTATGAACTCTCATAGCCGGCTTTTGGCTTAAGTACTATCTAATCCTGTAAGCAGATAAAAGCTCCCTGCAGTCCTCTTTTTCCCTGACTGTAACGGTGAGAAAAAAACAGTTCCGGGTTCTCCATGGTGCAATAACCACTGATGGAAATATGCTCTTCCTTAATCCCGGAATCCAGTGCTATCCTACGGTTTAAATCCCATAAATCCAGTTGAAATTTATCCTTTGAAATCCTTTGAATAGGAGAACTTGAATTCTCTCCTACATCCGGATAATCCTCCAGGAAGGAAAGAGCTAAGTCTTCCGAAACAACGTATTGCTCCTTACAAATGCTGGGGCCGATGGCAATAAGAATCTCCGCAGGATTTGAAGAGAAATGTTTTCTCATTTCCTCCACCACGTTTTGAAGAATCTTCCCCTTGGTGCCTCTCCAGCCGCTATGACAGGCGCCCACCGCTTTATGGATCGGATCATAAAATAAAATCGGAACGCAGTCTGCAGAAAAACAGGAAAGGATAAGGCCCTCTTCATCCGTGATTAACGCATCTATTCCCTCATAATCTCTATCCTTTGTAATCCCCTTTCCCCTGTCCTTCATGCCTACCTTCAGTACCTTGGTTTCATGGCTTTGCTTGCTAAGCACAAAGTCTTCCGGGGTTTTTCCGAAACGCTCTCCGATTCTCCGGAAATTTTCCAGGACGTTTTCCTTGGCATCGTCCACGGAGAAGCTTAAGTTTAAAGAAGCCAAATGCTCCTTGGACACGCCTCCCTTCCTGGTGGAGAAGCCATGCTGTATCCCTGTTTCTCTTTGGAAAAGGGGAGATTCCACCATAGGGAGAAGTCCTGAGCTGATTTTATATTCCACCAAAGGAAAAGGATGTTCCTTAAGCTGATTCATTTGTCCTCCTATAGACTTTATGCGTTTTTCTCTTCTTCCAAAATCTTTCGAAGAGCAGAAGCTTCGGGAAGGGGCAAAACTGCGCCATCCAAGCCTGCTTTCTTTGCGCCCTCAATATTTTCTTTTAAATCATCTATAAAAAAGCAATCCTTTGCTTCCAAAGAAAAATGCTTTAAAAATCTTTCATAAATAACATCCTGTGGCTTCAGGCATTGAAAGGCCGCAGAGTAAAAGATGCCGTCAAAATATTCCGATCCGGGAAGCACTTCCCGCCAAATTGGAACTAGGCGCATGGAAGCATTGGACAAAAGATAAAGCTTTCTTCCCTGCGCCTTCTCTTCCTTTAGGATTTCCGCAACACCGGGGATTTTTTTCATATTATATTTATCCCAGTTTTCAAAACAGATTTTACAAAGCTCTGCCAGCTCCGGTGAACTGCAACGTTTCATCCATGCTTTTAGGGCATCCTCCTCGGACATCAGCCCTGCATCCAATCTGATCCACTCTCCGGAATAAAACATCACATCTTTGATTTCTTTAATCCAATCTTCTCTATCTGTATATTCTTGAATCACCCATACCGGATCATAGGTGACTAAAACATTTCCCATATCCAAAACAAGATTTTTGTGCATTATTTTTCTCCTTTATTTTAAATGCTCCTCTATTGTACCAAATCAGAGAAAAAAGAAAAGAAAGAAAAAACGAAAGAAAAATAGACACAAAAAAACCCGAGCAATGCTCGGGAGTGACGAATCCGGGAATCGAACCCGGGATTCAGCCGTGAGAGGGCTGCGTCTTAACCGCTTGACCAATTCGCCTCAGTCGTTTGAAAACCGACTAGCGTATATTAGCAAATATTTTATCCCTCGTCAAGAACTTTTTCAAAATCATTGAAAAAATTTGGATAAGAAATCTGAATGCATTCGGAATCCTCAATTTGCATGGGATTTTCCGCCTTACACAGAAGTCCTAAAACGGAAAAGCTCATGGCAATTCTGTGATCCAAAAAGCTGGGAATCCTCTTTCCTTCCAAGGAGAAAACAGATCCTTTTCCCGGAATTATCATGCCATCCTCCGTTTCCACCGCAGAAATACCCAGACGCTGTAAATTCTCTACACAGGCTTTGATTCGGTTGGATTCTTTGACCTTAAGCTCTGCCGCATCATAAATCCGGGTCTCCCCCTCTGCAATCGTAGCCAGTACAGCCAGCAGGGGAAGCTCGTCAATCAAACGGGGAATTAAATCTCCTCCGATGTCCACGGCCTTTAGGGGACCATATTCAAGATAAATATCCCCTCTTTCTTCTCCATAAACTGTAGAGCAGTTTTCCAAGGAAATCTTCGCCCCCATCTTTTCCAATACCGTCAAAATTCCGCACCTGCTGGAATTCAGACCGATATTTTTAAGTCGTAAAGAAGAACCGGGAAGGAAAAATACAGAAGCCATAAAATAAGCCGCAGAGGAAATATCTCCCGGAACAAGATACTCTTCGGAAAGAGCCTTAAGTTCCTGCCCGCCTTCCAAAGATATCTCCACTCTGCCATCCTCCAAGGTTTTTGTAGAACATTCCACCCCCATGGCTCCCAATAGTCGTTCTGTATGGTCTCTGGAAAGACTTGGTTCAATCACGGAAGTCTTTCCCTTAGCATAAAGCCCTGCCAAAAGGACGGAGGACTTCACCTGGGCGGAAGCTACCGGACTTTCGTAAGAAATCCCTTTCAGAGGAGAGCCGCTAATCTCCAAAGGAGCCGTACCCTTTTCTCCCTGCATCTTGATTTTCGCCCCCATCTTTTCCAGTGGAAGACAAACTCGCTTCATAGGACGTTTTTCCAAGCTTTCATCCCCCGTTAAGCAGGAGGAAAAGCTTTGTCCCGCCAAAATCCCCGCCATCAGTCGCATGGTGGTACCGGAATTTCCGCAGTATAAGGCTTCGCCCGGAGCCTTTAAGCCGTGAAGGCCAAGCCCCTGTATCCGGACACTGTCCTGCTCCTGTTCTATGGAAACGCCCATTTTTCGGAAAACGGAAATGGTGGACAAACAGTCCTCTCCCGGCAGAAAGCCTTTGACCTTCGTTTCTCCCTTGGCCAGGGCGGAAAACATTACCGCCCGGTGAGAAATACTCTTGTCTCCCGGCACCATTAAACTGCCCTTTATTACTTTTCCCGCTCCCGCGATGCTTTTCATCATTCGATATAGCCTTTCATTTGCAGATAATTTCTCATCAACAATTCCATCTCATCATAATTGATTCGGGAAGCATTAATCATCAAATCATAATTGTCCGGTTTCATCCATTCTTCTCCGGTATAGTAACGATGATATTCTTTTCTTTCCTTATCAATCTTCTTGATACGCTTCTTGGCTTCTTCCCGATCTACCTTGCAATAGTCCATGGTTCTTTCAATACGCTTTTCCATATCTGCATAAACGAAGAAATCCACATGTTCCTTCCCTGCATCTCGAAGAACCACATTGGCACAACGGCCGGCAATAATACAGCATTCCTGCTCCGCCAGCTCCACTACCACCTGACTTTGAAAACGGAAAAGATTCTCCGGACTCACGATGTCTTCGGATAAACTGGGCTTCCCCAATCTGGGCTTTAAGGAATCCACAATCTTAAACAGCACATTGCTTCCGGCTTTCTCATCCGCAAGACGAAAATACTGCTCTCCGATAGCGGTTTTCTCCGAGGTGATTTTTAAAATCTCCTCATCATAAAAGGGAATCCCCAGGCTTTCCGCCAAACGCTTTCCCACAATTCTTCCTCCGGAACCGTACTGTCTGCCAATGGTAATCACAAAGTCTTTCTTTAACATAGTCTCTCCTCCCCTTCTTAGGATAAAAGAATACGATCGTTGTCCAATGCCTTTCCCGCCTTTGCCATAAAGAGCTCCAGCAGCTTATCTACGGAAAGTCCCTCTCTCTCCCGGCCGAATAAATCCAAAACGATATTTCCCTGATCCATCATCAGGGTTCGATTTCCAAGCTCCAGGGCCTGATGCATATTATGGGTAATCATCAGGCAGGTGATTTTTCTCTCTTCCACAATGTTTCGAGTCAGTTCCAATACCTTATCCGCGGTCTTCGGATCCAATGCGGCTGTATGCTCGTCCAAAAGCAACAGCTTCGGTGTTACCATGGTAGCCATCAAAAGTGTAAGAGCCTGTCTTTGTCCCCCGGAAAGCAGTCCCACCGGATGATTCATCCGATCCTCCAGTCCCATTTCCAATAGGCTTAACTGTTCCCGAAAGAATTCTCTGTCCTTCTTTTTCACTCTGGAAAATAAAGAACTGTGAGAAGCTCGTAGATAGGAAACGGAAAGATTTTCCTCAATGCTCATGTGGGGCGCGGTACCCATCAGAGGATCCTGAAAAAGTCTTCCGATGAATTTGCTCCGCTTATGCTCCTGCAAAAAGGTAATATCTTCTCCCTCTAAAACCACGGAACCGCTGTCCAATAAAAAGCTTCCTGAAATCGCATTAAAGAGGGTGGATTTTCCCGCTCCGTTACTTCCTACTATAGTCGCAAAATCTCCGGAAGACAAATGCAAATTTAAATCCTGCAGGGCTTTTTTCTCATGAATAGTTCCTGCATTAAAGGTCTTATAAATATGGGATAAACTAAGCATGCTTCTCCCCTTCCTTCTTCCGTCTTTCTATGGCATTTCTCCGTAGTCTGTTGTACTGCAAAAGTTCCTTTACCTTGGTGGAAGAAATTGCCAGCGCTACAATGCAGGCACTGACCAGCTTGAAGGCTTCCGTGGGTACCTTTAAGCGTAAAGCCAACGCAATGATACTTCTATAAAGCAGAGAACCGAATACTACGCCCAAAAGACGCAAAATCAGCTTTTTCTTTCCGAAAATGCTTTCTCCGATAACCAAAGAAGCTAAGGCTACCGTTACCATGCCGGTTCCCAAATTAATATCTGCCGTTTTGTTGTACTGGGCAATTAAAGAGCCGGAAAGACCGGTTAAAGCATTGGACAGGCAAAGCCCTACAGTAATGGTAAAGGTGGGATTAATGGAGGAGGCCCGGACCATAGCAGGACTGTCTCCCGTAGCCCGAATTGATAGACCCAGTCCGGTTTTAAAGAACCATTTTAAGAAAAAGCAAAGAAGAAGAACAATAATACTAAGGAGAATCACCACTCCCCACTCATTTAAAAAGGCATTATCCCCTGCAAAGAGCGTAAAAATTGTGTCTGTACCAAAGATGGACAGGTTGGACGAAAAGCCCATCACCGCTAAATTCACGGTATAAAGGCCTGTATTCACAATGATTCCCGCCAAAATACTTTCAATCCCCAGAGTAGTTTGCAAAAAGGCCGTGACAAAGCCGGAAAGAGAACCGGATAACATAGCCATAAAAATTCCCAAAATTGGATGTCCGGAAATCGTAAAAACTGCAGACACTGCCGTGCCTAAAGTATAGGATCCGTCGGTAGAAAGGTCTGCGATATTTAAAATACTATAAGAAATAAATAGTGCCATGGCAACCAGGGCATAAATAAGCCCCAGTTCCACAGCTGTTTTCATAATTCCTACTGTTAAAAATCCACTCATCTTGTATCCTATGATTTAAATTCTTTTTCCGTCTGAATCTCCACAATCTTGGTACAGAACGGCTTGAAGGCTTCTTTAATCTTATCTAAGGAATAGCCTAATTTTTCGGCAGTTTCCGTATTGACTGTTGCAATACCGTTATCAAAGGTCTGAACCGGAAGGGTTGCCGTGTCCTTACCCTGGCGAAGTACCTCATCCACCATATCCGCAGTAGCCTTTCCAAGCTGTACGTAATCTACGCCGTAACCGGCAAAGGCTCCATTTAACGCAAAGGAATCCGCTCCGCCGTAGTGAGGAATCTTTGCCTTTATCAGCTTCTCATAGAAGGAAAGCTCTGCCTTCTGAATGGTATTGTCTGTAGGAGTGAAGATCGCATCCACCTTCTCTGCAATCAGGGCATCAACAGCCTGACTCACCTCATCGGTGGTGGTTCCGGTCTTTTCTACTACTTCCACACCCTTGTCAGCCAGATACTTCTTCGCTGCTGCAATAGGCTGCTGAGAGGAGTCCTCACTCTTGGAGTACAGAAGACCGATCTTCTTTGCCTCAGGATTCTGGGCAAAAATCAAATCCATAATGGCATCCGTATTTAAGAAATCGGAGGTTCCTGTAATATTTCCTCCCGGCTTTTCCATGGAATCCACAAGCTTTGCGAAAACCGGATCGGAGGCTGCGGAGAAAACGATGGGGATATTTTTTCCTTCGGTCTGAGACTGTACTACCTGAATCGCCGGTGTAGCGATGGGAACAATCACATCCACATCATCCGCAATAAGCTGAGCAGTCATCTGGTTTAATACGGAGGCATCTCCCTGTCCGTTCAAACGATATTCCTTGTACTCATACTTTGCTCCGGAGCTTTCGGACAGGCTGTCCAGCTCTTCGCAAAGGCTGTCCTCAATCTGGTTTAAGGAGGGGTGATCCATAAACTTTAAAATACCCACCTTATAGGTCTTTCCGTCTCCGGCATCTGCCTTGCTGTCCGCTTCCTTGCTTTCCTCTTTCGCTGCAGTAGAGGTCTCTGTGCCCTTCTGCTCTGTGCCCTTCGCACTCTCCGCCTGCTGCTTAGCGCCACAAGCCCCTAAAACCATGGCCATAGACAAGACCAATGCTACTCCAAATCTTTTTTTCATAATGTCCTCCTTAAAATCTGTAAGTCTAAACTCTAGCACAAAAGACCATCTCTTTCAAGAATTCCCCCAGGGGAATGCCCCGACAGAGCGAAAAGAACCATACTTATTTTTCATATCTCTTATGCTTCAGCGCATCTTCTCTTGAAACATAAAGAGTCAGACTTTTACTGTACAAAATTTAAGAGTCAGAACTACGCATTTAAAAGACTCAGATAGCGCTCCATGGGAATTCCCTTTTCCGTAAGCCCATCCTCTTCATAGGCATCGATAAAGGCTCCGATTTTTTCCACCGCCCACATTCCTGCAGCAAAAAAATCATTTTCCTGCATAAAACGTCCCAGAAGAAGAGCAGAGAACAAATCTCCGGTTCCCACAAAATGCTTGTCCCTCATTCTGTATGGAATCCGGCAAAACTCTCCCTTCTTCTCATCATATAGGAAAACACAATTTTGTCCGTCAATCTTCATGCTGGTAATACAAACCGATTTTGCTCCGGCCTCTCGCAAAGCGCTTACCAGCTCCTTCGCTTCTTGCAAGCTAAAATCCGACTGCTCCGGATTTTTCCTTGCCAGCAGCAATGCTTCGGTACTGTTGGGAACAATATAATCTGAAAGCCCCATAAGCTTTCTTCTACTGTCCACCGCCTCCGGTGAAATCCCGTAATAGAGCTTTCCATTGTCCGCCATAATAGGATCAAAGAAAATAACGCAGCCCTTCTCTCTTTCTTCCTTACAAAGCTCCGCCAAAAATTCTCCCTGCTTTTCCCCGGTAATAAAGCCGATAGCCATGGCATCAAAGGAAAAGCCCAGTTCTCTCCAGACCGCAACGCTGCCCTTCATATATTCCGTAGTATCTAAAATTTCCGCCTTGCCAAAGTCCAAAACATTGGAAACCAAAGCGGTAGGCAAAGAAAACAGCTGATATTTCATTGCCGTCAAAGTAGGAATCATCCCCTGCAAAGCCACCTTCCCATAGCCCGGAAAATCATTACACAAAAAGATATTATTCCCGCTTCCTTTTTTCATATCAGCCATCGCTTTTCTCCTTTTTATACTAGAAATATACTTTATAGTGTGCTAACCATAAATTTTTTAGCGCTTTATTTTAGCATATTTTCATACAAAAAATAAGTATTCTACTTAGCACAAATTTTAGCCCAAATTTTAGTGGAGTAGAATACTTATTACATTATTGCTATTCGTTATAATATGCCCGTTTCCTTCATACCTGCCTGAAAAAGGAATACTCCAAACTCGTCGGTACTTGAAGAACTTTGGTAAAATAGAAACTGTAGAAATCCAATAACCAACGCGACTGATGCAGTATAGGTCTTTCGTAGGGGTAGTCTGAGCCCGTCAGTACTTACTGAAAGCGAGCAAAGCGAAGCTTGAAGTTAGTACCGGAAACAAATTTACTTGCACTGCTCATAATTCTCGCTGACCTTCTCCCAATCCAGTACCTCGAAGAAATTCTTCAGATAGTCGCCTCTTAGATTCTTATAGCGAAGGTAGTAGGCATGCTCCCAAACATCAATTCCCAGGATGGGGGTATGCTGTCCTTCTTCCATAAAAGGATTGTTCTGGTTTGCGGCCTTTGTGGCATAGAGCTTTCCTTCTTTATCTACCGATAAAAAAGCCCATCCGGAACCAAACTGCCCCAGTGCCAGATTCTGCAAGGTTTCCACCAGATTTTCCAAGGAGCCAAAGTCCCTGTTGATTGCCTCTGCCAGGGCAGGGCTTGGTTTTGTTCCCTTTTTAGGACTCATAACGGAAAAATACAAATTATGGTTATAGAAACCGCCACCATTATTCTGTAAAGCGTTCCTTAAGGCCTCATCACTCACGGAAGAGAGAGAAGAAAGAATCTCTTCTACAGATTTTCCGCTAAGTCCCGCCTTTGCCACCGCATCATTAAAGTTCTTGGTATAGGTGGCATGATGCTTTCCATAGTGAGTTTCCATAGTCATCGTGTCGATATGGGGCTCCAGAGCATCAAAGGCATAGTCTAATTTTACTTGTTCAAACATAGTTTTCCTCCTTATTTGTTCTACTGTCTTCAGTACTTCCTTCTGCTTTTCTCAAGCTTTTCTTAAAATTGAGAAGTATTATTATTTTATACTCTTAGTATAACAGACAAAGAAAAAGAAAAGTATAAAAGTTATATTAAACTAACCTATTGCGAATTAGTCTGTGATAGGGTTCACTCCGGGCTTATCCATTTTCTCCACTTCCAAAGCCTCAATATAATAAATTAACTGGGAAACATCCTTGGAAATGGAATACTTTCCCTGCCTGAGAACGCCCTTAACCCGAATCCAGGACTTTTCCGATTCCAATCCGGAAAGATCCAAATCGGTTTTAAATTCAAAATTCACATAACCGCCGGTACAATAAGGACAGGAGGGGCCGTTTCTTCCCACCAGGGTATAGCCTCCGAAGTTCATATACATTCCTTCAATACTGACCGTCTTTCCTTCATAATCCTGAAAGTTCTTGTACCAGTCATTAATCTGGGTGGCATAGAGTTTATCTCCCACCACAATATCCGGCTTCTCCAAAGAATACTTACCTCTGTCTTCTTTAGGATTGTAGGGATAATCATCTATAGGATAGGTTCTTCCCTGCTCATCCGTTTCCTTCACGCTTTCTGCGGAATTGGTGCTTCCGGCAATTTTACTTTCTGAGGAGGGATTTGTATTTTCCGCCGCCACCGATGCAGCATCCTTAGACTCTAAAGCATCCAAAGCAGCCGCCATAGACATTGCTTCCTCTTCGGATACGGAAGAAGTACTTTCCGTGCTCTCTACCTTTCCCGGGGTCTTCCGCACGGTATCCTTTTCCTTACAGGCTACCAAAAATCCTGCGCAAAGGGCAAGAAGAAGACAAGCCCTTCTCAAAGGGATGGTCTCGTTTGCTCTTCTGTTTATTCCGAAAATGCGAAAAGGCCCTAAGGCCTTCTCTTCTTTTGTATTCATTTTTCTGCTTAATTTCATTTTCTTATCCTCTATCCCTTTCTATTCCGGATTGCTTCAATCCCACAAAACAGGAAGAATAACATAATATCTATCACCACAATGGAAGCTCCCGTAGGAATCCTGTAAAGGAAGGATAGAGTCATTCCTACAAAGAATCCAAAGAGAGAAAGTATAGACGCCAGAATAATGGTACCTAAGAAGTTTTTACATACCCGCATTGCCGTAATAGAAGGAAACACGATCAAGCTGGAAATCAATAGGGTTCCCATCATTCGCATGCCCAGCACAATGGTGATAGAAGTCAATAAGGCCAAAACCATGTTGTAGAAACGGGTATTGGTTCCACTGGCTTTTGCAAAATTTTCATCAAAGGTCACCGCGAAGATGCGGGGATAGAAGAAAATGTACAGGAACAACACCACCACGGATAAAATTACGGAAAGCCGCATGTCCGAGGGACTGATGGCCAGGATGGAGCCGAACATATAGTTACAAACATCTGTATTCATACCGGTAGTCAAAGAAATCGTCATTACTCCCACCGCCAAAGCTCCGCTACAAAGTAAAGCGGTAGCCGCATCTCCCTTAATTTTGGAATTTTCTTCCAGTTGCAAAAGGAAAAATGCCGCAATCACACAGACCGGAATAGACACGGACATGGGGGCTAATTGCAGAGCATAGGCAATTGCCAAGGCTGCAAAGCCCACGTGGGACAAGCCATCCCCAATCATGGAATATCTTTTTAAAACCAGACTGGTTCCCAAAAGTGTAGAACACAGGGAAACCAGAGAACCTACGATAATCGCTCGAATCATAAAATCGTAGGAAAGCATCGACCCTAAAACCTTAAACATTTAGCCCTCCAAATCCTTCACAAAACTTTTTCCAAGCTCCGACTCTCTATACTTTTCCGCCTCTCCGAAAAATAACTGCTTATGGGCCAAATGGAGAATATGCTTTGCTCTTTGTACTATTTCCTTCACATCATGGGAAACCATGATGATGGTAATCTTTAATTCCTTATTCAATCTGTCAATTAAATCATAGAGCTCTGTCTGGGCCTTAGGATCCAAACCTGCCACAGGCTCATCCAAAATCAAGAGCTTGGAGCCGGCGCAAAGAGCTCTTGCCAGAAGAACCCTTTGCTGTTGTCCGCCGGAAAGCTCCCGATAGCAGGACTTTCTCAAATTCTCAATGTTTAAAAAACGAAGAGCATCCTCTACCCGCTTCTTATCTTCCTTACGATAAAAGGGAAATAAGGAAAGCTTGTTTAGGCATCCGGACTCCACCACCTCGTAAACACTGGCAGGGAAATCCTTCTGCGCCTCCGTCTGTTGGGGAAGATATCCGATATCCTGCCTTTTCAGGCCGTCCCCCAGAATGATTTCTCCTTCACCGGGCTTTTTCAACCCTAATATGCCCTTTAAAAGGGTACTTTTTCCGGCTCCGTTTTCCCCCACGATACAAAGATAATCTCCCTTTTCCACGGAAAAATGAATGTCCTCTAATACCACCTTCCCTTCATAGGAAAAGCCAATCTTGTTTAGGGAAAAATAACTCATTAATTCAGTGCCTCCTTCAATGCCTCTACATTCGGCTTCATTAAGTCCACATAGGTCTTGCCTGCTTTGAAATCCTCATCGGTCACATTGTGTACCGCATTCAAAAGCATTTTCTTGGCTCCCGTATCCTTACAAATGGCATTTACCATATCCTCGTTACTCATTTCAATATGGAATACCACCGGAATACTGTCTTCCTTTACCTTATCCTGTAAAAACGCAATGGTCTGTGCAGCAGGCTGGGTATCGGTAGAACAGCCCGGGAATGCCGCAAAGTAGCTTAAGCCGTACTCTTTACAGAAATAAGCAAAGGGGAAACGGTCTGCTACAATGATTTCCTTTCTCTTTCCGGAATCTACCACTTCTCTAAAGCTTTTATCCAGCTCTTCCAATTCCTTCACATAGGCCTCAGTATTCTTCTCAAAAACGTCCTTTTTGGAAGAATCCAGGGAAGAAATCTTCTCATCCAGCTTCTTTACAATCTGAATGGCATTTACAGGAGAGGTCCATACATGCTCATCCATCTCCACTTCCTCTTCCTCATGACTGGCACTCTTTGCCTCGGAAGCCTTATCCTCATGGTCAGCAGCTTCTTCCTTATGCTCTCCGGACTCTCCTTCATGGTCCTGGTCATGCTCCTCTTCTTCCTGCATTCCCTCAACCGTTTCCTCTTCCATTAAATTTACCGCATCCATCATTTTGAAAACGGAGGAATCCTCCTTGTTCATGGACTTTAACATACCATCTACCCAGGCATCGCTGTCTCCGCCTACATAGAGGAATAAATCCGCATTTTGAACGGTAATAATATCCTGAGGGCTTGGCTCATAGCTGTGCGTCTCCGCTCCCGGCTTTACCAGCATGGTAACATCCGCCTCTCCCTTGGTAACAGCTCTTGCAAAATCATAAGCAGGGAAATTGGTAGCCACAATCTTCAGCTTTTCTCCGCCTGCCTTGCTCTCCTCCTTGCTGCTTTCTGCTGCTGCCTGTGTGGTGGCTGCTGTAGTCTCAGTCTTTCCTGCATTACTTGCTCCACAGGCAAAAAGATTTGCTGCAAGTAAGGAAAATGTGGTGGCAATCGCCAGTTTTCTTAGTCCCATAGGGGCTCCTTTCTAGATAAATAACTTTAAGGCCTATTTGTCCTCTTCCCGGGCACAGTTTTCACACAAACCGTAGAAAACCGTCCTTTTCGGATTCCAATGAAAGCCATGATACACAAGAAGATGCTCCATCATAAAGTCCAGTTCATGACAATGCAGATGAATCAAGGCTCCACAACGGCTACATTTGCAATGGAAAAAAAGATGTTCCTTGGAAGCTTCTTTCCTCTCCCCCACATATTCAAAGCAGGCCGGACTATTTTGATCGATCAGGTACTTATTCACCAAACCTTCTTCGCAAAGCCGTTCCAACTGCCTGTAAATAGTGGTGGTTCCGATGGGCCTTCCCTCTTCACGGAAATGAATCACTAAGTCCGCTACCGTGAAATGTTCTCCCTCTAAATTGGATAGATATTTCTGCAATTCCTCTTTATGCTGGGTTTTGTACTTCCCTTTTTCCATATCCGCTCCCCTACAAAATCTATCTCAACCCTGCTCTTTGCTCCCCTATTTTCCTGACCATAGAGAAGCTTTCCTATTAAGATTTCCTTTTCAAGCCTCCGAACTCTAAAAATCCATTCCTAAAAAATGAATACAAAAAGCATGAAAACGGAAACCATTTTCATATTTTACTAGCTATTTTTCTGCTGTCAATGAAATACAGAAAAATTTCATAAAAGCTGAAGAAAATAATGTAAATATCAAAAAACAGCCTTCATGCAGTATAGGTCCGGGCTCGGGGCACGCTCTCGCTAACTTCACCTCGTAACAGTACTAAGTTCAAGCTTCGCTCTGCTTGCTTTCACTAAGTACTGACGGGCTCAGATTGCCCCTATTCCGGACCTATACTGCATGAAGGCTATAAATTAATTTGACTCCCACATTCCTTTCAAGTTTTATAAAGATATTTTCCTTTTTTATAAAAAATTTTCCCTAAAAATGTTTACCAAACGCTTCTATTGTCACTCCCTCTCTTTCAAGAGTCTTCCTTAGCTTTTCTACAAAAAGCAGGGCTTTCTCTCCGTCTCCATGGACGCAGATAGAATCCGCCTGTATAGGAATTTCCTTTCCTGTGATGGCTTTGACCTTCTTCTCCAGTACCATGGAAAGTACCCGCTCAATGGCTTCCTCTTCGTCGGTAATCATGGCTCCCGGCTTTCTTCGATTCACCAAGGAACCGTCTTCCTCGTAAGCTCTATCCATAAAGACCTCCGCTTTTACGGGAAGGCCCATCTTTTCCGCCAATTGGTAGAGCTTACCGGAGGCCTGAGCCAGGATTATCAAAGAAGAATCATATTCCTTTACCGCATCGCAAATAGCCTTAGCCAGTTCTTCATCCTTTGCGGCCATGTTATAAAGCGCTCCATGGGGTTTTACGTGCTGAAGCTTTAAGCCGTCCTTATGTAAAAATGCTTCCAGGGCTCCCATCTGATAGAGCAGCATGGTCTTTAATTCCTTGGGTGTGCAGTCCATATTTCTTCTGCCAAAGCCTTGCAAGTCCGGAAACCCGGGATGTACCCCTAAGGCAACTCCCGCATTTTTACACAGTTCTACAGTTTTCTCCATCACCAAAGGGTCTCCCGCATGGTAGCCACAGGCAATATTGGCAGAGCTGAGAAGAGGAATCAAGTGATCATCCATTCCCAAGGTATAGCGCCCGAAGCTCTCTCCCACATCCGCATTTAAATCAACCTTCATGCTTATTTTCCTCCTAAGGTAAAACGCTCAATAAAGCCGGTATCTACCTTTCCTTCCACAAATGACTCAGACTGCATGATTTTATATTGGAAGTCCAGGTTGGTTTCCACCCCCAGCACCAGCATCTCTTCCAAGGCTCCCTTCATTTTCCGGATAGCCTCTTGCCTATCTTTTCCATGCACCAAGACCTTGGCAATCATGGAATCGTATTCCATAGGAATCTTGTAGCCGGTATAAATGGCCGTATCCACTCTTACCCCGTTTCCTCCCGGTAAATGCAAGGCCGTAATGGTTCCGGGGCTAGGCATAAAATTCTTCTCCGGAATTTCCGCATTGATTCTGCACTCTATGGCATGTCCTCTAAGGAGTACCTCCTCCTGCGTCATGCTAAGAGGCTCCCCGGCACAAACCCGAATCTGTTCTATCACAAGATCCGTATCCGTCACCAGTTCCGTTACCCCGTGCTCCACCTGAATACGGGTGTTCATTTCCATAAAATAGAATTTGCCTTCCTGATCCACGATAAATTCAATGGTGCCGGCTCCTACATAGGACACCGCCTTGGCCGCATTCACCGCAGCCTCCATCATGGCTTTACGGCTTTCCTCTGTCACAATGGGGGAGGGGGACTCCTCCACCAGCTTTTGATGATTTCTCTGAATGGAACAATCTCTTTCTCCGAGAGCAATCACATTCCCGAAGCTGTCTCCCATGATCTGCACTTCCACATGACGGGGCTCCAAAATCAGTTTTTCCAGATACATGGCATCATCGGAAAAGGCATTGGCGGATTCTCTTTGGGCGGTAAGGAATTCATTTTCAAAATCTCCCTCGGAATAACATTCCCGCATACCCTTTCCGCCGCCGCCGGAGCTGGCCTTAATCATCACCGGAAAGCCCATGGCCTTGGCTTCCTCTAAGGCCTCCTTCACATCATAAAGAGCATTTAAAGAACCGGGTACCACCGGCACCCCAGCTTCCCGCATCTTGGCTCTGGCCTGGGATTTATTTCCCATGCCGTCTATCACTTCCGGACTTGGTCCGATAAAGCAAATGTCGTTTTCCCTACATTTTTCGGCAAACTGAGCATTTTCCGACAGGAAACCATAGCCCGGATGAATGGCATCACAGCCCGTATTCTTGGCTACGGTAATCAAAGTATCCATATTTAAATAGGAATTCCGGGAAGAACCCTCTCCGATACAGACCCTTTCCTCCGCCAGTCTTCCGTGAAGGCTGTCCTGGTCTTCTTTGGAATATACCGCCACGGAGGGGATGCCCATGCCCCGAAGAGCCCGAATTACCCGAACGGCAATCTCTCCCCGGTTGGCTACTAAGACTCGCTTAAACACTTCCGCCTCCTTTACAGCTTACGCACACGGAACAAAGGCTGTCCATACTCCACCTTCTGCTCATTGGAAACCAGCACCGCCTCAATTTCGCAGTCAAAATCCGCTGTGATTTCGTTCATCATTTTCATAGCTTCCAGAATACAAACCGTATCCCCTGCCTTTACCGTGTCTCCCACCGTAACAAAGGCGGGAATATCCGGTCCCGATGCGGAATAAAAGGTTCCCACGATAGGACTGGTAATATGCACCTCATTCTCCTCTTCCGAATTCTCCTGCTTTTCCGTAGTCGGATTCTCATAAACCACCTGAGAAGCTCCTCCCTGAGCAAGCACGGGAGGATGGTCTAATTTACTCATAACAATCTTAAAATCTCCATCTTTAATGGACATGGTATTTAAGGAGGAATTCTCCAAAATTCTTACCAAACCCTCTACCTTTTCTAAATCCATTCTTTCTCCTCTCCTACTTCTCAAATAACTTGGATAAGCGTTTTGCCGCCAAACGACAATCTAAGACTTCCTTACAGGGCTTATGAATCAGTTTTCGCATCTCCTGTAGCTCCTTTTCCTCTTCCCGGAGGAGCTTTTGCGCTTCCTGAACCGTAATCTTTTCAAAATGAATCTTATCATCCATTCTTCTTTGTACCAGCTTTGGCAAATCCACCGTTACTACCGTAGCGATTTTTCCATAGCCTCCGGTGGTTTGCCGGTCTGCCAGAAGAACAATCGGTTTTCCATGGGAAGGAACCTGGATAGAGCCTAGGGCAATTCCGTCGGAAATAATGTCGGAGCCCTTCTTACTTTCAATATATGCCCCGTCCAGGCGAAGTCCCATACGGTCAAACTCACTTCCCACCGTATATTCGCTTTCATAGAAGCTCTTAATTCCTCTTTTGGAAAATACCTCTTCCTCCGGTCCGGGCACCACCCGAATCTTCACTTTGCTTTCCTCATACTCCTTTAAGGGGAGGGTTCTGGAAAGAAAGCTGGGGAGATAAATTCTTCGATTAATTCTGGTATCCAGATAATCCCCGTCCTCTAATTTTCTTCCCTTAAAGCCGCCAATCTGACTTTTTAAATTGGTAGACCGGGATCCCATAATCACCGGAACCTTTAAGTAGTTGGAAAAGGCAATATAGCAGGTCCGTCCGGTTCTTGCAGATCCAACTTTCAATACATCCCCCTTAGCCACATAAATGGCAGTATACATGGGAATTGCTTCATCATTTAACTCCGGTCGAAAGTCTCCTCCTGTAATGGAGATAATCATAGGGGCGGTAAACTCTAAGGTAGGACCAATCAGGGTACATTCCAGCACTGCCTCATTTTCCGGATTATCCAAAAGCAGGTTTGCGATACGAAAGGCTCTTCGGTCCATGACACCGTTCACATTAAAGCCCTGGGCCTGATAGCCTGTACGACCTAAGTCCTGAACCGTAGTAAGAAGGCCTCCCTTAATAACTCGAAATCCCATATCAGCCCTCCTTATGCCACTGTACCGTATACTTTCCTGCAGCTACCGCCTCGGAAATCCTTGCATATTCAGAATCCGTAATCGGATAAAAATGAATATATTCCCCCGGCTGTACCAAAATAGGATCCTGCTTTTCCGGATCATACATCTTTACCGGTGTTCTTCCGATAAGCTGCCAGCCTCCCGGAGAATCCACCGGATAAACTCCGGTTTGGGAGCCTCCGATGCCTACAGAGCCTGCAGGAATCTTCACCCTGGGATTTTCCAGTCTTGGAGTATGAAGCTTTTCCTCCAGCCCTCCAAGATAGGTAAAGCCCGGTAAGAATCCCAGCATATACACCAGATAATCCTTCTCGCTATGGAGACGAATCAGCTCTTCTCCGCTGATTCCGGCATGCTCCGCCACATAAGAGAAATCCGGTCCCAGCTCACCTCCGTACAAGACGGGAATCTCCCAGACCTTCTTCTCCATGCTTTCCACCTTGGTATCCATCTTTACAATGGCGGAAACTCTCTTATAGATTTCCTCGTAACGAATGACCAATGGATTGTATTGCACAAGCAGTGAGGCATAGGCGGGAATCATGTCCACAATTCCCTCAATTTGTTGCATTTTCAATAATTTTACGGTAGCGCTGATTCTGCGGTTTACATCCTCTCCGATTCTTTGCTCAAACTGAAGCAATAGGGCAGAGTCTCCTGCAGTAAGCACTCGTATCTTTTCCATAGTTTTCCTTTCTCCGAAAACACAGTCTCTGTTTAGAAATTTTATTCTTTAAAAAACTATATGCTCTAAGCTTTCATGCATAGATTTTATGCGGCAAAGAGAGTGGATAACTTTGCCAAGGAAGTTAATCCCACATATGCAGATAATACTACCACGATAATCCCCAGGAAAAGCAGAATTTTCGGATGCTTATAGTTTTCTCCCATAATCTTCTTATTTTGAGAAGCCACAAGACAAATCCCTAAGCTTACCGGTAAGATTAAACCGTTCAAAGAACCTGCTAAAACCAGAAGCTTTGCAGGACTTCCAAGCCCTGCCATTACCAAGGTGGAAAGGAGGATAAATCCAATGATAAAAAGATTTTCTCTCTTAGCCACTGCAGGAAACAATGTCTTTAAGAAGCTGACAGAGGTGTATGCCGCACCAACGATAGAGGTAATAGCCGCACAACAGAGTACCAAGCCGGAAATTCTCTGTCCTATTACGCCGGCTCCCTGAAGAAAGGCATCTGCTGCCGGGTTTTTCGCATCCAAGCTGACACCCTTCGCCACAACACCCAATACGGCAAAGAATAAAAGGACACGAACCAAGGTGGCAACAAACATTCCCATAACTGCGGAATAATTAATATCCTTCAATTTATCTTCTCCGGTAACGCCGGCATCAATCAAACGGTGCGCCCCTGCAAAGGTAATGTATCCTCCAACCGTACCCCCCAAAAGAGTAAGGATGGCAGGAAATAAACTTACGATGCTTGCTTCCGGAAGAATACTGTTTCTAAGGCCGGAAGCAATAGGAGGCTTTACCATAAAGATGACTAGCAGGATAACAAGAATCATGACTGCCCCAAGAATCTTTACCAAGTGATCCATAATTCCCTTTGCATTCTTGGACAAGAAAACCAGAATTGCCAGACCTCCTGCAAGAAAGTAACCAAGCTGTGTGGGAATTCCCAGAACCGTTTGTAAGCCCAAGGCTCCTCCGCCTACATTTCCGATATTAAAAACCAAACCGCCCAAAACTATTAAGAAGGAAACAAAATATCCCAGTCCCGGAAGGATACGGTTTCCCACATCCTGTCCTCGCATCCCGCTGATGCAAAGTACACGCCAGATATTCAGCTGAGCAATCGCTGCCAAAATAACCGAAGCTAAAATAACAAAGGCAAAGCTGGCTTTAAAATCACCTGTAAACTTTGCCGTCTGGGTTAAAAATCCCGGTCCGATGGCTGAAGTTGCCATCAGAAAGGCTGCTCCAAGCAGTGCTCCGCTTTTTTTCTTCGTTCCGCTCATAATAAGTTCCTCCTTCTTTTTATTGGACAGTTGAATTGTTGTACTGTTTATTTAGGACTTATTTATCAGTGTCTTTAAATTAAGTCTTATACACAGTATAGTCATTTTTTGCCCAGCGTCAAGAATTTTTCCGGATTTTCCTGAATAAGAATTGAACGGAAACTGAATAAACATGGAACAACACAGAACAGAAGCGGAAATCCGCAGTATTTTCTTAAGAATTTTTCCAAGCTTTGATATTTCTAATTTATTTTATAAATAGGCCGATATATAAGCTGGGTCTAAGAGCTACTCTTAGCCATTTGCATGAGAAAGGAGCAAATATGCAAAAGTTTTTTACAGAAACTAAGGCATTTTCAAGAAGGATTTTGAAGGCTTTAGAAAATTACGGAAGAAAAGGCTTAGGAGTTCTCACCCTATGTTCTCTTCTGGCAAGCTCTCCGGTTTTTGCCGGAATCCCTTTGAAGCAGGGAGATGGTGCAGTGAATGAAGCCCAGGTCAATGCGGCTATTGAAGTTTATAACAGAATTCCTGCATCCATTCGTATACAGTATGAGTTGAATCATAACAGTATTACTTTTTTTAACAGTAAACAAAGACGAGACAATGTCATCGGCATGTATACCGCTTTAGACGGAATGGAAGCAAACATTATGCTATCCGACCAGGACTTACTGGGAGCCTACGCTCTTGCCCATGAAATCGGACATTATTTCGATGATGTAGTATATAAAGACGAAGAAATTCTTTTACAAGAAAAGCGTTATGGAAATCAGGTCTTCCGCTATGTTACCAGAGGAAAGCGCTCTCGTTCCGAGGAAGCGGATTTCGTAGCAATCTATCAGCAGGAAGCCAATCAAAACGGTTTGGTAACCCAATATGAGAAATCCGACAGTACAGAGTACTTTGCCGGAAGCTTTAAGGCTTATGTAGATACACCCGAGCAGCTACAGGTTGTAGCTCCCTCTACTTATGCTTTTATCGATCAATTGGTGGAAGAATTCAATGCCACCCACCCGGTACCGGAGGAATCGGTAAACGCATAAGAATCTAATTAGCTTATATCAAGCGGTCTTAGATAATCTGAATTTCATACTTTATAAACTTGCCATATATAAAGAATAAGTAACGCATTTACAGCATTATTCGTAAACAGAAAAGAGCAGAGAATAGAAGATTTTCTTCATACTCTGCTCTTTTTTCGTTCATAACAGGTATCGCTCACAAAGCGTGTGATTTCTCGTTTGCAAATTATATGATTGCATGTATGGAAAACGAACTTTACACTGCTCTTTGAACTTCTGTTTTCCATGCGCCATCCACAGCTAAAGTATAGCCATCTACCATGGTATTGGACAGCATTTTTCCATTATCTTTACCCTCGACAGGATTGAAAAAATACCATTTATTACGGATTTCTTTCCAAGCAGTGCACATTTTTCCAATATTCGCAGAATCCTCTTCAGTAAAATAATACCAATCCTCTTTAATCTGCTTCCAACCTATGCACATTTTCCCTTGTTCACTTCCCTCATTTTCTTCAAAATAATACCAGGAATTATTGATAAACTGCCAGCCAATAAGCATATAGCCATCTTGGTTAAAATAGTACCAGCTATGATTCAGCCATAACCACTGAGCCTTTGGATAAGTTCCATCGGCATATAGAATCCACCAGCCCTTTGCATTTCTCTGCCAATTCACAATAGAAGGAACTTCTCTATCCACGCCTAAAACCTTAGGCTTGCCTCCGGAGATAATGACTTTTCCACCCGAAGCACCGGAACTGCTTGAACCGCCGGATCCACCTGAGCTGCTTGAACCGCCGGTACCGCCTAAGCCGACTGTAGCTCCTGTTCTTCCGGAACTGCCGGAAGTATTAGCGCCAACGTTTCCTCCGGTAGAAGACGAAGGATCATTCGAACTATTTTTCCAAATAACATCCGTAAAATACGGATTTATATAACGCTCAGTTAATCTAATCGACGAATAGTTCGTAATAGTATTCTTTGTCCCATGCCAAGCATCATCCGGACGGAAAAATGCTGAATTTCCTATGTATTGCACCGAAGATGGGATTATTATATTCTCATGGTCCGATCGATTTACAAATGCCTCTTCCCCAATACTTTTTAGACCTTCCGGTAAAGTAATATCCCCCCAAAAACCAAAATACTGAAAAACTTTTTTTCCGATTGCCTTTAAGCGTGACGGAAATATTAGTCTTCCATTAGAAAGACTCTTCTCAGCAAATACCTCTTCTCCAATTTCTTCTATAGAATCAGGCAATCGCAAATCTCCGGTAAAATGTCTAAATCCTTCCAGGGAATGGGGATCCAAGGCGGTAATATTTCCCTGCAATTCTAAATGAACATCATTGAGACAAAAGGACATTTTTGTATGAGCATATAGATCCCCATTTTGCTTAATTCCCTTCAGTCTTCCATTCCCCTGTATCCGTACTACATTTGTATCACCCTCTTTTTTTGCCGACCATCGAAATCCTCCATCTTCATGAGGAAGTATATTTGCTTCACCGACTTGTATCTTCTTTTGATTGACAGCCATACTTTTCCAAGGGATATTTTTTTTATAATTTTGATTTAATATTCCACAATAATAGGTATGGCCCGGTTTGATTTTTCCATTCAAAGAATTGTAGGCAAAGCCGTCAGTGTAAAAATATCTCTTTTTAATATTTCCATCTTTAGAATCCCGAATATCCACTTTCCTTAAAGACAAATCTGCATTAAATATTATACCTCCATACCTCTTATCTACAAAATCTTCTACTGTGATTTCTCTGGGTTCTTCCGTAATGTATAAATAATATTCTCCATCAAGCTCATCACCGGAAGTCTCCAACTCAAAAAAACATTTTTCAATTTCAGGAATTGTGTATATTTTAAAATCTCTAATTTGAGCAGTCTCCTTTGTTCTTTGAAGATTTGGATCCTGCACCACATTAGTAATATATTTATTGTAGTCCTCATCTCCGATGAATACTTTCGAATGATTGTAAATCGTATTCTTCCTGTCTCCATGTTTCCAAAATGCGCGTTCCCCTATCTTTTTAACGGAAGGCGGAATATTGACATCCCCAAGTTCATCACAAAAAGCAAAAGCACGCTTAGGAATTTCCTGCAAAGTGGAGGGTAGCTGCACATGCCTAATATTTTTCATATCGTAAAATGTCCAGCCATCTTCCCCCCCAAACCTCTCAATTCCTTCTCCAATGATTACGGTACTGATTTTATCTTTATAAGCCTCCCACAGGCGGCTGTAAAATACATCTATGGCGCCATAACCTTTAAAGCTCAAAGTCAGATCATTTCCTGAACCGGTGATTTCAAATTCTATATTCTCTCCGATCTTTCCTTTGGTAAGGGCTTTCTGAACAAGTACCTCCACTTTCTCTTCCACTATTCTATCTTCTATTTTTTTGCTTGCATATATTCTGGCCTTTCCCTCTTTTAAAGCTTTAAAAACAAACTCATTTTTAGCATTCTTACCGACCTCGACAATATCAGGATTCTCAGACCTTACACTAAAGATAGGAATCTTAGGATCCCCTGAAAAGGCATTCCTAAACATCGCCTCTATATTTCCCTCTTCTCCTGCATAAAGCCCAAAATTATTAGTACTATAACCAGCGTGTGTTGCAGAAATAATGAATAAGGAGAAATGCGTGGCTCTGATTTCTACGGATTTTTCTTCCTCATTTAAGCTAATATCTTCTATTTTTTCCGCTTCCGCACCAAGTTCATCTAAATGAAAAATAGAGATATTATCTTCTCCGTCCTGAGCCCAAAAGGGTATCTGTGAAAAATTAACCATTACTTCCCCTTTTGACGTATCCGGCTGAATTTCAACACCTTCTTTATCCAAAATACTAATATCTAAAATAATACTATCCTTCAGATTTCCTTCCGCTATCTTCTCAACTGCAGTCTCAACTTTCTTTTGCTCTTCTACTTTATTAACTACTTTAACTCTTAGCTTTGCATCCTTTGGGAATACACCCGGATCTGCCTTCACACTAAGCAAAATACCTGAAACCTCTTGTTCTTCATAAAAATACTCGTCTTGAGAATCAAGTTTTTCTGTGTCCTCCTGTAAATCCTCTTGTAAATCCCCTTGTAAATCCGCTTCTTGATTTACAGCTTCCGTCTCTACAAAAGTCACTGCTTCTCCAGAAAAATTTTCTGCAGGAACAATGGTAGAGTGGATACAAGACATAACCAAAAATAGCGCTAAAGCTGTTCTCAATTTTCTCATACTAATCTTTCCTTTCCTCAGTATGCCAATCCACATTTTTTCTTAAACAGAATACCATATCCATTATTTTCAAGCAAGAAATATAATTGTTTAACAAAAAAGCCCGGCTGGATAGTCGAGCTTTTTTTTAATATTCTTCACTTGTATAATAAAAATGATTTCGTTAAATAAAGTATGAAAAATTGATTTCGATACAAATTTCTCTCTTAATCTAACCAGCGCATCTGCCACTCAATGGCAATTTCACGAACTTCCTCTTTTCCTGCCAAGGCATTGACCCAATCCTTAGGAATCTGGGATAAGCCATAGTAAGCTGCTGCCAATGTAGACACTACCACAGGAAGGTTTTTACTTCCCTTTACGGAAAGTGCAGATTCCACTGCTTCCTGATAGCTCTTGCTGTTAAGCAGTACCCATGTCGCTAAAAGAAGGGTAGCTTCGCAGCTTTCCTTTCCAGACAGCTCCTCCGCCTTCTTTCCTTCCAGGCTCTTTAAATCCAAGAAGGGCTTCAGGATGTCAAAGGAAGCAACCAGTGCATCATAGTCCTTCACATCCTCTCTATGCTGCTCCTTGGCTTCTTCGTTCAGGCGCTTCTCTTCTTCATTTTCCGCCTCTTCCTCTTCGTAGAACAAAGCTACATAGTTGGCCGCAGCCTGTAGCTGCTCTTCCAGGCTTTCTCCCCCTAAGTGAAGAACCAGATTACGAAGCATGGTGGCATAGAGCTCTCCCATCAGCATAGCCTTAGGGTTATTGTTCGTTAATCTTACTGCATCATGGAGCATTGCCCTGTCCATGTCACTAAACTGATGCAAACGTCTGCAAAGCATCATGGCAAAGGGTAGCATTCTGGAAAGGAAGGAATCATCCTCTGCATCCACACCGCTGTCCTTAGGTCCTTTGCCGGTGGCAAAACGCATGATGCTGGCATCCATGGTTTCCACGGCATCCTGCTCCTGTCCTTCCAATGCATACATGCCCTTAGACTTCCAGTCGTAGAACTTTTCCTGCATATCCGGGAAGGAAAGCTTTCTTTCCGTATTAAGGCTGTGGAACTCTGCCAAAAGAACGGATCCCATGGCAGGACGATAGCTAAAGGCCTGCTCTCCATAAGGAGCTTCTCCAAGAGCATTCTTCTCCTTGGCGATTCCTAAGCTTCCACCGATTAAAGCGGAGTACAGCATGGTTTCGGAAAGCCCCTGTGTCATGGCTCTCTTTTCTTCATTTTCCTTCGCTCTCTCTTCTCCCCGCATCTTGGCATCCAGAAGCCACTTCACCATGTCCAGACTTAAGAAGAAGGATTGAGACCAAGGGTTAATAATCAATCCGTCCATCTTTCCGGATTCGGAAATGTGGATGGCCGCCTTCAGCACATCCTGCACCGGCATAGCGATAGCCGCTGTTTCTGCGGGATTCTTCTCGATTTGTTCCCCGGAGGTAAATACTGCAATGGCATCTCTTCCATCCTGGGTTGTTAAATGGTTCAGAAGAACCTGCCCCTCTGCAATTTCTCCCTCTTTTTTCTCGGTGGATACGATAGCCACCAAAAGCTGAGCATTAAGCTCCATGGCCTGTAAAAAGCCCTGCAATACTCGCTCAATGCCGGCACGCTTCTTGTCCTCCGGCATCGCCTCTCCTTCAGGAAGCTTCTTCTGCTCCTCATGGTAGGCCGCAACCGCCTGAAAAATTCCGGCACTTCCCTTTAAACGCTCTTCCACGTTCTGGGTACGCATCTTGTTTTGCAAAGCAACAATAGCTTCTTTAAGAAGAATAAAGCTGTTGCTGAAGGGATTGATTACCACACCGTCAGAATGGGGATGGTTCGCCGCAATCTGTAACAGCTCCGCCACAGGAAGTAAAACTGCAGAGGATTGCTGTCCTTCATTTCCCGCCTTCTGCTCTTCCACATTGGTGAAAGCTGCGGCATAGCTTTTTCCCTCCTCGGTTTTTAAAAACTTCAGATTAATCTGCTGCTGACCGTCCTTTTCTCCGGCAGGATCCGCCGCTAGAAGAAGTCCTCCTCCGTTGTTAATCAACTCTTCGATACTGGCAAAAATTTTATTTAAATTCTCCTGGTTTCGCTCATCGGAAAAACGAAGAATACTTTCCTCAAGTCCCTTGGCTAATTCGAGTTTTTCAGAAAACTCCTTCTGTCCCATCTCTTTCATCTAATCCTCCTAAGTCTCGCAAAAAAGGAAATATGCCCTTTTTTGTACTTCAGACAGTATAGCAAAGAATAGGGGATAGAGAAACATTTTGATGAAGAAAATCTTCTCTATTTAGTCATCCTGCTCTACATCGGCTTTTCTGATGTAACCGTCTGTAGCACCGATTTCATAATCGTACTCTGTATTTCCTACTTTAAAGTCAATCTCATATACACCGTCATCATCATACTCAACAGAAAGCTCTCTAACCTGTCCTGCAGAAACCCCGGCATGACCGAAGGCAATAGCTTTTGCCTTGTCTGCACTGATTCTCTGAGAAGCCTGTGCCTGTGTCTGTGCTACCGCAGCCTGTGTTTCTGTAGGCTGAACCTGAACCGCCTGAGTAGTACCCTGCTGAGTTGTTGCTACGATGTAGTCATCATCTCCCTCATTAATATCCTCAATGGCATCCGCAATATTTTCCCAGAGGCTGTCATCGGAGTCATACTCAATAATGTTACGGATATCGATCTTCTTATCAGCTACCAGCTTTGCAATTTCGGAAATCTTCATCTTTGCCAGCTCCTTGGCATTTAAGGAGCTGGCCTTCTTGGCAAGGTTTAATACAAACACAGCCTTTCCTAAAGAAATGTTATTTTCCCTGGCAAATGCGGTAGCATTGTTATTCTGACCGGAAATCACCTGGTGAAAAACTGCAGCATTCATATCCTCTGTGGATAAAGCAATCTCCATTTCTTTCACCACCAGCTTACGAAGATTATCCGCCTTCTTCTGATCCTTATTCTGAACGGTTACCAATACCCCCTTGGTGTCCTTAGTCATATACCCCTGCTGCACCATGGAGCCTACGATAGCATTTAATGCCACCTGTAAATCCACATTCTGTAAATCCATACCGGAAAGAACTTTCTCTCCATCGCCATTGGTTGCATAGCCCTTTAACACACGGTTCTTTTGGTTGGTAAGAAGCTCAATTCCCGGGTTTACATCCAAGTCCACCAAGCTATCCACCATTAAGTTTCCTCTGTAATAAAAGATTCCCCCAACTAGCAATATCAAAGCTACGCAAGCTGCTGCCAACTGCATCACTGTTTTAAATCCTGGACTTGTACTCTTCCTTTCGATTCTTCTTACCAGCACTTTTTCCATCTTTGCACCCTCTTCCTTGGAATCCAGTTCTGCGGTAATCCTAGTAAATAAGTCATTGGGGATAAGATTTTGAACAGCCTCTTGAAGCTCTTTTTCCATATTTTCCTGCTTCATCTTACTCATCCTTTCCTAAATGCTCCTGCAGCTTCTTAATGCTCCTCTGGTATTTGGATAAAACCGTGTTTAAGTTTTTTCCTAAATACTCCGCAATTTCCCGATTCTTCCAGCCTGCCACGGCATGAAGAAAAAGAATCTGTCTTTCCTCTTCCTCCAGGATTTCCATGGCGGATTCCAAAAGCATTCTGTGGTCTGCATTTTCCACGAAGGAAAAGGAATATTTGGCGTCCACCGCCTCTTCCACTTCATAAATGCTTTCTTTGTTTTTCTCTTTTCGGAAATGCATCAGGGTGAAATTCTTGGCAATTCGAAATATCCAGGCCATAGCCTTATTTCCCCCATGATAGGAAGCTGCATTTTCTGCAATGCTTACATAGGTTTCCTGCAAAACATCCTCTGTATCAAACTTGTTTTTTGTTATAGAAAGAACATAGGCATACAATGGAGTGATGCTTTTCTCATATATGATTTTAAGCGCTTCCCGGTTTCCCTTTGCCAGGGAGAAAATCAGTTCATCCGAAATTTCTTCCTGCCCGGGAAAATCCGCTATCAGCATACTCACATTGATCATGTTTTTCGTCCTTTCATAAGTACAATGCATAGAGAGGGCAATTTATTGCAAAGAAAATCAACTTTGTAAGTTTTTTATAGCCGTACTGGGTAAAATCACATTTTCTTTGGCGAATTTGATGGCAACCTTTTCATTAATCCGATTATACAGGATCCAATAAGATGGGGTATCCACCCAAATACGGATACTAAACTCCAAATAGTCTCTTCCCACCGCGGTAAGCCCTACGAAGGGCTCCGGGTATTTTCGGATTAGCTCATCCCCCTGAATACAATCCTCCAAATATCCCTTAATCTTTTCTACATCCTCATCCCGACCAAGCTGGTAAATCAAATCCACTCTCCGGAAACGCTCCGCACTATAATTGATGATATTGGCATTCATCAGGCTGCCGTTGGGGATGGAAATTCGCTTGTTATCCGGAGAAAGAATAACAGTATAGAAGATACTCACCTCCTGTACCGTGCCTTCATCCGTACCGCTTTTAATATAATTTCCCACCTTAAAGGGGCGGAACAACAAGAGCATAATACCTCCCGCAAGGTTAGATAGAGAGCCCTGTAAAGCCAGACCTACCGCCACGCCGGCAGAGGCCAAAAGAGTGATAACGGAAGCAATGGGAACACCCAGAATGCTGACACAGCTGATTCCTAAAATCAGATACAGACAAAGTACGATTGCTCGAAAGAAAAAATTCCGAACCGTAGGATCGATCTTAGCTGAAATAGGGGTTTTCGGAAGAATATGTCCCAGCTTTTTAATGATAAATCGACCAATCAAAAATAATGCCAGCGCCAATATAAATTTTCCCAGAAAACGGGTAAGCCCCAGAGCTAAACCATTTCCAAAATTTTGGAAGCTCCAAACCCGTATCTCATTTTCAATACTTTCTACCTGATTCATATTATCTCCCGTCCCTACAACTGTAGATGGATAAAACATTTTCCTTAAAACCCTATCGAAGCAGTATCCCCGACTCTCTTTGGATGTAAAAATATTTATAAAAATACCGGCTCCAAGGTTAGATTCTTGGGTCTAACTTTTGGAGCCGGTACAAAAGTGCCAAAGCTTAGTGAGAAGAAATATTATTCTACGATTTCTCCGTCCTCTACCAGAATATCATTTCTGTGAAGGAAAATGAAGATTACACGGCAAAGAGTAATTACAGATGCCAAGATAGCAAACAGATTAGAATCGGAAATGTTGCTCATCTTGCTGTATACGGCTTTATAATTGTAATAAGATACAATAATCACTACGATGGTCAAGATGACCCAAACTAATCCCCAAAGAAGATGACCAATGAACATACTAAGAAGTGGAAGTAATGCCAGAATTCCTGCACTGACAATCGTAGAAACCTGATTACCGAACATCTCCTGGTCTCCTGCAAAATAAGCATAGAGTCCACGATTAATATATGGAATAAATGCTAAAATCGCCTTATCATCGTGACCGTTATTCTTTGCCAAAGTGTAAAGAGCATAAGCCTCTAAGCCGTAGCAAACCAGCCACACCAAGATAAATGGAATTAAAAATGCTCCTACAATTCCCATCAACAAACCAAATGTCATAGTTGTCCTCCTTCATGCTGTAGGGCGCCTTGCATCCATACAAATCCTGCCCTTGTTAAATTATCACTCCTAGTATACAAAAATAATATAATTTCGCAAGGCTTTCTTACTTATTTCTAAAAAAAAATCTTTTATATACCTATAAGAAATCATTAGAAATTCACAGGTTCCTTGATTTCTCCGGTTCTGGCAATCTTTTCCAAATGTAAAACCGGCCCTATACCATGATATTCCTCCCGTTCCTCCAGCTTCACCTTCGCAGTGAGCTTTACCCAGTCTCTGGTTGAGAAGGGAGCAATTAATTTCTTGTCCCCCTTACAGATAAAGCCCAGGAAGGTCATATCCTCCGCGCAACAGGTCATCGCCATTCGCCCGGGAACGAATTCATTCTCCGGCATATTTTTCCGTTTTAAAATCATAGCGGAAAATGTGATTTCTTTATTCAGATAGCGCTCCGGATTTTCCATGCAGTCCAAGAACCAGGTACCATAATCTTCATCTGCTAAAGTAATGGCATCCTGTCCAAGATCATAGGGCAGGTCTTCCGGAAGAGCGGTCTGGGGGATTTCTCCGTTTTTATCCTCCAGTAAAATCATGGCATTTTGGCCCATGGCACGAATCTTTCTACGATAATCCACCAATTCTTCATTGGACAGATTATCACAACGATTCACGATGCACAGTTCCGCATGACGAAGCATTTGCCCCAGGAAAGAACGCATATTGGAAAGATACAGCTTCAGGCTGGAGCCGTCTAAAATCGTGATTACCTGATATAAAAACCAATCCTTCGGCATGGACACATGATATTTCGGCTCACGATTTTGCTGTTTTGCCAGTACCTCTTCGCTCATGGGACCGCCGTATAAATCGTCCTGGTTCCACATCCCGTTCCACTCGATCAAGACTCTCTCCGCCTTATACTGTCTTGCCAGAGACTGCAATTTTTCTTCTTGAAAATCCGTAATATTTTCCATATACACCGGCGTGGTATGATGCGCTGCCAGCTTAATGGGATCATATTCCACTTCCCCATCCTCACAAAGAAGAAGGAGGGTATTTCCCTCGGTCTGAAAATATTCCTGCTCCATGGTAAATTGAATGAAGCTGCTTTTTCCCGACTCTAAAAATCCGTTAATCAAAAAGACAGGAATGCCTTCTCCCTCCGCTTCCCATTGTTCTCCCATTCTACTCTCCTTCCGTTTTATGCATTCTTCTCCGAAAAGGAAAATAAGCCTGTTCCTTTTCGGAGAACTTTTTTTAAATTTAAAAATCAGTCGTTAAACAAAGCCTTAATCTTGTCCTTTTGCAACTCAGTTCCGATAACCACGAACTTTCCGATATTTTCAGGACCTGCCTCACGGATTTCCACCTGTTCCGGCACCAAATCAAAGTTTACCCAAGTGCCGTCTGTGCAAGCCAGCATACCCTTTGCACGGACAATACCGCCGTAAGCACAGCCTTCAGCCATTTCCTCTAAAATCTCTGCCAAATGATTTCTGTCTACCTTCTTAAATACTTCCAAACCGATGCTGTCAAAAATTTCATCCGCATCATGGTCGTGACCGCATCCGCAGCCTTCATGATGATGATGGTGATGATGATGCTCATGTTCCTCATCATGGCAACCACAGCTACAGGACTCATCATGCTCATGATGATGCTCGTGATGATGCTCATGCTCTTCATCATGACAGCCACAGCCGCAGGACTCATCATGCTCGTGATGGTGATGGTGCTCATGTTCCTCATCATGGCAACCACAGCCGCAGGACTCATCATGCTCATGATGGTGATGATGCTCATGTTCCTCATCATGGCATCCACAACCGCAGGACTCTCCGTGCTCGTGATGATGTTCATGATGATGCTCGTGGTCATGATGATGCTCATGGTGATGAGCGGCTTTCGCCTTTACCTCTGCCAAAAGCTCCTCTTCCAGATTCTCTTCCTTACCGATGATTTCCAGAAGCTTCTCTCCGCTTAATTCCGCCAAGGCTGTGGTAATCAAATTGGCATGAGGATTGATACCCCGAACAATATTTACGGCCTCCTGAGCCTTCTCTCCGGAAGCAATATCCATTCTGGACAGTACAACGGAAGTGGCAAAACGAATCTGGTCATCAAAAAACTCACCGAAATTCTTGTTGTACAGCTTTGCCTTTGTAGCGTCCACTACAGTTACCGCACCATCCAGCTTTACATCCAGATTCTCGGAAACGGTCTTTACCGCAGATAAAATATCGGAAAGCTTTCCAACTCCGGAGGGCTCAATCAGAATACGGTCAGGATGATACTGCTCAATAACCTCCTTCAAGGAGCTTTCAAAGTCTCCCACTAAAGAGCAACAAATACAGCCCTGGTTCATTTCCCTAATTTCAATTCCCGCATTCTTTAAAAAGCCGCTGTCCACGCCGATCTCACCGAATTCGTTCTCGATAAGAACAACATTTTCCCCTTTTAAAGCATCGGAAAGTAATTTCTGTATAAATGTAGTTTTTCCGGCTCCTAAGAAGCCTGAAATAATATCAATCTTTGTCATAAAATCCTCCTTTGGGATGAATACATTTTTTCTATAGATACAAGCGCTATTTTACGATAATCTCCGACCTTGTCAATATAAGCGTGGTATAAAGTTAGCTATACTTAACTTTCTTTAGAAAGATTCAATCATTTTTCCAAAAAATTCTCCTCCAAGACCTGCCACAGCTCTTCTCCGTCCTTCACAAGATATTTTGCCCCATGCTCCTGCAGCTCCTTTTTATCCCGAAAACCATAAAGACAACCAATGCTGAGCATTCCCGCATTTTTCGCTGCATCCAAGTCCGTCTTGGTGTCTCCCACCATGATGGCCTCCTCGGAAGAAATCCCCAGTTCTTTGCAAGCCGCAAGAAGCATATCCGGATTCGGTTTTAAAGGAATCTTTCCATTATCCCCCAGTACCAGGGTAAAGCTGTCGGGAGCAAATACCTTGTTCAAAATTATGGATGCCTCTTCCTTGGGTTTGTTGGTAATGCAAACTCTGGAAATCCCCTTTTCCTCCAAGCGTTTCAGGCAGGCAGGAATACCGGGGTAGGGCTCCGCCTCATAGGTACAATTATCCGGAAAAATGGTGCGATAATATTCATAGGCCTCTTCGTAAAGCTCCATGACCTCATCTCCCTTAAGATCCAGGTCCATGGCCTTCTCCTCATCCTTTGCTTCCCATTTTTCCGCCTTTTCATACCAAATCTGAGCATTCTTTTCCAGACTTCTTTCCACAAATTTCTTGGTTCCCACACCCACAAATTTCTTGGTTTCCTCCAGACTGACACCCTCCAAAGAAAAATGCTCCATGGTCAGATCCATATTTCTTTTCAGACTGGCTAAGGTATTGACCAAAGTTCCATCCAAGTCAAATAGTACTGCCTTTATTTTCTTTCCCATTTTCAACTCCTCTATATACTTTTTAATAGCTTTTAGTGTATATTCACTATGCATTCAAAGGAAATCTGCTGCTTAGATTTCTATGTCTCAGCTTGTAGGATTTCTATATCTCAGCTTTCCTTTGAAAAAATAATCTTGAAAATCCAATGTTTTCTCCTCCACCAGTATAAAGAGGAAGAAAGGGAATGTCTATCATGGCTTATTATTATGCGGTAAAAATCGGAGAAAATCCGGGAATATACGGTAGCTGGGCAGAATGTGAAAAACAGGTAAAGGGCTATCCCAATGCCCAATTCAAAAAGTGGAAAACCAGGGAAGAGGCGGAAGCCTATATAAACGGAAACGGCAATGCAAAGCCATATAGCTCCTCCGGCATGGCCTCTCTTGGCTTAAGTTCAAAAACGCCTTCTTTCCGGGAAAATAAAGGGAAGGCAGAGCTTTTCCCTGCTCAAGACGGTTCTCTTATGGCCATAGAAGAGCTTTTTCATAGCACCAAGACAGACTGTATTGCCTATGTGGACGGAAGCTTTGCAAAGGACAATGGCGTCTACGGATACGGTGTGGTTTTCATCGAAAAAAATGGAAATATCGAAGAATACTTTGATTCAGGCCGGGAAGAAAGCTACCAAAGCATGAGAAATGTTTCCGGAGAAATATTGGGAGCCTTAAAAGCAGCTTCCCTGGCGGTAGAAAAAAGCTACTCTTCCATCGCCATATTCCATGACTACCAAGGTATCGCCTCCTGGGCAAAGGGAGAATGGAAATGCAACAAAGAAAAAACCATAGAATATAGAGAAAAAATGCTTTCCTACCAAAAGCAAATCAAAATCACCTTCCATAAGGTTCTGGCTCATAGCGGGGACTACTTTAACGAAAGAGCCGATGCCCTAGCAAAACAGGCGGTAGGGATAAATATTTGACTTTTATAGTACGTTTGTCAAATATCAATTTACATATAAAGCGGATAAGATAAAGTGAATAAGCTATTGTTTACAAAAGATACCGGCGCCGAATGGTGGATGACCATTTTCCCAGCTTTTCTGCATTTATAGTCTGAAACAGGGGTAATCTGAGGCCGTCTGTACTTGCGAAAAGCAAGCGAAGTGCAGCTTTTCGCTTAGTACAGCTACGTGCCGAAGTTAGCGAGAGCGTGCCCCTGTTTTAGAGCGATAATGCAGAAAAGCGGAAACACATCATCTGTTTCCGCCTTTCATTACTTACTAATATGAAAATTTATACTAATCATCGCATTATAAAAGGAAAATATTATTCTCCTCGCAAAGCTTCCGCATCTCCTCCGGCCAAATGGACGCCTGTACTTCTCCCACATGGGCACGATCCAAAAGTAACATACAAAGTCTGCTCTGTCCGATACCGCCTCCGATGGTCTGGGGAAGCTTTCCTTCCAAAAGCATCTTGTGGTATGGAAGCTTTGCCCTGTCTTCATTATGAGATAGCTTGAGCTGTCTCTCTAAGGCCTTTTCATCCACACGGATTCCCATGGAAGAAATCTCCAAAGCACAATTTAAGGTTTCAAACCAGAAGAGGATATCTCCGTTTAAGCTCCAATCATCATAGTCCGGAGCTCTGCCGTCATGAGGTTCCCCGTTACTGAGCTTATCTCCGATTCTTTGAATAAAGACACAGCCGTGCTCTTTGGTGATGGCGTTTTCTCTTTCCTTCGGACTGAGATTCGGATATCTTTTGAGAAGTTCCTCAGAGTCAATAAAGTAAATCTCCTCCGGTAGCTTCTTCACAGCATCCGGATACTTATACCAAACCTCATGCTCCATATGCTTGATAATGCGGAAAATGTCTCTTACCGTATTCTGTAATACTTCTTCCGTTCTTTCGTCTTTTCCGATGACTCTTTCCCAGTCCCACTGGTCCACATAGCAGCTATGCAGGTTATCCAATTCCTCATCCCGGCGAATGGCATTCATATTGGT
This sequence comes from uncultured Oribacterium sp., assembly GCA_963545375.1. GTDB lineage: Bacteria > Bacillota > Clostridia > Lachnospirales > Lachnospiraceae > Oribacterium. Next base: position 45,828 of record CAUUJL010000005.1, read on the forward strand.
GTAGAGGCCTTCGCCTACCCGGAAATTATAACGCTGTAAAGCAATTCTCTTCCACTTTGCCAGAGACTGCACAACCTCCACCACTTCATCTTTCTTCCATGGCACATCAAAGGACACCGGTCTTTCCACACCGTTCAAATTATCATTAAGTCCGGAGCTCTTCTCCACAAAAAGGGGCGCGGAGATTCTGGATAAATTCATCTCCTTTCCAAACTCCTTTTGGAAAGTATCTCTGATATATTTAATTGCCTCTTGGGTTTCCCGAACGCTGAGCCTCGGGGAATAGTCCTTTGGAATTACGAGTGCCATGCTTTTTCCTCCTTTAAATCACATAACTTTAAGTGCCTATCATACTCTTCTTTTTTTTATTCGTAAAGGCACAAAAAGCATAGGAATTTCCCCGCCTCTACAACAAGAATTTCATATTTTCGCTTAAAGCTTTAACTCTTCTATACATGATCACCTTTTTTTCGCGAAAATATAAGCCGGCTCTATTCCTTTGCATGAAGAGCTTAAATCGGCACAAGCTTTTAGAAGGCCTCTTCTAAATAATATTCCGCCTCTCTTCCTCTTCCCAACTCCAAAAAATATCCGTAAAGAAAATTTCTTTGCGCCTTACTTAGGGGACAAAGAGCTGTAGCCATCAGTTTTTTCTTACTGGGATTATGCAAAAGCACATAGCCTCTTCCACTTAAAAAATCTCCGGCATTGAATAGGCTTTGCTTTGAAAATTCCTCATATAGCCCTAATTTCATTAAAATTCTTTCCGCTTCCATACAATGCTTTCCCCAGTCTGTAGGAAAGAAATCTCCCTTGGGAGAAAGCCAGCCCAGTAACTCTTTATCCATATCGTCCTCCATCCTTAAGAACATAAGTCAAGAATTTTACCCTATAGCTGTTTCTATATAGAAAAACTGTGAAAAAGAAAGTCTCTATTCTGCCCTTTCTTCTTCACAGTCCGGTCTATATTTTATCTTTTATGTCCGCACTCCGGGCAGAACTTTCCTACATTGCCGGTATGTCCGCACTCCGGACAATCCCATTTATCCGCTCTAGCCTCTCCACATTCAGAGCAGAACTTCCCGGTATTATGGGTATGTCCGCATTTTGCGCAGGTCCAATCCTCCGCTGTGCCTGCTTCTGCAGCTGGTACGGCACCATTTGCAGTTTCTTGCATAGGAACATTTACCTGTCCAAAGATGCTTCCCTGAGCTCCTGCATTTGCCTGATTAGCGGCATTTTGTCCAGCCTGTGGATTCCCCTGATTTGCCCCCATGGAGAAAAGCTCGGAAGCATTGAAACCGCCGGTCTGGTTTGCCATATTCATTCCCGCAAAAGCCATCATAGGACCTGTAGCGGTATTACCTGCAGCCAGCTTCATGGCATCTCCCTGAGCCTTGGAAAGATAAGCCGCCGCCATTCTGGGATCCCGGAAAACAGCATCTCTCTGCATTTCCTTAATCATCTTCTCATCTTCTTCCGGTGCCTTGATGGAGCTGATACCGAAGCTAGTAATCTTAATGCCGTAATGTCCGCCCCAGGTGCTGGAAAGAATGTCATTTAAGGCATGAGCAATGTCATCCGTATGGCTGAGAATGCTGTGGTAGCGGATTCCCTGTTCGGAAATACGGGAAAAAGCAGGTTGTAAATTGGTTAAAAGCTCAGACTTTAACTGAGACTCCACCTCTTCCTTCTTATAATCCCCCTCCACATTGCCCGCAAGATTCCTATAGAAGAGTACAGGGTCCGTAATCTTATAAGCATATTCTCCGTGACAGCGAAGGGAAATCTCTATGTCCAGATTAATGTTGGGATCCACCGCTCTAAAAGGAATGGGGTTTACGGTACCATATTTATTACCCACAATATCCTTGAGATTAATGAAATAAATGCGTTGATCCTTTGCCGTGTCTCCGCCGAAGCTCAAACGCTTCATAAAGGTCTTAAAGCTTTCTACTACGCTTTCGCCCAGTGGGCCGTAGAAAATACTGGGTTCCGTGGAGGAATCGAAAACAAACTCTCCTGCCTCTGCAGACAGCTCCACGATGGCACCCTGCTCCACAATCAGCATACACTGTCCTTCGTTTACGGCAATGACAGCACCGTTGGAAATAATATTGTCTGAAGCTCGAGTATTGGAACTGTTTTGTCCAATTCTCTTCTGCCCCTTGGTCATGAGGGTATCATTATCTAAGGAAGAACAATAGAAATACTCTCTCCACTGATCTGCTAAAACGGAAATTCCCGCTTCTTTACCTGCTTTTATCAATCCCATAGACTCACTCCTTTATGGTAAGCAAATTCATTTTTGTCCCTCTAAGACTACCATATTTTCCTCTAAAGGGAAAGAAAATCCCTTTCCAATCTTGACAAAGTTTTAGCGTAACAGGTAAAATGCAGGAGTAAATAAATTGCTTGAAAAAGCATTCAGGAGAAAGAGGGATAGGAAATGAAGCACATTATTACCTTAAGCACCAGAGATTTAGAGAAGAGTGTTGAGCACGGCGGATGTGGAGAGTGTCAAACATCTTGTCAATCTGCTTGTAAGACCAGCTGCGGTATCGCAAATCAAAACTGCGAGAACGAAAACAACTAAGGATTTCTCAGAAGAAGGAGCTGTGTGCAGACACAGTTCTTTTTTTTCGCCATTGATTGATACATTATCTTTATGCATTGATTTTATTGATACTGATATGGTTTATGTATTGATATGGTTTATATGTTGATATGGTTTATGTATTGATTTGATTTATACATTCGTTTTATAGAAGGAAGGGTAAATGATTCACCAGTATTTGATGAACGGAAGACATATTGTTTTGGATGTATATAGCGGAAGCATCCATGTTACAGATCCGCTGGCTTACGCCGCCATCGGCTATTTAGACAAAGGACTTTCCAGAGAGGAAGTGCTCCAAAAGCTTAAAGTGGAATTTCCCGAGAGTACAGAGCAGGACTTTCAGGACTGCTTTTCAGACATAGACGAATTGATTGAGAGCAAGAAGCTTTTTACCAAAGACAACTATGCGCCTTTGGCAGGAAAATTAAAGTCCCATAGCGGCAATGTGATTAAGGCTCTTTGTCTTTTGGTAGCCCACAGCTGTAACCTGGCTTGCTCCTACTGCTTTGCTTCCCAAGGACATTATCACGGAGAGTCAGGGCTTATGAGCTTTGAAACCGGAAAAAGAGCCCTGGATTTCCTCATTGAAAATTCCGGCACCCGCCGTAACTTAGAAGTGGATTTCTTTGGCGGAGAGCCCTTGGTGAACTTCCAGGTTTGTAAGGATCTGGTTGCCTATGCCCGCTCCATCGAGAAGGAAAAGGGAAAGAACTTCCGTTTTACCCTGACCACCAACGGCGTAGGACTTACGGAAGAAATCATGGATTGGGCAAATGAAGAATGCCATAATGTGGTTTTAAGCCTGGATGGACGAAAGGAAGTCAATGACCGCTTTCGTGTAGACCGAAAGGGAAAGGGAAGCTACGACCAAATCGTGCCCAAGTTCCAGCGTTTTGTGGAAAAGCGTGGAGACAAGGAGTACTACATGAGAGGTACTTTTTCCCATTTTAATACGGATTTTACGGAAGATATTGCCCACATGGCGGATGAGCTGGGCTTTAAAGAGCTGTCCATGGAGCCGGTGGTTTTAAAGCCGGGAGAGCCTTCCGCCTTGACTGAGGAAGACTTGCCCATCCTTTATGAGCAGTATGAAAAGCTGGCACTGGACCTGCTTCGCAGAAAAAAAGCAGGAGATCCTGTAACCTTCTACCATTACATGGTGGATTTGGACAGAGGTCCCTGCATTTATAAGAGAATCTCCGGCTGCGGTTCCGGAACCGAGTATATGGCGGTTTCCGCCCAGGGTGAACTTTATCCCTGCCACCAGTTTGTATCCGACAAGGAATATAAGCTGGGAGATATCTGGAACGGTATCACTAAAGA